>NVVP01000029.1 GCA_002402245.1 Gammaproteobacteria bacterium | reverse complement strand
GATAAAACATTATAAAGATGCACAAAGAGCGACATTTTACTGCCCTAAATGTCAGAAATTATAATTGAAATCCCAGAGCAGTAAAATTCATTAAAAATCAAGTTCGCTGACCCCTTGATTTTACTGACCCCTTGATTTTTTGCAGTAGTTAAAATATCAATAGCTTCGGTTTTAGATATTTCAATTCCATTTAATGCTTTCTGACTATCAGTTTCTGCATTCTCGATTAGCCGATTGCATTCTCGCTGAGCATCAGCGATTGTCTTTTCCTTAAGAAGGTTTGCTTCATTTTTTGCAGTAGTTAAAATCTCAATAGCTTCAGTTTTAGATATTTCAATTCCCTTTAATGCTTTCTGACTATCAGCTTCTGCACTCTCGATTAGTCGATTGCATTCTCGCTGAGTATCGGAGATTATCTTTCCCTTAAGAATGTTTGCTTCATTCTCTGCAGTAGATAAAATATCAATAGCTTCGGCTTTAGATACTTCAATTCGCTTTAATACATTAATTTCTTCACTTTTGAGTTCCTTAATACGGGACTCAAGATTGAGCATCTTGAGCGCATCTTTGACTTTAGGTGATTCTAGTTTCTCTATTTCTTTCTCTAGCTGTTTTTGAACAGCTATTAACGTAGACTTTTTTACGATTCCAAACACATAGCACCTCTATTAGGTAATAAGTAAGGTTTATTAATATATCAATTAATCGATAAAACTCAGCTTTGCTTGCTAACGCTTTGCTCTGCTGCATTTTATAGAGTTGGTGATTTTGTGTTATTTAACACAAAATTGGCAACGGAGTAAAATGTCAGCAGGAGCTATTTGTTAGGTTTGATTCAACCCTGCCTAAGGTCGGAAGTCCATACAGGTTTACCATTGTAATATTCTTTCCAGTTTTTAATGAGGAATGACTCCAATAATTTTGAAAATCGAATCCATTTTTCCCTATCTTTATATGCATACAATGTTATATGGAAAGGAGCAAAAGGCTCATTAGAATCGATATTTAAACTATAAATATTTAAGTATAAGCCGTCGCTGGAACAAATCGAAGAAGAATACCAGCCGAACGTTTTTTGAACGTCAAAGTAAATATTCAAATTATGTTCACTTGAAAAT
Source organism: Gammaproteobacteria bacterium (assembly GCA_002402245.1). Classification (GTDB taxonomy): domain Bacteria; phylum Pseudomonadota; class Gammaproteobacteria; order Nitrosococcales; family Methylophagaceae. The sequence continues at coordinate 29,772 of NVVP01000029.1, read as the reverse complement.
ACTTCTAATTTTTCACGAAATACTAGCCATTCCGACTCAGGAATAGTCAGTTCAGATGAATAATCTGAAGACCTACCATTTAGATATTTGGAATAATTACCGCCATAACATTGCTCAGTTTGTGCAACTTGTTCTGGCGTGAGCTTAGAGCATGAGGTAATAACAATACTCACTAAAATGGTTATAAATATTCTCATTTTAAACCTAACAGTATGTTTATAAGGCCAGTGGCCTTATAACAATTATTAAGTAGGCCACCTTCTAATTCTGCTCTAACTTTCATAAATAAGGAATTATCTTATTGAAACAATAGAAAAATACTAAATATGGCCAATCTAACCTAGGCGCATTAAGGCCAAACAGAGAGCAAATTAAGTGGCAAATAAGGTCTAAGCATCGCCTAACTAGATATTCCTGTCAACACAATAAAATACGATACATTTCAACCATCAATTATTAATTGAACAACGTCAGCCACTCCGTTCATCGTTGATATTTTATATTCTCGATTTTATCCTTATCATCAATGAAGCATGCCGCGTAATATACTTTGATAATCATTAATGACTAAACCTGTATCAGGCACGAACAGTCTATTTTTTATAGCCTTAACCGAACCCAGATTTTTAAGACAATAAAGAACTTTTTTAATACGTTATAATAGCCGTTCATTTACATTAAAGAATACCACTCCATGTCTGAATTGTTACAACTTGAAGGCTTTATCCTTGATGAATCTGCTGGCATGCGATTCGATCAAGCCCTTGCTCATTTATTTCCTGACTACTCGCGTGGCCAGTTAACTAAATGGATTAAAGCAGGTTATGTCACCCTTGATAAGCAACAGGTGCGTCCTCGTGACTCTGTGCTCGGTGGTGAGCATGTGATTATTAATGCGACGATAGAAAAAGTAGATGAAACATGGACTGCTGAAAATATTGCTCTAGATATTATTCATGAAGATGATGATGTATTAATCATTAATAAAGAAGCCGGTATGGTGGTGCACCCTGGTGCAGGTAACCATAATGGTACTTTGGTTAATGCCTTACTTAATCATGCTCCACAGTTGGAAGGTATTCCTCGTGCCGGTATAGTGCATCGTATCGATAAAGGTACCACCGGCCTGCTGATGATAGCTAAAACGCTAATCGCCCATAATTCGTTGGTGCTTCAGTTACAAGATCGCAGTGTATTACGTGAGTATCAAGCTATTGCAATGGGTGTGATGACATCAGGTGGAACGGTTGATGAAAATGTAGGCCGTCATCCTATTGATCGTAAGCGTATGGCGGTTACCGGTGCAGGTAAACCGGCCATCACTCATTACCGTGTTGAAAAACGTTATCGTGCTCATACTCACATTCGTTGTAAGCTTGAAACAGGTCGGACTCACCAGATTCGCGTCCATATGGCACATATCCGCTATCCTTTATTAGGTGATCCTGTTTATGGTGGTCGTTTACGTCTACCTAAAGGTGCGAGTGAAGCCACTAAGGAAGCATTGCAAGGATTTAGACGACAAGCACTACATGCAGGCTTGTTAGGCTTTATTCATCCAGGTTCTGACCAAGAAGTTTCATGGCGTGTTGATATGCCTGAAGATATGCAAAATATCTTGGCGGCATTAGATAGAGATCAAAAAGAAGCTGAGTTTGACGCTTTAGGCTTATAGGTAGTTATAGCTTAATCTATCGCCCTTATCATTCAAAGTGCAGTTTTTAGTGCGTATTTAGTATGCGTGCTATAAATCTACATTTTGATTGGTCACGGGTATAACACCCGACGCGATTGCCAATAGGCCTTTTTCCAATAGACATTCTCCAGAGACGAAATAATAACGCCTTTGCTTTTTGATGCATGAAGAAACTGACCATTTTCAATATAAATCCCCACATGGCGGACTTTCCAGCCTGTTTTGAAAAATACTAAATCACCGGATTGAAGATCATATTTTGCAATTTTCTTACCTTGTGTTACTTGATCTTGCGTGGTGCGGGGAAAGCCAAAATCAAAGCGTTGCTTAAAGGTCAGATACACAAATCCAGAGCAGTCTATACCGGCTTTATCTAAGCCGCCATAGCGGTAAGGTGTGCCCTGCCATTCTTGGTGTTGACTATACAACTGTTCACTTACCAGCGAACTAGAAGCTGAAACTGTACTTGGTTGAGTAGCGTGATAGCCTCCACCACAAGCAGTTAATAAACTCGCCAATGTGGCAAAAAATAACAGTCGAAGAAGCAAAGTCATTTTAATTGTTGATACCTTTATATTGCCTATTACCATCTGTGAAATTTACTCCACTCTACTTTTATAGCTAAATAATAAACACGATACCCGTGACCAATCAGCATGCATGCTTTTAGTACTCATACTGAATACGCTAGCGGCGTTATAATATCGAGCAATAAAACAACTATTACATCACTATTATGCCTTGTTAGCCCATCCATTATAGCCATTAAAAATAGGCAGCTTAAATGGTAACGGGTATACAGGCATAAAAAAAGGGCTAATTAAAAATTAGCCCTTTTTCTTATTCAAACAATGTAAGTTTAATTACATGTTATTTTTTCTTAGCTTCGTCACGTTCTTTAGCTTCTTTAATTACTTCTTCAGCAACGTTACGCGGACAAGGGTTGTATTGTAAGAACTCCATAGAGAACTGACCACGACCCGATGTCATTGTACGTAAAGAACCAATGTAACCAAACATTTCACTCAATGCTACTTCAGCTGTAATACGCACACCTGTTGGTGTAGCTTCTTGTGATTTGATCATTCCGCGGCGACGATTAAGATCACCAATTACATCACCAACATGATCTTCCGGTGTAAATACATCCACCTTCATGATTGGTTCCATTAATTGTGGACCCGCTTTTTGCATTGATTGACGGTATGCTGCCATCGCTGCTAATTCAAACGCAACTGCTGATGAATCCACGGCATGGAAAGCACCATCAAATAACGTTACTTTAAAGTCTAAACAAGGGAATCCAGCTAATACACCACGACCCATCATTTTCTTAAAGCCGGCTTCTACAGCAGACCAGAATTCACGAGGTACTGAACCACCGGTTACAGTTGATTCAAATTCAAAACCAGAACCTGGCTCGCCTGGCTCGATAATGTATTCGATCTTACCAAACTGACCTGAACCACCTGATTGTTTCTTATGAGTGTAGCTGTCTTCGATTTTCTTAGTAATTGTTTCACGGTAAGCTACTTGTGGAGCACCTACTGTTACTTCAACACCATGAGTACGTTTTAAGATATCAACTTTAATATCTAAATGTAACTCGCCCATACCTTTAATGATTGTTTCGCCACTTTCTTGGTCAGTTTCAACACGGAAAGAAGGATCTTCTTTAATCATTTTACCGATAGCAATACCCATTTTTTCTGTACTTGCTTTATCGATAGGTGAAATAGCAATCGAGATAACTGGATCTGGGAATACCATTGGCTCTAATGTTGTTGGGTGTTTAGGATCACATAATGTGTGACCTGTTTGCACATCTTTCATTCCTACAATAGCAATGATATCGCCCGCTTGAGCAGAGCTTAATTCATTACGATCATCAGCATGCATTTCTACCATGCGGCCAACACGTTCTGTTTTACCTGTGAAGGTATTTAGAACAGTATCACCTTTGTTTAACACACCTGAATAGATACGAATAAAGGTTAATGCACCAAAACGATCATCCATAATTTTGAATGCTAAAGCACGCAAAGGACCGTCAATAGTTACAACGGCGTGTTCACCCGTTTCATTACCTTCTTCATCAACTTCTGGTTGTGGTTTAACTTCAGTTGGGCTTGGGAGATAATCGACAACTGCATCCAAAATCATTTGAACACCTTTATCTTTAAAGGCTGAACCACAGTATGTTGGGAAAACGTCCATTGTTAATGTACCTTGACGGATACATTTTTTAAGGTCATCAATTGAAGGCTCTTCACCTTCAAGGTATTTTTCCATTAAGTCATCGTCTTGCTCTAAAGCAGTTTCGACTAACATTTCACGGTATTCTTCGATTAGATCGGCCATATCAGCAGGTGGCTCTTCAATACGGAAATCCATTGTGTCAGCTTCGTTATCCCATATCCACGCTTTACGGGTTAACAAATCAACACAACCGATAAAGTCATCTTCGATACCGATAGGTAGAACCATTACTAATGGGTTCGCGCCCAAGACTTCTTTCACTTGTTTCACAACACGGAAAAAATCAGCACCGATACGATCTAGTTTATTAATAAAGATAATACGAGAAACTTCAGACTCATTGGCATAGCGCCAGTTAGTTTCTGATTGAGGCTCTACACCACCTGAACCACAAAATACACCCACACCACCATCTAATACTTTTAGAGAACGGTAAACTTCAATTGTGAAATCCACGTGACCCGGTGTATCGATAACATTTAAACGATGACCGTCCCATTCACAGGTAGTGGCCGCTGATTGGATGGTTATTCCACGTTCAGCTTCCTGATCCATGAAATCCATTGTTGATTCACCATCATGAACTTCACCGACTTTATGGATTTTACCGGTTAGTTTTAAGATACGCTCTGTTGTGGTGGTTTTACCCGCATCTACATGCGCGAAAATACCAATGTTTCTATACTTGGATAAGTCAGCTGCCATTGTTCCGTCTCTAAATTAATAAGGTGTCGTAAAACACGTAAATAAACGGCGTATTTTAAACCAAATTTAAGGCTTCATGCATATTAAGTGGCTAGAATACTGCTACATATCCCTTATTGCTCAGCTCACTTAATTTTAGAGATAAGAATTTAATCTTCTTTTGCGCACTTCAGCGCTTAATTAGCTTTCTGTTTCATTGCTAGCCATTGGTAACGATAGACCACGCCCACAACAGAAAAGACTAAGAACATACAAATGGTAGTGGTAAAGAACTCCCAATGCTGGGGAGATACTTCACCCGAAAATTGTATTTCAGCTGCAATCGCAATCAATAATGCCACTACATAAAAAACAATTAATTCAACTAATCTTATCCATACACTTTTAACTTCATTTAAAGGAAAAACTAAAAGTGCACGTTCAGTTATCCACGGTAAATTAGCCAGCACGATAAATACAATTAACAGTAAAAGAGAATTCACAATAAAACCTTTAAGAAAAAATACCTGAGCATAACGCCAGTAATGCACCTGGGAAGATGCCTAATATAAAAATAGTGCATACATTAACACTAAACATGATTTTCATATCCAGCGGTGCCGATAAAGCGTGCTGTCCAGATTCCTTATCAAAGTACATCACTTTAATAATCCGTAAATAATAAAATGCACCGATGACTGACATTAACACTGCGACCACGGCAACAGAAATCAACTCAATATCAATAATAGATTGGATAACGGTTAGTTTGGCATAAAACCCCACCAGCGGAGGAATACCCGCCATTGAGAACATAAGTAACATCATCATCAATGCAAACCACGGATTACGCTGAGCTAAGCCTTTATAGTCTTCAATTTGTTCTGCTTCAAACCCATTACGGCTCATTAAAATAATCATGCCGAATGCACCTAAGCTCATTAATGCATAAACCAGAACATAAAATAACGATGCAGAGTAGCCCGCTTGAGTTGCAGATAAAACCCCTAATAAGATAAAGCCGACATGTGAAATGGTTGAATACGCCAACATACGTTTTAAATTGGTTTGGGCTATCGCAATGACATTACCGATAATCATTGATAATACAGCTAACATTATCAGCATTCCTTGCCAATGTTGATGGGCATCAGCTAAGCCATCCACCAGCAAGCGTATCATCATCGCAAATGCAGCGACCTTAGGTGCAGCAGCAATAAATAATGTAACAGCCGTAGGGGCGCCTTGATACACATCAGGCAACCACATATGAAATGGCACCGCGCCTAATTTAAAACCGATGCCAATAATTAAAAAGACTAATCCAAAACTAAGTACTGTCTGGTCTAAATCACCTGCCGAGACCCTTTCGGCAATAATATTTATCGATAAGCTTCCGGTGGCACCATAAATAATCGACATACCGTATAACAACATACCCGATGCAATGGCACCTAAAATGAAATATTTCATTGCCGCTTCTGTGGCAATACTTGAGTCTCGATGCATTGCCACCATGGCATATAGACACAATGACATCAGCTCTAGTCCAAGGTATATCGTCACTAAATGATAGGCCGATACCAATACCATCATGCCTAAGGTAGAAAATATAGCCAGCACATAATATTCACCTTTAAATAACTGGCGTTGTTTTAGATAGCTGGTTGAATAAAGTAATACCACCATATTAATTAGACAGATCGCTAGCTTTAATATATCGCTTAATGGATCTTTAATATAACTATCACTAAAGGTAAAACCGCTCTCACCGGCCATGCCTAGATAAATTAATAATGCCGTTACTGCAAGCGTGAACTGGCTTAGACCATAAGCGAAACTGGCCTCTTTTTTACCTGCAAATGCCACCACTAATAAAATGACGCAGGCCATGAACAAGATAAACAGTTCTGGTAAGGCTAAAGCGATATTGTCTATATAAGATGTCATTGAATTAGATCTTCGACTGTGAAATATGAATTAATAACTGTTCAACTGAGCTATGCATAATATCTATTACGGGTGCAGGCCAAAGACCAAAAGCTAGGACAATAATCGCTAAACTGGCTAACAACATAAATTCACGGCGATTAATGTCTTTTAATTGAGCCACATTTTCATTGGCTATCTCACCAAACATAACCCGCTTAACCATCCATAAGCTATAGGCTGCACCTAGAATTAATGTGGTGGCCGCTAAAAAGGCATACCAAAAATTGGCTTGGAACGCGGCTAAAATAACCATGAATTCACCAACAAAGCCCGAGGTTCCCGGCAAACCCGCATTGGCCATAGCAAAAAACACCACAAAACCAGTAAACATCGGCATTTTATTGGCTACACCGCCATAAGCACTTATTTCTCGGGTATGCATTCGGTCATACAACACACCCACAGATAAAAACATCGCCGCGGCAATAAAACCATGAGAGATCATCTGTACCATGGCGCCTTCTATGGCTAATACGGCGCCATTACCAACACCTATGTCAGAGTTAGCCATAAGCCTAAACACGATAAATAAACCCAAGGTGACAAAGCCCATATGAGCGATACTTGAATAGGCAATTAATTTCTTCAAATCAGATTGTGCCAGTGCCACAAAACCGATATAAACCACGGCGGTTAATGAAAGGCCAATCACTAACCAATCAAGGGCCATACTGGCATCAGGTGTGATCGGTAAAGCAAAACGAATAAAACCATAGCCGCCTATTTTTAAGGTTATAGCGGCTAAGATGATCGAGCCGCCGGTAGGAGCTTCAACATGGGCATCGGGCAACCAAGTATGCACCGGCCACATTGGCACCTTAACTGCAAAAGCCAATAAAAAGGCTAAGAACAACCAGATTTGTTCCTGCATTGACAGACTAACCTGGTGATAATCTAAAATCGAAAAGCTGCCAGCGATATGATGCAAATAAAGTAAGGCTAATAATAAAAATACTGAACCGAATAAGGTATATAAAAAGAATTTAATGGTGGCGTAAACTCGATTAGGCCCGCCCCAGATACCAATTACTAGAAAAAGCGGGAYCAACATCGCTTCAAAAAACACATAAAACAAAATAGCATCTAAGGCTGAAAAAACGGCTGTCATCAAACCTGACATAATCAAAAATGCAGCCATATATTGGTTCACTCTATCTTGAATGACTTGCCAGCCTGCCACCACCACCACCACGGTTGAAAATGTGGTTAAAATAATTAACGGCATCGAGAAGCCATCAATACCAAGATAATAATAAATGTCGTAACGACTGATCCACGGTATATATTCAACAAACTGCATTTGAGCAGTGGTCATATCAAAGCCGATATACAAGCCTAGCGATAAGACAAAACTTAATCCTGCAAACAACAAGGCCAATGGTCGAGTCCATCCATCATCACCTTTAATTAACAGGATGATACCGCCTAAAATAGGTAACCAAATAAGTATGCTTAATAGTGAAAAGTGAGTAATCATTGCAGTGCTATTCCGCCACAAATAAGGTGAGTAATAGGTAAAGACCTATAATCATGGCAAAGGCATAGGTATATAAATAGCCTGATTGCATATGGCGTAATGTTTTCGAACAAAAGCCCACCAGCTTGGCGCTACCATTGACGACGGCACCATCAATCAGAACTTGGTCGCCTACTTTCCATAACAATGCTGCTATTTTTCTACTTCCTCCAGCGAAGACGGTTTGATTAAAATCATCAAAGCCATATTTTTTATCTAATATAGAGTGCAGCCAACTAAACTTCTGCTGTATTTTCGCTGGTAATTCAGGTCGTCTAATATATAAATAGTACGCCGTAGCTAAACCAGCCATGGCTAATAGGAAAGGTAAGCCAAACAAGCCATGAATCAAGAAACCCATCACGCCATGAAAGCTTTCTGCATGATGCGCTAAGACATCATGTTCACTATGCACAATAATCGCATTGCCAAAGAAATCACCAAACACCATCGGCCCTAATAAATAGCCAGCTGCAACAGAGGGAATAGCTAATAAAATTAATGGAATGGTTACCGCTTTTGGTGATTCATGTGGAGCATGACCATGATGATGCTCAAAACGTTCTGGACCATGGAAAACTAAGAAAAACAGTCTAAAGCTATAAAGTGCGGTAATAAATACACCAACAATGACGGCAAAATAGGCAAAGCCACTACCCGCAATCGTCGAGCTTGATACTGCTTCAATAATAGAATCTTTGGAGAAGAAACCTGCTAGCCCAGGGAAGCCTATTAATGCCAAGGTGCCAATTAATCCGGTCCAATAGGTAATTGGCATATATTTTTTCAAGCCGCCCATTTTGCGTATATCTTGCTCATGGTGCATGGCCATAATCACTGAACCTGCTCCGAGGAATAACAGTGCTTTGAAAAAAGCATGGGTCATTAAATGGAATACACCCGCGGCATAAGCTGAGGCACCTAATGCTACCGTCATATAACCTAAYTGCGATAAAGTGGAATAAGCAATAACCCGTTTAATATCATTTTGAATTAAGCCCAAAAAGCCCATAAATAAAGCAGTAATGGCACCAATAATGAGTACAAAGGAAAGCGCTGTTTCAGAGAACTCAAATAAAGGCGACATACGCGTCACCATAAAGATCCCTGCGGTTACCATGGTCGCAGCATGGATCAACGCTGATATCGGTGTAGGCCCTTCCATAGAATCAGGTAGCCACACATGTAAGGGTACTTGGGCTGATTTACCCATGGCACCAATAAATAACAAAATACAAATAACCGTCATCGCAGACCATTCATAGTCTGRAAAAATCACCATTGTTTTTTCAGAGATTGTCGGTACCTGAGCAAATACTTCAACATAATCTAAACTTCCGGCATACATCAATACCCCTGCAATACCGAGTAAGAAACCAAAATCCCCTACTCGATTGACTAAGAATGCTTTTAAATTGGCGTAAATAGCGGTTGGTTTTTTATACCAAAAACCAATTAATAAATAAGACACTAAGCCAACCGCTTCCCAACCGAAAAACAGCTGCATAAAGTTATTTGCCATAACCAGCACCAGCATCGAGAAGGTAAACAGTGAAATATAGCTAAAGAATCGAGCATAGCCCGCATCCTCTTCCATATAAGCCACGGTATAAATATGTACCATTAGGGATACAAAGGTTACTACTACCATCATCATTGCGGTCAATGCATCAATCATAAAGCCGACTTCAAAGCTTAGACTACCTACCTGCATCCACTGATATAAGGATTGGTTATACAATTCACCATCCATTACCAATTTCAGCACCCATGTCGATAAAACAAACGCGACGCCAACACCCGCAATAGCAGCACGATGAGCGCCTTGCTTGCCTACTTGTTTTCCAAACAATCCCGCAATAATGCTACCGATTAACGGCGCTAAGACAATCATAAGCAATAATGTTTGGTTTAAATGCATCATCATTAGCCTTTCAACTGATCTAAGTCAGCCACATTAATGGTATGTTTATTTCTAAACAACACTACCAAAATAGCGAGACCAATGGCCGCTTCAGCTGCTGCCACAGTCAAGATGAAAAAGACAAATATCTGCCCTGAAATATCGGATGAATAATGAGAAAAAGCAATAAAGTTCAAGTTCACAGCCAATAGCATCAACTCAATACACATCAATAAAATAATGATATTTTTCCGGTTAATAAAAATACCGGCAATCGATAAGCTGAATAACAATGCGCCGAGGATAAGGAAGTCTGATAATGCAATCATGACTCTTCCTCTTCAGGCTTCACTACCGCCATTTTGACTATACGTAAGCGATCTTCTTTACGTACTTTCACTTGCTGAGATACATCTTGGAATTTACTTTTCTTTGGCCGTAATGTCAGGGTTATTGCCGCGATAATAGCCACCGTTAAAATCACTGATGCTAGCTCAAACGGATATACATAAACGCTATACAGTAATAGGCCGATTTCTTTGGTATTACTGTAGCCATCAGGATGTGCAGAAGGTATGGGCACGACATCTAAACCAAAATTAGCGGCCCCTAATACGGCCACCATCTCAATAGTGATTAATGTTGCAACAATAATTCCTAATGTTAAATACTGAGTAAAGCCCTCTTGTAAGGGAGATAAATCAATATCTAACATCATCACCACAAAAAGAAATAACACCATTACGGCACCGACATAGACCAATACTAACGTCAGTGCTAAGAACTCTGCTTCTAACATTAACCAAATAGCGGCACTGGTGAAAAAAGCCAAAATCAAAAATAAAGCAGCCCGAACAGGGTTTCTAACCGTGATCACCATGGTGGCTGAGAATAATAAAATGGCAGCAAAACAATAAAACATCATCTGCTCCATTATCTATACCTCGCATCAGCAGCACGATCAGCGGCTATTTCATCTTCATATTTATCACCCATCGCTAATAGCTTTTCTTTACCCATAAGATTTTCACCTCGGTTTTCAAAGTGATAATCAAATRCGCGAGTTTCAACAATGGCATCAACGGGGCATGATTCTTCACAAAAGCCACAAAAAATACACTTGAATAAATCAATTTCATAATGTGTAGTTCGGCGAGTACCATCATCACGTGGTTCGGTATCAATGGTAATGGCCAAGGCAGGACACGTCGCCTCACATAATTTACAACCAATACAGCGTTCCTCACCATTAGGATAACGACGTAAAGCATGTAATCCTCTAAACCGAGGAGATTGAGGTGTTTTTTCTTCTGGATATTGCACCGTTATCTTCTTAGCAAACAAGTAACGACCTGTTAGTTTTAAACCGACTAACAATTCCCATAAAAGAAAGCTTTTAATAAAATGTATCACGCTTTGTTTAAAACTCTGTTTCATGATGCTGCCTCGGTGAACCAGGGGCCAATATCAAACACTTGAGCCGTCGCCACGACCACTAACCATACTAATGTCACCGGAATAAACACTTTCCAACCCAAGCGCATAATTTGATCATAACGATAACGAGGAAATGTGGCTCTGAACCATAGGTATAGAAAAAGGAACATTGCGGTTTTAATTAATAACCACACAATACCCGGCACCCATGAAAATAAACTTTCTAAGCCGGGAATACCTTGGAAAGGTGATAACCAACCACCCGCAAACATCACTGCCGCCAGCATTGAAATTAAAATCATATCGGCATATTCAGCCAAGAAAAATACCGCAAAGGCCATACCTGAATATTCAACATGGAAGCCGGCTACAATTTCAGACTCCCCTTCCGATACATCAAATGGTGCTCGATTTGTTTCGGCCACGCCCGAGATAAAATAGACTATAAATAAAGGAAATAAAGGCAACCAATACCAATATAATATTCCTCCCTGTTGAGCTAAGACTATTTCACCTAAATTCAAGCTACCCGCTGCAATTAAAACGCCGACTAAAGCAAAACCCATGGCAATTTCATATGACACTACTTGTGCTGCTGAGCGTAAGGCTCCCAAAAAAGCATAACGTGAATTTGAGGCCCAGCCAGCAATCACAATGCCGTATACCCCCATTGAGGTAATCGCTAAAATATAAAGCAAACCGGCATCAATATCAGCCAATATTAATGTGGCATCAAATGGCATCACTGCCCATGCTGCTAAAGCAGGGCCAATGGCTAATACTGGTGCGACTAAGAATAAATATAAGTTTGATTTTGAGGGAAGAATAATCTCTTTTAAAGCGAGTTTCATACCATCGGCAATCGGTTGTAATAATCCCCAAGGGCCCACTCGATTTGGACCAATACGTACTTGGATAAAACCAATTACTTTACGTTCGGCTAATGTCAGATAGGCGACACCCAACATAAGCGGCACAATGATCGCTACAATCTTAATTATTGTATAAAGCACAGTCTGCTCTGTTACCCATGTAATCATAGTGCTGATAGTGTCAATCATGGCTTAACTCGTTGCACAGGCAGTACGATTACATTGGTAAAAGCCATGCCTAATGATGCCGTTTCATCAATTGCAGCAGCGATATAAATACAGCCATCAGCAATGGTATCGTCACATTCAAATTCAACTTCACAGCGATTGTCGCTCTGTGTTGAATCAATTACTTCAATTTCATCGCCATCAAGTATGCCTCGTTTTTCGGCCTCTGCGGCATTCATTCGGGCATATAAAGACTGCTTGTTTTCAGCCGTTTGTTGTAAGGCTTCGCTTCGTCTTACTATAGCGTCACCGCGATACATCGGTATTTCAGAAATAGTCATCAAATCATAGTCTGAACTTAAATCATCAGGCACTAATACCGATTGTTTGACCACTGACGCTCGCTTAAACTTATCTCTAATTTCATCACGCACATCTTGAGATGAAACATAATCAAAGTCAGTCAATTTGGCGATATTAGCTAATACACGTAACACTTTCCAAGCAGGACGACTCTCCCCTTTGGCTGCTACTGCACCACTAAAACTTTGCCACTGCTGATCAATACCGATAAAAGTACCTGAAGTCTCAGCAAAACTAGCTATCGGTAAAATAACATCAGCATTAGCTAATACTTGATCAGTAACATAACTATTCATCGCCACAACAAAACTAGCTTGTTGTAAGGCATATTGAGCCGCTATAGGATCAGCACAATCTAATTCAGCTTCTACATTCAATAATACATAAGCACGTAACTTTTGCTGCCAGACTTGCTGGGCATTAAAACTAAGCTCTTTACCCTCAAATAAGGATTCTGCCAAGGTTAATGCCGTTGAATTAGCATTAGGTATGACTATCATCTGGCTGTTACTTAAGCGGGCAATTAAATCCGCCAACACTTTAATTTTACTTGCTTGAGGATGATTATTAGCCAAAGCACCTACTAATAAATGAGCCTGACTGGCATTAGCTAAACGCATGGCCATAGTCTGCTCTTGTGCTGAAGGCGTTACCACATCTAATAATTCAGCCCACTGCTGCTCTTTATCATTAGCTAAAGAAAGCAATGCTTTTGCCACCCCTGATAATGTGCTTAATAAACCCTGAGCATCAACGGTTATCTGCAATACATTATCTATCAGTAAATCTAATGACATAAAGTTAAGGTTAGTCACCGATGCACCTTGTAAGGCAGCTTGTCTAATTCGGTGAGCCATTATCGGTTGCTCTGCTCGAATATTACAGCCAATTAAAACGATATCCTGACTCTGTTCAAGGTCAGCCAAACACAGTGCTTGTTTTTGATAAACAGCATCGCTTGCTGAAAAGTCTTGTTGGCGTAGGCGGTGATCAATATGTGTAGCACCGATACCACGTAATAATTTTTGAAATAAATAGGATTCTTCTAATGTTACCGTCGGCGATAATAAGCCAGCAATTTGCTCAACACCGTGTTTACGTTTTACTTCTTCTAAACCCTCAATGGAAAATTCTAATGCTGTTTGCCAATCTGTTTGTCGCCACTCACCCTGCTGTTTTATCATCGGAACGCTTGCACGTTGCTCGTGAGCCAAGCCTAAATAACTAAAACGGTCACGATCGGACAACCAGGTTTCATTCAATTGTTCATTATCACGCGGTACCGCTCGCATCACTTCATTACGCCGAGTATGAAACTCAATATTTGAGCCCACTGCATCATGTGGTGCAATTGAAGGATGTGCTGTTAATTCCCACGCACGAGCACGATAACGAAACGGTTTCGATGTCAAAGCACCAACAGGACATAAATCAATAATATTGCCTGATAGTTCAGAGGCGACACTTTTCTCGATATAGGTGCCTATCTCCATATGTTCGCCACGGCCTGTTGAGCCCATTTCTTTAATACCGGCAATCTCATCACCAAAACGAACACAACGTGTACAGTGAATACACCGTGTCATATCGGTATTAATTAATGGGCCAATGTCTTTATCTTTAACTACCCGTTTGCCTTCATTAAAACGACTTATTCCTGGGCCATAGCCCATTGACATATCTTGTAATTCACACTCTCCAGCTTGATCACAGATCGGACAATCAAGCGGATGATTAATCAATAAAAACTCCATCACACCACGTTGAGCTGCAATAGCTACTTCAGAATGAGTGAATATTTTCATGCCTTCTGTCACCGGCGTTGCACAAGCAGGTAAGGCTTTACGTGATTGCTCGACTTCAATTAAACACATGCGGCAGTTAGCGGCGATAGACAATTTCTTGTGATAACAAAAACGAGGAATATCAATGCCTGCTTCATCAGCCGCTTGAATAATCATTTTGCTTGAATCCACTTTGAGTGGAATGCCATCAATCTCTATATTAACCATTATTGGGAGGCTCTATTTAAGTCTGGGCGAAATAGATTGTGCTTCAGAATGTTCAGATTAAAGGCATAAATTGCACCTGATAGTAAACTATCGCGAAAATTTGTAACGCATAATATGGGCATTCTGAGTGCAAGATATGAGTTCATGACTTAGATATAGCCTCCCCTTGCCCTACCTGACACTTGCCATGGTCAATATGAAACTGAAATTCATCACGAAAATGTTTAATAAAACTAATCACCGGCGCTGCGGCGGCATCGCCTAATGCACAGATAGTATTGCCATTAATATTTTTAGCCACTTCAACTAAACGATCCAAATCTTCTTGTGTGCCTTGGCCATGTTCAATACGTTTGACTACTCGATATAACCAGCCAGTACCTTCACGACAAGGCGTACATTGGCCACAGGACTCTTCATAATAAAATTCAGCAATACGTTCTAATGCTTTAACCATGCAGGTTGAGTCATCCATAATAATCACTGACCCGGCCCCTAACATGGAGCCTGCTTTGCTGATTCCATCATAATTCATTGGCACATCTAACATGTCTTCGCCCGGGATAACGGGAGTTGAACTGCCTCCAGGAATCACCGCCTTAATGGTATGACCTTCACGTATGCCACCAGCCAAAGCCAATAACTCAGAAAAAGGCGTACCCATTGGTATTTCATAATTACCCGGTTTATTAATATGGCCTGATACGCTAAAAATCTTGCTTCCGCCATTATTAGGCGTACCTAACTCATGAAACCAATCACTGCCTTTTTGTAAAATAACCGGCACAGAGGCTAATGTTTCGGTGTTATTAATCGTTGTCGGTTTGCCATACAAACCATAGCCTGCTGGAAAAGGAGGTTTATATCGTGGCTGACCTTTTTTACCTTCTAGTGATTCTAATAATGCGGTTTCTTCACCACAAATATACGCACCTGCTCCAGGCTGAGTATAAAGTTCAAAGTTAAAGCCTGATGATAAAATATCTTGGCCTAAATAACCGGCATCCTTGGCTTCAGCAATCGCATTTTCAAAACGTTCAAATGGTTCAACAAACTCACCACGAATATAGTTATAGCCTCGTTGAGCTCCAATGGTATAGGCGGCAATAATCATCCCTTCAACCACTTGATGAGGATTAAAACGTAAAATATCACGATCTTTACAGGTGCCTGGCTCGCCTTCATCTGAATTACAGACAATGTATTTATCGCCCGGTAAACGCCGAGGCATAAAACTCCATTTAAGCCCAGTTGGAAAACCTGCTCCTCCGCGGCCCCTTAACGCTGAATTTTTTAATTGTTCAATAATATCTTCAGGTGATGTTTTCTGCTCAAGGATTTGTTCTAATACTTCATACCCCCCCACACTGCGATAAGACGCTAGACTCCATGGTTCATCAAGATGACGAGTACGGAAACAAACTTGATCTAATTCCATCAGTTCATCTCCGCCAAAATTGCATCAATTTTTTCAGTGGTTAGATTTTCATGGTAATCACGATTGAGCTGCATCATCGGTGCCCCACAACAAGCGCCAAGGCACTCCACTTCTCGCAGAGTGAACTTACCATTTTCGGTGGTTTCACCCAGTTTAATATCTAATCGTTGCTCCAAGTGTGCCACTACCTGTTCAGAGCCATTCAACATGCAGGAAATATTAGTGCAGACATTAATTTTGTTTTGGCCTACCGGCTTTAAATCAAACATAGTGTAGAAAGTAGCCACTTCATACACATTAATCGCCGGCATCTCTAAATAAAGTCCCACCGCATCCATCAACGCTTCAGACAACCAGCCGCCATTTTCAGCTTGTACAATATGTAAGGCTGGGATCACTGCAGATTGGCTTTGGCCTGCAGGATATTTAGCTACCCACTCGTCTAATTGCTGACGAATATCAACTGTAAATAATGCGGTGCGATCCCCAGTTAACATCATCGGTCTATCTCACCAAAGACGATATCCATAGTGCCGATAATAGATACTACATCGGCTAACATATGACCTTTAACCATTTCATCCATCGCGGATAAATGCACAAATCCGGGGGCACGAATTTTCAATCGATAAGGTTTGTTGGCTCCATCTGAAACCATATAAATACCAAACTCACCTTTAGGATGCTCAACTGCGGCATACGCTTCGCCTTCCGGCACACAATAACCTTCAGTAAATAATTTAAAGTGGTGAACCAGTGCTTCCATATTTTCTTTCATATCAGCACGGTTAGGTGGTGCAACTTTGGCATCATTAGTAATGACCGGGCCAGGATTAACTCGCAGCCAATCAATACACTGCTTAATAATACGGTTAGATTGACGCATTTCTTCAACCCGTACCAGATAACGATCATAACAATCACCTTCTGTACCGACAGGAATATCAAAGTCCATATTGGCATAAGCCGAATAAGGCTGTTTTTTACGCAAATCCCATTCAATACCTGAACCACGTAGCATCGGGCCAGTAAAGCCTAGCTGCAATGCGCGCTCAGGTGATACCACACCGATACCAACGGTACGTTGTTTCCAAATACGGTTATCAGTTAACAAGGTTTCGTATTCATCCACACAGTGAGGAAAACGCTCGGTAAAGTCTTCTATAAAATCTAATAAACTGCCTTCGCGATTTTCATTTTTCTGCTTAACTTCTTTTTCACTATGCCATTTTGAGGCTTTATATTTAGCCATCGAATCAGGTAAATCACGATAGACGCCACCCGGGCGATAATAAGAGGCGTGCATTCTGGCACCTGAAACCGCTTCATAACAATCCATCAAGTCTTCACGTTCACGGAAACAATATAAGAAGACCGTCATCGCACCAATATCAAGCCCATGTGTACCCAACCACATCAAATGATTAAGTACCCGAGTTATTTCATCAAACATCACTCTAATATATTGAGCTCGCTCCGGCACTTGCACACCGATCATTTTCTCAATCGCTAGAACATAAGCATGTTCATTACATAACATCGACACATAATCTAAGCGATCCATATAACCTATATTTTGATTATAGGGTTTAGTTTCAGCTAACTTTTCAGTACCTCGATGCAGCAGGCCAATATGAGGATCAGCTCGTTGAATGACTTCACCATCCATTTCCAAAATCAACCGCAAAACACCATGTGCAGCTGGGTGTTGAGGACCAAAGTTTAAGGTGTAATTTTTAATCGCAGCCATTATCTTTTTCTCGAATAACGATTATCATCACGTATTACACGAGGCACTAATGTTCTATCTTCAATACTCACTGGCTCATAAATCACCCGTTTTTGCTCTTCGTCATAACGCATTTCTACATTGCCAATCAGTGGGAAGTCTTTACGGAAGGGATGACCAATAAAACCGTAGTCGGTTAATATTCTGCGTAAATCATTATGGCCATCGAATAAAACACCAAATAGATCAAAGGCTTCACGTTCAAACCAGTTAGCGCTATTCCAAACCTCAACCACACTATCAATAATAGGTAATTCGGCATCTAGCCTTACTTTTAATCGAACACGTTGATTATGTTTAATCGATAACAGGTGGTAGACCACAGCAAAGCGAAAGCCTTCCGTAACCGGTTCAGAATTACCCTCACCCGACACCGCCCGACTAAAACCATGCTCAGAAGCACCTTTGGTTTCCCAAGATGTACCGCCGTATTCAGAGTAATCAACCGCACATAAATCAATTAACAGTGAAAAATCAAAGTCATCTCGTAGTTGCTTGCAGACCGATACAATCATCTCCGCAGGAACATGCAAGGTGATTTCATCAAGTAACAGCTCACAATCAAGCAGTTGTGTGGCGAAATGTTGCTGTAGCGTTTTCTTGAACGCAGCTCTCATCATTACGATTACGCCTCTTGCGTCCGCGCTATCGTATTGGTTCTATGAATTTTCTTTTGTAACTGGATGATGCCGTATAACAAGGCTTCGGCTGTTGGAGGGCATCCTGGTACATAAATATCAACCGGAACAATGCGATCACAGCCACGCACCACGGCATAGGAATAATGATAATAACCGCCACCATTAGCACATGATCCCATAGAAATAACCCAGCGCGGTTCAGACATTTGGTCATACACTTTGCGTAATGCAGGAGCCATTTTATTCACCAAGGTTCCCGCTACAATCATTACATCAGCTTGACGAGGGCTAGGACGAAATACTACGCCAAAGCGATCTAAATCATAACGTGAGGCGCCTGCTTGCATCATTTCAACTGCGCAACATGCCAAACCAAATGTCATTGGCCATAACGATCCTGTTCTGGCCCAATTAATTAATTTATCTGCCGATGTAGTGACTACACCTTCTTGCAGCACACCTTCTATTCCCATTCCAGCGCCCCTTTTTTCCATTCATAGATAAAGCCGACAACTAATATAGCTAAAAAGAGAAACATGGCTAATAAGCCAAAGACGCCAATATCATCAAGCACCACAGCCCAAGGGAATAGGAAAGCAATTTCCAAATCGAAAATAATAAATAGAATAGCAACAAGGTAATAACGCACATCAAACTTCATATGTGCATCTTCAAAAGGCTCAAAGCCGCATTCATAGGGCGAGCGCTTTTGATCATCTGGGCGGCGGGGACCCAATACAAAACCGGCCAGCATCGGCATTACACCAAAAATAATGCCTACAATGACAAACAATAAAATGGGAAGATAATTTTCCAGCATAGTATCTGTTCTTTTTCAGTCGCTTAGTACATTTAGCGTAATGGTAAAACTCGCATTACACTCCGAATTAACCCTGACCACAATGTGGATACTACACACTATGGAGACTAAATAGAAGTTTTATAACCTCACATTTTAAGGGGCTATAGGCGGTATATGACTGAGATATTAACTAAGTTATTGTTTCGAAAAATAATCTTTCGCTTGCTGGCTATCAATAGCAATTTGTTCGATAAGCGCATCGAGATGACTAAACTTCTTTTCATCCCGTAATTTGTGTAAAAAGTGCACTTGTACATGTTCGCCATAAATATCACGATTAAAGTCAAACAAATGAACTTCTAATAAGGCTTTTTTTACCCCAAATGTAGGCCGAACCCCCACATTAGCCACACCTTGAATAGGTTCACCCTGCACACCAAATAATTGCACAGCATAGACACCGCTAAGAGGCACTTTACGTCGGTGAAGATGAATATTGGCAGTAGGAAAGCCCATCGTTCTGCCGCGCTTATCACCATGTGCGACACGGCCACTCATTCGATAAGGCCGCCCTAATAGCTTTTCAGCTAACATAAGGTCGCCTTGTTTTAAAGCATCTCTAATTCGCGTGCTGCTTACACGAATATTATCAACAGAAAATGTTTGCATATTAACCACCTGGAAACCATGTTGCTCTCCAGCCTGCTGTAATAATGCAAAGTCACCCTGCCTGTTTTTACCAAACTTAAAATCATCGCCGACCACTAAATATTTAATCGCTAAGCCATCAATAATTAGTTTTTGAATAAAGTCATCCGCGGTCATTTGCGCTAACTGCTTATTAAATCGTAATACACAAAGTTGCTGAACCGAATAACAACGTAGCATTTCCACTTTTTCACGAAAACGGCTTAAGCGTGCGGGTGCTTTTTCAGGTGCAAAAAATTCATTCGGCTGAGGCTCAAAGGTAATAGCAATAACCGGTAGGCTTAACTCATTACCTTTCATAGCTAGTTGGGTTAATACAGATTGATGGCCAAGATGCACACCATCAAAATTACCAATGGTTGCTACACAGCCTTGCGATTTCGTAGGTAGATTATGGAATCCACGAATAATTTTTTGCATAGCCAACTAGGTTCATTACGAGAAATTAAAACCATAGCCTAACGATTTGAATCAAAACAATCCAGTAGGCAATAACCCTACGATTCACTTATAATAGCCAGCATTCAAATTCATCACTTAGAGACTGTTATGGTTGCAAGACGTAAAAAACTGAACTACGAAGACTCTGTAACCGAGCTAGAATCACTGGTCACACGTCTTGAACAAGGTGATATTAGCCTAGAAGAATCGCTAAAACTCTATGAAAAAGGCGTCTTACTTACCCGAGACTGCCAAGATGCATTGCAAACAGCTGAACAAAAAGTACAGGTTCTATTACAACAATCGGGCCAAACTAACCTAGTTGACTTCGATTCTAATACGGCTGAATCGTGACAGACAAGCTGCTTTCAAACTGGATAAGTCAACAACAATCACGGATTGAAATTGCTTTAACTCAGCGTTTACCGAAGTCTGATGCCTTATCGGCGCACACCTCACAACGTTTAGCTGAAGCGATGTCCTATTCAACGCTAAATGGTGGCAAGCGTTTGCGCGCTTTATTAGTGTATGCCACAGGTGAAGCATTAAATGCCGATCCAACTGAATTAGAAGCGCCCGCTTCAGCCGTTGAAATGATTCACGCCTACTCTCTTGTTCATGATGATATGCCGATTATGGATGATGATGATTTGCGCCGTGGCCGAGCRACYTGTCATAAAGCCTATGAYGATGCGACCGCMTTATTAGTKGGCGATGCYTTGCAAACRCTCGCATTTGAAACGCTTTGCGATAATACMGTTRCRSCTGCCCAACAAATAAAAATGATTAAATTATTAGCTCRYCATTCTGGYRTTTATGGCATGGCAGGAGGACAAGCGATTGATTTAGAATCRGTSGGWGARACYYTAAGCCTTGATGATTTACAAGCYATGCACGAACTTAAAACMGGTGCRCTTATCCGAGCTAGCGTCACATTAGGTGCAYTARCATCASCCMATGTWACTGAKGATGTTTTGRSCAAACTTGATCGCTATGCCTAYWRCATTGGYCTWGCATTTCARGTTCAGGATGAYGTGCTTGATGTCATWTCTGATACKGATGTACTAGGAAAAACACAAGGTGCTGATATTGCACTTAATAAACCYACTTAYCCTGCTTTATTRGGTTTRCAGGYAGCACAACAAAAAGCAAATGACTTAATTGATGATGCACTTGCTGCTCTCGATGACTTACCTTACGACACACACAGATTGGCAGAGTTAGCCCAGTTTGTAGTGCAACGAAAGAACTAATTTTATGACGAAACCAACTGAACGCTTACTCGATTCAATTAATAGTCCTGATGATTTACGCCAACTTGATAAAGGTCAGTTACCTCAACTAGCTGAAGAAATTCGTTTATTAATCGTCGAAAGCGTACAACAAACGGGTGGCCATATATCTTCAAACCTGGGTGTAACCGAACTTACCCTGGCCTTACATTATGTGTTTAACACTCCTGATGACCGTTTTGTATGGGATGTAGGCCATCAAAGCTATGTGCATAAAATTCTAACTGGCCGCCGCGATAAAATGAATACTATGCGTCGTCCCGGCGGTTTATCTGGTTTTCCTAAGCGTAGCGAAAGCCCTTACGATACCTTTGGTGTCGGCCATTCAAGCACCTCTATTAGTGCGGCATTGGGTATGGCAATTGCTTCACAGGCAGAAGGTAGCTCTCGTCGTGCAGTCGCTATTATTGGTGATGGCGCTATTACTGCTGGGCAAGCTTATGAAGCATTAGCTCATGCGGGTGATTTAGATGCAAACCTACTCGTTATTCTTAATGATAATGAAATGTCGATCTCTAAAAATGTCGGCGGCATGTCTAATTACCTCGCCCGTATCTTATCCGGAAAAACCTACGCTTCTGCTCGTGAAGGTAGTAAAAAAGTATTAGAAAAATTACCTCAAGCATGGGAATTTGCTCGCCGAGCAGAAGAACACGTCAAAGGCATGGTCGTTCCAGGCACCTTATTTGAAGAACTAGGTTTTAATTATATTGGCCCTATTGATGGCCATGATCTTGATACCTTAATTGCCACACTGAGTAATTTACGAAAATTAAAAGGCCCACAATTTCTACATATTGTGACCAAAAAAGGTAAAGGCTTTGAACCTGCTGAACAACAGCCTGGTAAATATCATGGTGTTGGACCCGCAGGTAATAAAAAGGCGTCTGGCCCCAGTTACACCCAAGTATTTGGACAATGGTTATGTGATATGGCGGTTGAATCAGATGACTTAATGGGCATTACGCCTGCCATGAGTGATGGTTCAGGTTTAAATGAATTTTCAGAACGCTTTCCTAAACGCTATTTTGATGTTGGTATTGCTGAACAGCATGCCGTGACTTTAGCAGCCGGTATGGCATGCGAAGGTAAAAATCCTGTAGTAGCTATCTATTCAACCTTTCTACAACGGGCTTATGATCAGTTAATTCATGATGTTGCGTTACAGAACCTATCCGTATTGTTTGCCATTGATCGTGGCGGCTTAGTCGGTGCAGATGGTCCCACACATGCGGGTACATTTGATTTAAGTTACCTGCGTTGCATCCCTAATATGGTGGTTATGGCTCCATCTGATGAARATSRAYGCAGRCNAMWTSCYYAMTACMKNCWASCAWTAYNNAMTGGACMYNCNGYCSTCYGNTRYYCTCNAGGTTCTGGCCCCGGTGCTGATATCGACTCGAATTTGACCAGCTTAGAAATAGGCAAGGCCAATATCAGACGAAGTGGTTCAAAAACAGCTATTTTGGCATTTGGTTCCATGCTAGCGCCGGCATTAGCAGCAGCAGAAACATTAAATGCATCCGTGGTTGATATGCGCTTTATTAAGCCGCTTGATCTTGCGGTTATAAATAAAATGGTTAATGAACATGAACTCATTGTTACCATTGAAGAAAACACCAAATTGGGTGGAGCTGGTAGTGGTGTAGCGGAATACCTACTGTCAATTCAAGATACAACAGSCATTATCATCATGGGATTACCAGATAAATTCATCGATCATGGTGAACATAAACAAATGTTATCCGACTGTGATTTAGATGCTGAAGGCATTATTAATGCTGTTCATTCTCATTTTGCGGCATAATAGCGCATCGCTTAACCTAATTCCCGAGTATAATAGTCAACTATGAACCCGAGCTATACCTTAAAAATATTGGCAGATTTTGCCTCAGCCCATACATTACGTGATTATCCGGGTGATTGCAGTCGCATGCATGGACATAACTGGAAAATTGAAGTTGAAGTAACTGCCAGCGCATTAAATGAACATGACATGGGGATGGACTTTAAAACAATCAAAGTCGCCACACGTAAATTAGCAAAAACATTAGACCATCGTTATCTTAATGACATCCCTCCTTTTGATACGATAAACCCAACAGCAGAAAATATTGCACAATATTTTTACCAAAATTTAAGTAAAACATTAAATATCGACACAGCGAAGATTTCAGGTGTAACCCTTTGGGAAACTGATCGCGCCTGTGTTCGTTATTCTGAGGATTAAAAGAAACATGGCTACAGATAAAAAAGCAACCCGTGCTGAAGAAATTGAAGATGTGCAGAATATTGCAGATAAACGTAAAATTGCCATTGATAAAGTCGGCATAAAGGATATTCAACATCCGATTAAAGTAAGCGACCGTTCAAAAGGCGAGCAAAATACCATTGCTAACTTTAATATGTATGTGAACTTGCCTCATCAGTTCAAAGGCACGCATATGTCGCGCTTTGTTGAGATCCTCAACCAAAATGAACAAGAAATCACAGTAAAATCATTCCGTGAAATGCTGCCACAAATGACTGAACGCCTACAGGCTGAGTCTGGTTATATTGAAATGGCATTCCCTTACTTTGTTAATAAAGAAGCACCTATTAGCAAAGTGAAAAGCTTGATGGATTATCAAGTTAGTTTCTTAGGTGAGATTACCGGCAAAACAACGGAAGTATTGGTTAAAGTTGTTGTTCCCGTAACAAGCCTTTGCCCATGTTCAAAGAATATTTCAGACTACGGTGCTCATAATCAACGTTCACACGTAACCGTTACTGTTCGCGCTGAAAGCTTTATCTGGATTGAAGATATTATTGATATTGTCGAAGAAGAAGCATCATGTGAAATCTTCGGTTTATTAAAACGTCCTGATGAAAAATTTGTTACTGAGAAAGCTTACGACAATCCAAAATTTGTTGAAGATATTGTCCGTGATATTGCTGCTCGTCTTAATGATGATGACCGTATTAATSCTTATATTATTGAATCAGAAAACTTTGAATCAATTCATAATCACTCAGCTTATGCATTGATTAAACATGGTTTCGATTAAACACTAGACGATACTAAACATCAATAAAAAAGCCCCTAAAGATAACTATCTTAGGGGCTTTTTTGTATCTAAAATTTAATATTATCTCAAAACTTCTTTCTTAAATCCATCCGGTCATCTTTCCGTTCGATGTTCAATTGATTTAAAAAGCTCATGCCAAGTAAAGAATAGTCAGGATGCATTCCTTCGATCACTAACGCTCTAATATCATAAAGCTTAATATGACCCACCTGTACCTCATCCAACATTATTTCATAGGCTTCTGTTACGCCTGATGCGGTTGAGGCTCGCGTTTTCCGTCCTTTTAAGTAATCTAAATCTAAGCGTTCGGCAACCGACGTACTAAATGCAATTGTCGATGCACCCGTGTCCACTAAAAAATTAACACTATAACCATTGACTGAACCAGCCGTTTTATACATACCATTAGTTGGCCAAATACTCACAGGCGCCTGCTCTGCAGGCGGGGTAAATGTTGCATTAACATGGCTACCTAATTGGTAGTCTTTAGTCGTTCCTGCCACCTCTAATTTCGCGCCCCTACTATTGGCTGAAATGAGTGTCACCCCTTCTGGGCTAGCAACCCCAATTTGCAATAATCGTCGGGTGTGATTAATTTCAACCACAGCCTTATCTTTAAATAAACCTACTACGACAATATTTAATGTATTTGCCCATGCGTTTGTTCCGTTTAGCAGTATAATAGCGGCTATAAACAATGCTTTATTCATCGAGCATATTCCCTTTTTATTGGTATACCTTAAAGTGCCTAAGCGATCATTATGAACRCATCATCCCCCACAGTGACAGGCGTTATTCTCGCCGGTGGCCAATCTCGACGTATGGGTGGCACAGATAAAGGATTGATTAACTATCGCCAGCAACCTTTAATTAGCCATGTGATTACTGCCCTTCGTCAGCAAGTGGATGCATTAGTGATTAATGCTAACCGTAATATTGAACAGTATCAAGCATTTACTTATCCTGTCATTGAAGATTCCCTTGCCGATTTTTGCGGTCCTTTGGCAGGGATGCTTAGCGCGATTCAAGCTGTTGATAGTGATTATATTTTAACCGCACCTTGCGATTCCCCCGCTATTTCTCCCCAGCTTCGCCAACGTATGATGGAAACCTTATTACGTGAACAAGCTGAGATTGCTGTGGCGCATAACGGTTCTCGCTTACAACCTGTATTTTGCCTAATACCTTGTCACCTGCAAGATGATTTAAACGACTACTTACAACAAGGTGGCCGTAAAATTGATATCTGGTTACAGCAACATAAATTAGCCATTGTCGACTTTTCTGATCAAGCAGATAGTTTCTTAAACTTTAATCATCCACAAGATATGATTGAAACAGAAAAGAAGGTCACCAGCTCTGTTCCTCTCATTGGCTTTGCAGCCTTTAGCGGCACCGGAAAAACAACGTTGCTACGCCAACTAATTCCCCTGCTAAAATCACAGGGTATAACTCTCGCCGTTATTAAACATGCTCATCACAACTTTGATATTGATATTCCAGGTAAAGATAGTTACGAAATAAGACAAGCGGGTGCACAACAAGTATTAATTTCATCAAGCCGATTAATGGCATTGATGGAAACCCAAGCAGATGAATTAGAAACACCTTGTTTGGCCGATCTTATTCCTCGTTTAGACAGCACCAATTTAGACCTTATTTTAGTCGAAGGCTTTAAACATGAAGCCATTGCTAAAATAGAGCTGCATCGCCCAAGTACCAATAAGCCTTTTCTTTATCCAGAGGATGACAATATTATTGCCATTGCCTCAGATGAGGCTATTGAGCATGACAAAAAACTAATACAACTTGATCTTAATGACATCAATGCCATTGCAGATTACATTCAATTCTTCATTAAACACTGGGTGCCTCAACATGGCTGATTTTACTCCACAAGCAAGCTGTGCTGATGCTCAAGAACCAAATAGTCTGAGTGTTCAACAAGCACAAACACATATATCAGAGCTTATTACCCCCTTAACTGCTTGGGAAAAACGCCCCCTGCGTGATGCCTTAGATCATACACTGCACACCGCGATCGTATCTCCTCTGAATRTYCCKYCTTWTANCCAANTCAGCAATGGATGGTTATGCTATTCATGGTGCGGATATTACTACTGACTCATTTAGCTTAAAACAAATCGGTATTGCCTTTGCTGGCCAGCCTTATAGCGGTGATATTAAGCAAGGTGAATGTATCCGCATAATGACTGGCGCGATGATGCCTGAGCAATGCGATACCGTCATCATGCAAGAACATGTGGAAGTAGACGCTGACACCATCACCATCCACGGCCAGCAAGAGCAAGGTCAAAATGTACGTGCTGCTGGTGAAGATCTCGCCGTCGGAGATACCGTACTGACTGAGGGGCACAAAATAAGCCCGGCTGATCTTGGCCTTATTGCCTCATTAGGTATTGCTGAAGTCACGATTAAACGCCCTCTTCGCGTCGCTTTTTTCTCAACGGGTGATGAATTACGATCACTCGGCCAGCCCTTGGAACCAGGACAGTTATACGATAGTAATCGCTATACCCTTTACGGCATGCTTAAACGTCTAAATGTCAGCATTATTGACATGGGCGTAGTACCTGATGAWAAACAAGCCTTACGAGAAGCGTTACAGCTAGCTAGCTCTCAAGCTGATGTCGTCATCACATCGGGCGGGGTCTCTGTCGGTGATGCTGATTATGTAAAAGAAATGTTAGCGGAATTAGGCCACGTCGCTTTCTGGAAAATCGCCATGAAACCTGGCCGACCTTTAGCCTTTGGTAAAATTAATGATGCTTTATTCTTTGGCCTTCCCGGTAACCCCGTTTCAGTCATGGTCACCTTTTATCAATTTGTAATTCCAGCACTAAAACAACTTCAAGGCCAGCAACAATCACAGCAACACACCATTCAAGTTGAGTGTGTCAGCCCTATTCGTAAACGCCCTGGGCGGTTTGAATTTCAGCGTGGTATTTTATTTGAGAATGAGCAAGGTATCACTCAAGTTAAAATCACCGGTCAGCAAGGTTCAGGCATTTTACGCTCAATGAGCATCGCTAATTGCTTCATTCTATTAGATGAAGATTGCTCAGGAATTAAACCCAATACATTCGTTACCGTACAAGCTTTTTCAGGTCTTATTTAATGTCAGAAACAACCAAAACAAAACAGCAGGACCTTAATAAGTTAAATAAACGACTGCGTAGGCATGTCGGCCAAGCGATTGCTGATTACAATATGATTCAAGATGGCGACAAAGTCATGGTCTGCCTATCAGGTGGTAAAGATAGTTACACCCTACTTGATATTCTAATGAACTTGCAAAAACATGCACCCATCAATTTTGAAATTATTGCGGTTAACCTCGATCAAAAACAGCCAGGCTACCCTGAACATATTCTGCCTGAATACTTAGAATCTATTGGCATCCCCTTCCACATCATTGAACAAGATACCTACAGTGTTGTTA
The DNA here is from genome assembly GCA_002402245.1 of Gammaproteobacteria bacterium. Classification (GTDB taxonomy): domain Bacteria; phylum Pseudomonadota; class Gammaproteobacteria; order Nitrosococcales; family Methylophagaceae. The sequence continues at coordinate 1,228 of NVVP01000029.1, read as the reverse complement.
AAGAAGTAGTGCCAGAAGGAAAGACAACCTGCGGTATTTGCTCGCGCCTGCGTCGTGGGGCTCTCTATGGTTATGCCAGAAAAAATGGCATTACCAAAATAGCCTTAGGCCACCACCGTGATGACATTCTTGAAACCGCTTTCCTCAATATGTTTTATGGCAGCAAGTTAAAAGCAATGCCGCCGAAGCTATTAAGTGATGATAAAACTAATATTTTGATTAGGCCTCTGGCTTACTGTAAAGAATCAGATATTGTTCTCTATGCCGAAGCTAAACAATACCCAATCATCCCTTGTAACCTCTGTGGTTCTCAAGAAAACATGCAACGCCAGGTTATTAAAGACATGTTGCAAGGTTGGGAAACAGATCATCCGGGCCGCTTAGATAATATCTTCCGTAGCTTGCAAAATATCTCCCCCTCTCAATTAGCCGATGGCAAGCAGTTTAACTTTAAAGATCTTGAATTACAGCGCAAAGAACTGACAGGCGATGAAGATCAAGCCTATGATGACAGGCAGTATCCTTTAGCTAGGGAGTAAAAAATGCAACAAGCAGTAATCAATCCAGCTTCAATTAAAAAATTCGCCTTATTTGAACTAGGGTTCCGGCCTTTTTTCTTATTCGCCAGCTTATTCTCGGTTATTGCCACCGGCCTCTGGTTAGCCAGTTTTACTTTCGGCTGGATATTACCCGTCAGCACTATTAGCCCGATGAACTGGCATGGTCATGAAATGGTATTTGGTTATAGTGCTGCGATTGTGGCAGGTTTTTTACTCACCGCGGTTAAAAACTGGACTGGGGTTGATACCATTAAAGGACTGCCATTAATTCTGCTCACCCTGTCATGGTTACTGGCCCGTAGCCTACCTTTATTTAACTCTGATTTATTATTTCAATTGGCAGCGGCTTTTGACATTGTATTTTTCCTAGGCCTAATGGTCGCGATTGCACTGCCAATTTTAAAGGTAAAGCAATGGCGACAACTGATGATTCTCGCCATTTTAGGTCTCATTCTATCCGCCGATATACTGTATTACTTAGGTGTATTCCACGTCGTTGACTCTGGCATTTCATGGGGTTTGAATTCGGCTATTTACGTTAYTATGGCGTTAATATTTATTCTATCTCGCCGAGTCATGCCCTTCTTCATCGAACGCGGTGTCGGTTATCAAGTACAACTAAAACAATGGCCCATGCTTGATCCTATTGCACTTTGCTTTCTTATTGC
>NVVP01000028.1 GCA_002402245.1 Gammaproteobacteria bacterium | reverse complement strand
TCGGCTTTCCCGGTATATAAGGATTAAGCTTAGTCACACAGGATAATGCTAATTCACAAGCACTCATGATTTTTCTTTTCCTGAGCGAAAGCTATCCATGATCAATAATGCAGCCCCAATAACAATGGCTGAGTCGGCAATATTAAACGCCGGCCAATGATAGCTGCCGTAATACACATCTAAGAAGTCAATGACGTAACCGTAATAAAGCCTATCGATGACATTACCAATCGCGCCTCCTAAAATTAGACTAATAGAAACAGCCTCCACTTTAGAGCTGACATACTTGGCTAACCAAACCAGCAATACAATACTTACACCACCAGCCAAAATAACAAAAAACCAACGTTGCCAGCCTGAACCATCTGCTAAGAAGCTAAAGGCGGCACCGGGGTTATGAGCCATGGTTAAATTGAAAAAAGGAACCACTGCAACGGTTTCATACAATGACAGCCAATCAACCATCAACCATTTAGACAATTGATCAGCGGCAATGATAAAGCCTGTTAACCATAAATACTTCAGCATAATAGGCTTACCTTAAACGTAAAGGCGTTGCTCGCCCTCTCCATCAACATTCTCAATACAGCGGCTACATAGCTCCGGATGTGTTTCATCTTTGCCGACCTGTTCAGTTTGATGCCAACAGCGATCACAACGCTGATGTGCCGATGGAGCCAATACTAATGACAAACCTTCAATCGTACTATCAATCGCATCACTAGGTTTATCACTACTAGAGAATAATGTTGCTCCAGAGGTAATCAATACAAATTTCAACTCATCTTTAAGTAGATTTAATATATTAAATAACTCAGGCTCAGCATAAAGGCTTACTTCAGCGGTTAAGCCACCTTTAATTTTGCCATCTGCACGTAAAGCTTCTAACTCTTTTGATACTGCATCACGTACATCAAATACTTGCTGCCAATCAATTTTCGCATCATCGGCTAGAGGAGCTAAGCCTTCATACCATGTAGTTAGAAATACAGACTCATTACGTTCACCTGGCAAGTGGTCCCATAATTCATCAGCCGTGAAGCTCAATATTGGCGCCATCCAACGTGTTAATGCTTCAATAATATGATACATCGCAGTTTGGCTTGAACGACGAGCAGGACTATCGCTTCTCATCGTATATTGACGATCTTTGGTGATATCTAAATATAGGCTACCCATTTCTTGGGCACAGAAGTTATGAATTTTTTGATAAATAGTATGGAATTGGTAACTTTCATAAGCCGCTAAAATATCTTGCTGACATTGATAAGCGCGATCAACCGCCCATAAATCAAGCGGTAACATATCCGCTTTATCGACTAAATCTGTTGCAGGGTTAAAATCAAATAAATTCGATAATAAATAACGTGATGTATTACGAATACGACGATATGAATCTGCCGTACGTTTTAAGATTTCATCAGACACACTCATTTCGGCACTGTAATCTGACGATGCAGTCCATAAACGAATAATATCTGCACCTAAATTATTAACCACTTTTTGTGGTGCAATCACATTACCTAATGATTTCGACATTTTCTTACCATGCGAATCAACCACGAAACCATGCGTTAATACTGATTTATAAGGAGCCTTACCTGTTGATGCAATCGAGGTTAACAATGAAGACTGGAACCAGCCACGATGTTGATCACTACCTTCTAAATATAAGTCTGCCGGACGGTTCAAATAATCACGACGTGCTAATACACAGGCATGTGACACACCTGAATCAAACCACACATCTAAGGTATCAGAGACTTTGTCATAATCAGCGGCATCATCACCTAACCAATCACTTATATCAGAATCAAACCAGGTATCAATACCCTCTTGTTCTACTCTATTAGCAACCTGCTCCATTAAAGCTTGAGTATCAGGGTGTAACTCACCTGATTGCTGATGAACAAATAAAGGAATCGGTACTCCCCAAGTACGTTGACGTGACACACACCAATCTGGGCGGCCTTCAACCATCGATTCAATACGTTTTTGGCCCCAGTCAGGCATCCAGTTAGTTTCACTGATAGCTTGCATTGCAGCCTGACGCAAACCACTTTGATCCATACTGACAAACCATTGTGGTGTTGCACGAAAGATAATCGGGCTTTTATGACGCCAGCAATGTGGGTAGCTATGTTGAATATCAACGTGATTCAGCAACGCGCCTTTTTCGGCCAATAACTCAATCACATTAGGATTGGCTTTAAACACGGACTGACCAGCAAAGATCTCAGTATCCTCTAGGAATACACCATTTGAACCTACTGGGTTATAGACTTCTAAATCATATTTCAGACCAACGGTAAAATCGTCTTGACCATGTCCAGGAGCAGTATGCACCGCACCAGTACCTGCATCAGCAGTTACATGATCAGCTAAGATGATAGGTACTTGTTTGTCATAAAAAGGATGTTGCAATAGTAAGCCTTCAACCGCTTCACCTTTACAACGTGCAATCACTTCACCTGTGAAACCATAACGTTCTAATGCTGATTCATACAAAGCCTCAACCAACAATAAACGTTCGCTGTCTGTCTGCACCACTACATAATCATAAGCGGGATTCAATGATACCGCTTGGTTAGCCGGTAATGTCCACGGTGTTGTGGTCCAGATAGGCACACTGATTTTACCGTTACCCGTTGACTGTGTGGCTTGTTCAAACGCAGCTTGATCTACTACGGTAAAACGTACATCAATTGCAGGCGATTTTTTATCTTCATATTCCACTTCAGCTTCCGCTAAAGCACTGCCACAATCAACACACCAATGAACGGGTTTAACACCTTTATGCAAATGACCTTGTTTCACAATTTCATTCAATGTACGAATGATGTCAGCTTCAAAGCTAAAATCCATGGTTAGATAAGGATTATCCCATTCAGCCATGATACCTAAACGTTTAAAATCTTCACGTTGGCCATCAACTTGTTTTTGAGCATAAACACGACATGCTGTTCTAAACTCAGCTGCGGTTACTTTTTTACCTGGTTTGCCAATTTTCTTTTCAACATTCAGTTCAATCGGTAGGCCGTGACAATCCCAACCCGGCACCAGCGGAGTATCAAAACCGCTGAGTGTTTTTGATTTTAAAATAATATCTTTAAGTATTTTATTAACTGCGTGACCAATATGAATATCACCATTGGCATAAGGAGGGCCATCATGCAGAATAAAACTAGGTCTACCTTCGCCTATTTTTCGCATTTTTTTATACAGATCATTTTCCTGCCAGCGCTTTAACATCAAAGGTTCGCGGTTAGGTAAGCCCGCTTTCATTGGGAACTTTGTTACCGGCAGGTTTAAGGTGTGTTTATAATCAGCCACAAAAATACTCTTTAATTTATAAGGTACAAAAATTTGTAAGGTTTAAAATCAATCTAATTGGCCGATTATACGGGTTTTTGTAGCGGAGCTAAATCATTGAATTAGGTTTATTTTATCGATAATCAGATAAGGCGGATTATTTAGCTTAAAATGCATTACAATTACATCAAAATCAATAGCGGAAAAAAGCCACGCATGACCACTACCGGAAAAGTAATAATTCAAGGTATCACCCAAGAAGGTAATAAATTTCGCCCCAGTGATTGGGCCGAACGCTTATGTGGTGCGGTAGCAACTTATGGTCCAGGACGACGCATAATTTTCCATCCGAATGTAAAGCTAGCTTCTCACCAAGGCATAAAATGTGTGGTAATTGATGCTTCATTAGAAAACGATGATGAGATGTTATTTGATTTTTTATCTGGCTTTGCCGAAGAAAATAAACTGCAAGTATTACGTACTGATAGTTTCCCCTTAGATGGTGACTCAACTAAGGCTTAGTAAAGCCACCAATCTTTAGCTTTCACATACTATTTTTGAGTCGCTCTTAATAGCCATGCTGTCTTTTCATGAATACGCATACGATCAGACACTAGAGAAGCAGTCGATTCATCATCCGCCTGCTGTGCAATTTTTAGAACTTCACGACACGTTCTAATTACCTGTTCATGACCTTTAGTTAATAAGCTAACCATTTCTGATGCAATAGGAACACCTTCTACTTCTTTAATAGAGCTAAGCATTGAAAATTCTTTATAGGTTCCTGGCGCAGCCACATCCAAAGTTCTAATACGCTCGGCAATATCATCTACCGCAGTAGCTAATTCAGTGTAATGCTCTTCAAACATTAAATGTAACTCACGAAATTGTAAGCCAGTAACATTCCAATGAAAGTTATGTGTTTGTAAATATAGGGTGTAAGAGTCTGCTAGAAGCCGTTTCAAACCTTCAGCAATTTCTAATCTATTAATTTTATTGATACCAATATTTATTTCAGTCACTTTGTTCTCCACCTTAAAAATAACAAGTCATCATTCCTAGAACAGGGATGTTTAAAATAATACCAAAGCCAAGGAAGCGGTTATAAGTGTTGTTCACCAACATCACCTTCTTCAGAATCAGGCCAGTTTTGAATATAGTTCTTCAATAATTTATTTTCAAACTTGGCTTTTTTAAGCAGCTCTTCAACAATATCAGTAATTGATAACATACCTTCAAGCTTATCTTGATACACCACCGGTAAGTGACGAATATTATTATCCACCATCATATTCATTACTTCTTCTAAGGTATTATCCGGGTGGCACACAATAGGAGATAAGGTCATCGCATCAGCTGCGGTTAAAGGCGTCCACATAGCATGCTTGTCATGAAGAATTCTCAGTAAGTCTCGCTCTGACAAAATCCCTACCAGGCGGTCATTATCTGTCACCACCAATGAGCCAATACGGTTATCCATCATCAAGGTAACGGCTAAATCAAGCGTGTCAGTGGGATTCAATCCTATGACAGGTTTGCCTTTATTCTTGGTTATTGCTCTTACTTTCATCTGTTTGCCCTCTTTACTGAATTCAAACCTGAAAGCCATTCTGCGTGATTAACCATACTAAAAGCAAGTCTACTTTAAAATAAGCCCTATTTAATTATCAGGTTAATACAGAAATAAGTGGTTTAACAAATGTTATAAACATCAACTATTTAACGGTAAGCATCGCTACAACAATTCAAGCTTGCTGAATATAACGAATTAGGAAGAATCGCTTACTATATTAACAGTCTCAACTCGCGAAGCATCTTCACTATACAAATTAAAACCATTTTTTGAATTCATTTTAACCTGATACATTGCTTCATCAGCACGTTGGACTAATAAGTCTAAATTCGCACTATTGGTAGGGAATATTGAAATGCCAATACTAGCCCCGACATTCACAGCTTGATTCTTATCCAAAGCAATGGGGGTACGTATTACAGCAATAAGTTTCTGAGCAATATATGCCGCATCTGTTTGTTGCTTATTATGCTTAACAAAGATGACTATTTCATCACCTCCCCAACGAATAACAATATCATCTGAGCGAAGATGTTCGACCAATCTTTTCGCCACTGTCATTAAAACGATGTCTCCGGCGTTATGGCCATACTGATCATTGATAGGTTTAAAATTATCAAGGTCAATCATTAGCAGGGCATATTCGATGCCCAAATGCCTAGCACCATCAAGTTTTTGTTGAATCTTTTCCTTACCTGCCCGCCGGTTATACAGGCCAGTTAATGAATCTAATTCAGCCTGGATTTTAAAGTTCTGTTCACTCTTTCTTCTTTCAGATACATCTTGAATAATAACCTCTAAAAGCGGCATATCCGTATCATCAATCATTTTTGCAATAATGCAATGAATCCAACGGGTACAATCACCATCGGCTATTTTTAAATCTACTGAAACAGCGTCAGTAACGGTCAGCGCTTGAGATACTGCGTGTTTAAACTTTAATGACTCTTCTTCTAGTATGCTAAATAATGATTCTTTATCTTGTCCTGTTAAGCGCCGTGTACGTTCTTCGCCCATTATTTTCTCAAATGATGGATTATGGACTTTAAGAAAGCCATCACTATTAATTAAGCCAATACCCCCACTTGTTTGCTCAAAAATACTGCGGAATCGATGCTCGAGCTGTTCAACTTCTTTACGTAGTGTGCGTTCTCTACTCAGAGTTTGTTCAACTGAATCTAGAAGCTGATTAATATCATTAGCCAACACACCAATCTCATCATTGACATGCACAACATCACCTTCTATTCGTTGATCACTACCCGGCTTAATATCATGAAGTTTCTTAGCGAGCATTTGAATCAAATCAACAAATTGATACTTGAGCAAAAACATAATCACTAATATCAACACCAGCGAGTGAATACTAATTAATATGACATGCTCCACCGCAACATCAGTAGCATAGGTTTGTATTAATTTATTATTAACTTGAACTCGTAGTGAACCTACTACCTCATTTTTAATAAAAGGAGAGTTTAATGAAAACACCATTAGATTTTCATCTTTTATACCTTCCATATCGCCACTACTTGCAATTAACTTGTCTTCTGCTCTCAATTCAACCGCTTTAACCAGATCGTTCGCAGCAATACCCTCTATCACCTCTTTGGCTAAGACCTTATCTTCTAAATAAGTGGCTATTGCCGCGGTATGAGATATCGCTTGAACTAATTGTTGGAGACTGGTTCGGTTTTGCTCAAATTCAAGCTGATAAGTACGTTCAAAAAAGATATAAGAAGAAATAGAGGCAATAATTATTGCCACCAATGTGACACTGATAAGCAAACGTGTTGCAATTCTGTCAAAGAATTTAATTAACATAAGTAAGCACTACAATATCATCAGTCAAATCATCTAGATTCATATAAGCAATTGCAGATTTATTATTTTTTAGCATCTCAACAATTGATGCTATATTTTCTGCTGTTTTGGGAGGCATCGCTCTCCCGGAAAATAATAATCTCGCCCAATAAGCATTAATTTCACTTACTGTTTTATTGACTAAATGCTTATAAAATAACTTTCGTGTTAAACCATCTGTTTTTTGATCAATAGCAATGACGGGCTGTCCATTTGGATACGTTGATCGTCGCCCCATATAAATATCAATTATTTGCTTTTTAGTCAGTGTTTTAATTGGATTATCTTTATTAGTTACCACCACAATATCTGACATGACGATATCCGACATTGCAATATCGGCTTTTGCTAATGGAAAAAAACAAATTAGAAACAACGACATTAATGTAATTAATCTATTCATCAGAAAAGAAAATCTACAGAAATAGAAAGCATATCTAGTTTTTGTTTTTCGGCTAGAGCACCATTTGTTCTATCTAGTAACAAACTGCCATATTCATCAACCCATGTCTTATCCCATTGCATTTTTAATGCAACTTTAGGTTTAATATCCCAACGAGCCCCAATACTCAATGTCTGTTGAGACGTATGAAATTGGTTAAACACATATTGTCCATCTTGCTGGAGCTGATTAAATAGACTCAATGCCGGAGTGGGCATTTTCAATCGACCACCACGAGTATGACTCCATGCTCCAACTATAAATGGAGTTACCGATCCTAGTTTACGGCCAATACTAAGGTAACCAGATATAGGGCTTGGAATAATAGAGTTAGCATCTACGACTCCTAGCTCAGACTGAATGATCCAATCAGAAGTATCATAAGCGACAGCAGCACTGTAATAATGGGTCGAGGTACCATCAATTGATAATTGTCCAAAGGAGTTYACCTCAGGCCARCCTAATTGYKCAGCKTKGATTAAAGCYTCRTCAAAAAACCTGATCWCATCATTCTTAACTTCRGTTTTTGCYTGGCTATARCYCAGTTTTAAACTCCAMGTASCATTTTCCCAAGAWATACCAGCCCCAAACATATTRGCKAGRTTAATTTCATTRTTATTAAYMGTATTAKYCGAATGRTACCYATATTTTGCATGGCCATACGATAATTTKGTACGCARTARWCCATCAAATAAAGGRTRTKTAAATGCCCAATCGATACCATCMAGTGAATCMACKGTTTGGCTRCTATAAAACTCTGYTGGAAGGTGTGTCCACAAATGAGTGAACCCAACATTTTTATGATCTGACATCATGTAGCTATCCACGCCTACACGGCCRATWCGAACGGTATTTTTCGGGCTTATTTTATAAGCYAARTAAGCCCATTTRGTMGMTTTWTCAAGTGATRTATTATTTTYCTTTACAAAAAACTGARCACCAAAGTTTAACTTAYTASTTGCATAATAATCAGCTTGAATTCCTAGGTCAGAATTATGACCKAMGTCATATTCATCAAAKACACCGCTTTGGCTAAGCATTTCTCTAAATCCTAGCTCACTATCAGAGCCTTTCATTAAAGATAAGGTGCCAAAGCCATTAATAGAAAAATTATCTAACCCTGTTTCTAGTGCATATAAATCAACACTAACAAGGATAGCTAAACTGGCTATTAATAATCTGCTATGTATTTTTCTAAGTAAACGCATATTGGACATCATTAATCTATCTTAAAATAAATATGAGATATCATTATTCACTTTGCAATGATCTATTTGGAAGACAACAAGCAGAAACAGTCCTTATTTCGCATCAACCAAGTCATTTTTTATCTTAGCAACAACTATTAACAATGATATGTACATCACAGTATAAATGGAATTTATCTTATAGATGTAAAAACTTACATTTTAATGACGACTACTAACTCGCCTCAATATTGTTTTTCTTAAATTAGAAACCTGACTCATTGAAAGTAAGATTAAAACTAATCAGCACTTTTCATTGCACGCCGTATCTTTTTCTTAAGTTTTTTTGCTTTTTCTTTGTCAAGTGATTCAATACCTGAAATTATGAATTGTCCATACATAATAGGGTTATAGATAGTGGCGGCAAGCACTACCTGTTCATTTATAATCAAGGCCATAACTTGACCTAGATGATTAGTTGTAATCTCAGCTAGAATTTTAGTTCCCACATCGTCCAGCTCCATGACCACGTCATAAGCCCCTGGTAAGAATTGAGAAGCAGTATAATCAACCGATTCAATATGACTCGCTGTTAACACCGCTTTGTCATTAACATAGACCACTTTATCGAACTCATCATTTGTCCTATAACTTACCGAACCAGAGAACTCATCAAAACTACCCAGTTTAAACTCAAGTTTAGTAGGAGATGGAGGGATAGTGTTATTACTTGCACAGCCAGCGACAAAGAAGAACGCCAGTATAAGAAGAGAAAGATTTACTTTTCTATTGATGAAAACCATGATTATCTCTATTGGGTGATTAGTAAAGCAGGCCGCTAATATACCTCAAGCAGATCGTTTGGGACATTGTTAATTTGGCTACATTCAATAGAGTACCCACTAATTTGAAATGACCACAACCGCCAGCTAAACTGAAATATCCTCATGAATAACTCAAGCAATAATCAAAATCAGCTTAAATAATACAAATACGTTACAGCATGCCTTGTTCAATAATAAACCCTACGATATCAGATAAACCTTGGCCTACTTTAAGATTGGTAAATACGTAAGGTTTATCAGAACGCATTCTTTTAGTATCAGCTTCCATTACCTCAAGCGAAGCACCTACATAAGGGGCTAAATCTATTTTATTGATCACCAATAAGTCAGAACGCGTTATACCTGGCCCACCTTTTCTCGGTATTTTTTCACCTTCTGCCACATCAATTACATAAATTGTAATATCAGCTAATTCAGGGCTAAAAGTGGCCGATAAATTGTCCCCTCCACTTTCAATAAAAATTAAATCTAAATCAGGAAAACTATGGCAAAGATCTTCCACCGCTGCTAGATTCATCGATGCATCTTCTCGAATAGCCGTATGAGGGCAGCCACCCGTCTCCACTCCAACAATTCGATCTGCTGATAGTGCTTCACTTTTAACCAAGAACTGAGCGTCTTCCTTAGTATAAATATCGTTGGTTACCACCGCCAATTGATAGTCATCTCGCATCGTTTTACATAATGCATCGAGTAATGCCGTCTTACCTGAACCTACTGGGCCGCCAACACCGATACGTAAAGGTGATTTTTTTATATTCATATTATTCTCTTTTATCAAGACCTAAATAATCGGGTGTACTGAATTTCATGACATGCGCTCGCATGTGCTAAAGCCGGAGAGGAACTACCAATATCTTCATCCTTTAGTAATAATCCTTGTTGAGCTGCAAATGCTAAATCAGCCGCTAGATCGCGTAAAATACGCTGCCCAGCCATTTGCCCTAATGGGATTAATTTAACGCCAGAAATAACCATATTCTCTAACCATGACCAAGCAAAAGCTTGAGTGCCTAACTCAATCGGAATAGTCCACTGATGCATTGCCAATGCAAAGCCCGCAGTTTGAGACTTTGCCAATACATCCTGCCAAGATTCAGCTAAATCTAGCTCTAATGACTGTAGTACTCTTACCATCGCTCGGCCACGGTTCTTTTCTTCTAATCTAAGCTCACTCGTTTCTCGACAGGCTATAAGTATGTTGACCCAATACGATAACGTTGTTTTATCTTGCTGCTGACATGCCTGAAACATTCTGATCAGTAATGGAATTTCCACATAATATAGATTAGTTCTAATCAAATCGGTTAGCCAATTATGTAGGTCTTCCTCTGTTTTTATCCATTGCTTTTCTACTGCCCATTCCAATCCTTGTGAATAGGTAAAAGCACCTACAGGTAAGGTACTACTTGCTAATTGCATCAACCTAATGATACTAATATCAATCATCATTTTATCGGCTATAGTCATCTCAAGGGCGATGAAGAACCCACGCAACTAGCACCACTAAAATAGCCGAGGCGATTAATGGCCATGCATGTTCAGGATGAACTAAAACATGATGGATATTTTCCATAAACGTGATGCCATGGTCTTGATGGGCCCAAGCGACGCTGGGTAAAAACAGGCTAATTAGCATGGTTTTTTTCATTGCTATCTCCTTAATTTAAGCATGAGAGTAATGATGACTACTGGCCTGGTTACCATAAGCACCTGACTCGGGTTCAAAGGGTCTTTTTTCTACCAGAACAGTTAGCCCTAATATTTTCAACATATCATCCAAAACATGGTCATGCAAATACTGGATACGTCCTGGATTAATCTGTAAAGAAACATGACGGTTTCCAAGGTGGTAACACGCTCTTGCCATTAAACAAGCATCATCACAGAGCACAATAGACACCGTTTCTTCAGCAGCCACTATTTTGACAATATCACCCGCTTCGCTGACCAATAAATCACCTTGTTGTAAGACTTCTCCTCGTGCTAAAAATAAACCTACATCACGGCCATCATCTAATACGGCCCGTAATCTACTTTTTACTCGGCTAGAAAATGGCAGAGTTAAGGTGGCATTTTCAGGCCGACTAACCGTTATCTTTTTAATTAAATTAATCATGATTAAAATAGAAAGTAACGTTGTGCAAGAGGAAGTTCACTCGCGGGTTCACAGTGCAACTCATCACCATCAGCACATACTTGATAGGTTTGAGGGTCAACATCAATATTAGGTTGATAATCATTTAAAACCATATCGGCCTTGCCAATATTACGGCAATTTTTAACCACGCCGATCAAGCTCTTTAAACCCAATTTGTTAACGATGCCTTCCTGTGCAGCAGCTTGAGATATAAAGGTCATTCTGGTCGCATGTCTGGCACCCGCAAGGCTAGCGAACATCATTCGATAATGTACCGGCTGTGGCGTTGGGATAGAAGCATTAGGATCGCCCATCGGAGCCGCAGCAATCATGCCGCCTTTAATAATCAAATTAGGCTTAGTGGCAAAAAAAGCGGGAGACCACAACACTAAGTCAGCTAGTTTACCTACTTCAATAGAACCCACTTCATGTGAGATACCATGTGTAATCGCCGGGTTGATGGTGTATTTAGCAATATAACGTTTAGCTCTAAAATTATCTGCATCCGTGTTGGCATCACTTTCTAATGGGCCTCGCTGCACTTTCATTTTATGTGCTGTTTGCCATGTACGTGTAATCGTTTCGCCTACCCGACCCATCGCCTGTGAATCTGATGAAATCATTGAAAAAGCACCTAAATCATGCAGAATATCTTCTGCCGCAATAGTTTCTCGCCTTATTCGTGATTCAGAAAAGGCCACATCTTCAGCAATATTAGGATCAAGGTGATGGCATACCATCAACATATCTAAATGCTCATCAACGGTATTAATCGTATAAGGTCGTGTTGGGTTAGTCGATGAAGGTAATACAAAGGATTCACCACATGCTTTAATAATATCTGGAGCATGACCGCCACCAGCACCTTCAGTATGATAAGTATGAATGGTGCGTCCCTTCATTGCAGCTAAGGTATCCTCACAAAAACCAGACTCATTCAACGTGTCGGTATGGATTGCCACCTGCACATCCATCTTGTCAGCCACTGATAGGCAATTATCAATAGACGCAGGGCTTGTTCCCCAATCTTCATGCAGTTTAAGGCCAATAGCTCCCGCCCGTACTTGCTCCTCTAAAGGTTCAGGTAAACTTGCATTGCCCTTGCCTAAAAACCCAATATTAACCGGTAAATCTTCAGCAGCTTGCAACATACGATGCATATTCCAAATACCCGGTGTGCAGGTGGTTGCTTTAGTGCCTGTCGCCGGTCCCGTTCCGCCCCCTAACATCGTGGTGATACCTGACATTAAGGCTTCTTCTATTTGTTGAGGGCAAATGAAATGAATATGTGAGTCGATACCGCCTGCAGTCAAAATTTGACCTTCGCCGGCAATCACTTCAGTCGCCGCGCCAATAATAATATCAACGCCCTGCTGAACATCAGGATTACCCGCTTTACCTATCGCTACAATTCTCCCCTGCTTAATTCCCACATCGGCTTTGATAATGCCCCAATGATCCATAATTAAAGCATTGGTAATGAGAACATCAACTACCTCAGCATCGCAACGTTGACTCTGGCCCATGCCATCACGAATTACCTTACCACCGCCAAATTTAACCTCATCGCCATAAACCGTACGATCATCCTCAACTTTAATCCACAGTTCTGTATCGCCCAATCGAACCCGATCACCCGTCGTAGGACCATACATTTCCATATACGCTTGCCTGCTAATCATTGCCATGATGAAACTCCAATTTACCCATTACTTTGGCGTTAAAGCCATATACTTCTCTGTCTCCCGCATAAGCAACTAATTCAACCTCACGTGCCTGTCCTGGCTCAAATCGTACCGCCGTGCCTGCAGCAATATTCAGCCTGAAACCATAGGTTTTATTACGATCAAATTCTAATGCAGGATTAGTTTCAAAAAAATGATAATGAGATCCGACTTGAATAGGCCTATCACCTTGATTAGCGACTGTAACTAGAACAGTATCTCGGCCTGAATTTATCTCGATATTTCCCTTGGCGACCACTATTTCACCTGGAATCATGATTTACGCTCCTTAGCTAATATAGCCATCACACAATAGGGTCATGGACAGTGACTAGCTTGGTACCATCAGGAAAGGTGGCCTCTACTTGCACATCATCAATCATTTCTGCAATTCCCGTCATCACATCATCACGGTTTAATAACGTTCGACCATAATCCATTAACGCTGCCACACTTTGACCATCCCTAGCCCCTTCTAAAATAGCCGCACTGATATACGCTATCGCTTCAGGATGGTTAAGTTTGACCCCACGTAACTTTCGTCTTTCAGCTAATAACCCTGCGGTAAACAGTAATAATTTATCTTTTTCTCTAGGCGTTAAATTCATTGATATTGCCTCATTTTTTATGTTGCCCATATTCTCGGTAGACACGCTTCTCGATCTAATACAAAAGGACGGATACGTTGCCATATAAGGATAAATAATTGCCGGCAGCTTGCAGTTGAACAGCCCAAATATCGCACCACTAGACACTCATCTATTAAAGTTGCAGAAATTAAATGGCCATCGTCATCAATCAGCAGTTCTCTTACCTTGTCTAATACATCATTATCCGCTGCTGTGGCGACTAATAACCCCATCACAGAATGACCTCTTAAGCCTGTGACTGAGCTCACTCTGTCAGCATTAACCTGCATTTTTTCCATTAATAAAGGAATGCCATTTCGTTTAAGAAAAAAATCTAAACATAATGTCCCCTCAGCAAAGGCCTCATTATTAGTCGGCATCCCAAAACAATGCGTTTCCCAAGCAATTAAACTGGCATTGTCGGCTAAATCAATGTCTGTTCTCATCTGCACCTGTGCACCTGAAAAATAAATATTCTCTTGTGGTAGCCACTCTAATGAAGCATTTTCAGCAACCGTTAAACTCTGATTTTGATAAGCGGTTTCACCTTGACTTCGATAAAACTTGGTCGCGCCTGGCGTAGTTAATAGAGCTGATGCATTAGCCTTAACAGTGGTATTAATTGTTAAGCTATCACCTCCGACAACGCCACCAGGAGGATGAAGAATATATAAATGACATACATCCCCTTCAGGATAAAAAGCCCTTTGAACAGTTAGCGGGCCACGCTGACTTTTTGTAGATAACACCGTTTTATCGCGTCGGTAGGAAAACCCTAGATCAAGTTGGGCCAGCCATGCTGATGGGCTTATTTCAGCCTTTCTATGTAATAAATTCATATTAATTTATTAACCACATCATTTAAACGGATAGGTACTTACTGATCTGTTCCACATCGACATCTTCTCTCAGGTCTTCGTGAATAAACGTGCCCGAATCAATTACTATCAACCTATCAGCAATCGCTAGGGTAAAGCTCAATACCTGCTCAGATACAATAATCGTTATATCTCTAGTGTGCTGAATATCATTAAGTATATTCGCAATATCTTTAATAATAGAGGGCTGAATACCCTCGGTGGGTTCATCTAACAAAAGCACTTTTGGATTCGTCACTAATGCCCTTGCAATTGCTAATTGTTGTTGCTGCCCCCCCGATAAATTACCGCCTTTACGATGACGCATATCAAATAAAACCGGAAACAAATCATAAATATCTTTCGGTACTTGTTTAATGTCCGATATTTGCATTCCCGTCTCAATATTCTCTTGCACACTCAAGGTTGGAAAAATCATTCGTCCCTGTGGCACATAAGCTATGCCACTGGCTACACGTTGATAACTTTCATAAGCAGTCACATCTTGGCCATCAATTTTAATGGTGCCTTGACCCGCATCTAAAATACCAATCAATGACTTGAATAAAGTTGTTTTACCCATGCCATTTCGGCCCATAATAGCCAAGGTTTCATTTTTTTTAGCCTCAAAGCTAATGCCATGAATAACTTCACTTTGCCCATAGCTCACATGTAAATCGGATACTTCAAGCATTATTAACTCCTCTTAAACTCAATGTCCTAGATAAACTTCAATCACATCAGGGTTGCTTTGAACTGATTGCATGTCCCCCTCTGCCAGAATTTTGCCTTGATGTAATACGGTCACTTTGTGTGCAATTCGGGCAACAAAATCCATATCATGTTCAATCACTAGTACCGATCGACCTTTGCTAATACGCTTCAATAACTCTGCCGTTTGCTCACGTTCTTTTACACTCATACCCGCAACAGGTTCATCTAGCAGTAATAATTCAGGATCTTGAATAAGCAGCATGCCTATCTCTAACCACTGTTTTTGACCATGACTGAGTAAGGCTGCCTCCATTTCAAGAAAGTCTGCTAGGAATATCTCCTTGGCTACGTCCTTAATTCGCTCATCAACCTTCGCCGTTTTTTTAAACATTAATGAGCCAAAGACACTCCGTCCTTTGGGATATGACACCTCAAGATTGTCATAAACAGATAGGTTTTCATAAATAGAAGGCGTCTGAAATTTACGGCCCACACCGGCATGTACAATTTGATGTTCAGAAAGAGTAGAAAGCTCTTTGTTGTTAAATTTAATACTGCCTGCTGTCGATTTTGTTTTGCCACAAATTAAATCCAGCAGTGTGGTTTTTCCTGCCCCATTAGGCCCAATAATCACCCTTAATTCGTTGGTATCAACATAAAGGTTTAAATTATCTACTGCCTTAAAACCATCAAATGAAACGGTTAAATCTTCAATGGCCAAGGCGAAATCGGTATTACTGCTCATGACATATATTCCTTATCAGATAAGCTGAAGTTAATTGAGCTGTAGTTAATTGCAGCGAAGTAATGTTCATTTACCTTCTCTCACCAATCTATATTTACTACCTAGCCATGCTTTAGCCATCGTTATAAATCGAGAGTTAACTATTCTGCCAAGCTGTTTTTTACCGTATGTATCCCAAATTCCAGCCAGGCCATTCGGAAAGAACATCACCACCGCAATAAATAAGCCCCCCATTAAGAACAACCAGATTTCAGGGAATGTTTCTGAAAATACCGTCTTGCCATAATTCACTAACAATGTGCCGTAGACCACACCAATTAATGACATCCGTCCCCCTACTGCTGCAAAAATTATCATTTCAATTGAAGGCACAATACCGACAAATGAGGGTGACATGAAACCTACCTGTAGAGTAAACATAGCCCCACCAATAGCCGCTATAGCCGCAGAGACACAAAATATAAATACTTTAAAATTGGCCACGTCATAACCCGAAAACCTGACCCTATCTTCTTTATCTCGCATAGCTAATAATAAGCGACCAAACTTACTCGTCAGAATGAAGCGGCTAATAAARATAACCCCGAATAACAACATGGCATTAATAAAGTAGAGAATGTATTTAGCTGAGTCAGTTCGAATATCCCAACCATGTATCGTTTTTAAATCAGTTATGCCATTGATTCCACCGGTATACCCTTGTTGGCCTACAATTAACACCGTCATGATGACCGCAATAACTTGGGTAATAATGGCAAAATAAACCCCGCCTACACGGCGTTTAAACATCGAGTAACCAATAATAAAAGCAAAGATTGTCGGTACCGCAATAACCGCTAACACAGTAAAACTAAAACTATTGAACGGTAGCCAAAACCAAGGTAATTCGGTTAACTGATTCCAATCCATAAAATCAGGAATACCCGGTGTTGATTGTATTTTGGTACTAATAGGATCTGAGGCTTCAATTTTCAAAAACATGGCCATGCAATAGCCACCTAGACCAAAAAAGATGCCCTGACCTAAACTTAAAATGCCGCCATAGCCCCATAATAAAACTAAGCTCACTGCCACAAAGGCATAGGTTAAATATTTACCGACCATATTCAAGCGAAACAAGTCGAGTGACAAAGGTAAAATAACTAAAATAAGTACGGCCAGAATAACCATGCCTATCGCACCGTTCTTACCCCCTAAAAAACGTTCATAGATAAAACTCATGCTGATCTCCTTATTTGCGAACTTTGATTGAAAACAGTCCCTCAGGACGCATCATCAAAATAATTACCAAGGTCAATAAGGTGAAGACTTTAGCCATTGAACCACTGATAAAGAACTCGAGAATTGACTGTGCTTGTGCAATGGTAAAAGCCGATGCAATGGTGCCAAACAAACTAGCTGCACCACCAAAAACAACCACCATGAAGGTATCAACGATATAAAGTGATCCTGATGTGGGGCCGGTTGATGCAATAGTGGTAAAAGCAGCACCTGCTATGCCGGCAATACCGCAACCTAGAGCAAAGGTTAAGCGATCTATTTTCTTAGTATTAATCCCTACAGCCCCACTCATCACTCTATTTTGGGTGGTGGCTCGTACTGCTAAGCCCCATTTAGACTTATACATCAATATATAAACCACGATGGTTACTACTGTGGTTAACCCTAAAACAAACATACCGTTGATAGGGATATAGATTGATTCGGTAGGTTGATACGATCCCATTAACCAATCAGGTAATGTAGGACTTACTTCTCGTGCACCAAATAATGAACGGAAGCTTTGCTGCATAATTAAACTTAATCCCCATGTCGCAAGTAACGTATCAAGAGGTCTTTTATATAAATGCCGTATAAGAACAAATTCAGTTAAATAACCGAAGGCCCCCGCCACAATAAAGGAAGCGATGATGGCAAAAACAAAATAATACTGAATAAATCCTGGGAAATAATTTTCACTAATGACTGAAATTAGGTAGGTGGTGTAAGCCCCAACAGCCATGAATTCGCCGTGGGCCATATTAATCACACCCATTTGTCCAAAGATAATCGCCAGACCGAGTGCCATTAGTAACAGTACGCTAAACAGACTCAAGCCAGCAAAACCTTGCATGGCAAAGATTGACGTCAACTCTTGTATTGAATACTCACCCATAACGCATACTCCGTAATAAAGTTTCTAAGCAAACTATTAATTTTTTACTCTCTATCTTGTGCTTAATAACAGGCTGGCCATGACGACCAACCTGTTTCAACATTAAAGCTATTGAACTACTCGTTTACTGGTAGCCTTTAGGGAATGGATTTGGTTCGATTAAACCAGATTCAAATACCACGGTTGCTTGACCATCTTTATTCCATTGGCCTACCCGTGTTTTGCTCCATAARTGATGGTTAGGATGYAAYTTCACATAMCCTTCTGGYGCMGTGTTCAATTCAATRCCGGCAGTTTCTGATRYTTCAACCACTTTATCGACATCAAACGTACCYGCTTTCTCTACYGCAGCCTTCCATAACCAAGGSCCCAAATAAGCYGCTTGAGTCACATCCCCCATTACGCTGTCATCRCCCCACATTGCTTTAAACKMTTTAACAAAYKCAGCRTTATTWGSATTRTCTWGGCTTTGGAAATACTTCATSACWGARTAGAARCCTTCAAGGTTTTCGCCCCCAATACCTAATACTTCATCCTCTGTTACCGACAATGTCAGCAAGGTTTGYTTATCACTGGTAATACCGGCTGCTTTTAATTGTTTAAACCACGCAACGTTACTGCCACCGACTACTGCGGCATAAATAACATCGGGCTTTTTGAGGCGGATTTTATTAATAGTTGAGCCAAACTGCGTATCACCTAATGGTTTGTAATCTTCACCTACCACTTTGCCACCCAACACATTTTCAATATGCTTACGGGCAATTTTCATTGATGTTCGTGGCCAAATATAATCAGAGCCAATCAAATAGAACGTTTTAGCGCCTTTTTCTTTAGCGACCCAATCTAAGCCTGCCAAGATTTGCTGCGTTGCTTCTTGACCGGTATAAATCACATTATGTGACTGCTCTAAACCTTCATAAAATGTCGGGTAATAAAGCAAACCATTTTCTTGTTCAAATACAGGTAATACTGCTTTACGTGATGCTGATGTCCAGCAACCAAATACTGCTGCCACCTTATCTTTAACTAATAATTTACGAGATTTTTCAGCAAAGGTGGGCCAATCACTAGCGCCATCTTCTTGAATAATTTTAATTTGACGCCCTAAAATACCGCCAGACTCATTAATCTGTTTAATGGCTAATTTTTCAGCTTCTTGTGCACCTGTTTCACTAATGGCCATGGTGCCGGTTAATGAATGTAAAATACCGACGGTCACCGTACTATCTGTGACAGCTTGCCCTGTGGTAGTGCCTTCTCCCGCCACCGCAGTAGTGGAAATAAATCCTGCTGCAACCATTGCCGTTAGCAATGTTGCCGCCTTACCAAAAAGTTTTCTTCGATTAAATTGACTCATCATATATCTCCAATTGATATCGTTTATCGTACGTTTTATATAAAGTAGTAATGCTTAATGTCCCAGCATCCAAGGTCTTGCCGTTTTCTTCGTTTGCATCAATAGGCCGTTTCCTTTATTCGTTGAATTTGAGTTTTGTTTATTGTTCGGTTTACACGTATGTGATCCTGAACAGCCGCAACTAGAACGTCTCATTTGACGTGGCTCATGTGCAGCCTTTTCATTACGTTCGTGAGACGTTCGAGTTGAACTACTTAGCAAGGCTAACTTTGGCGCTGACATAATTCTCTGTGATAACTCACCACACACATCACAATGAGCAGGTTTTGCTGATTCACTCATTTTTTTAAGCTCGGTAAATGTTCCACATGAGTCACAACGGTAGTCATAGAGCGGCATATTAAAATCCCCTATTTATCTGAAGTCTTAACCATATCGGTACCTGGCGTAACCAGTTTTAGTGGCCCATCGGCATTCGGCCTAATATCAAAATCAAATATTTCCGTAGGGATCCACAAGGTGGCACAGGCATTGGGAATATCAACAATACCGCTGATATGGCCTTCTACTGGGGCCGTACCTAGAATTGAAACAGCCTGTTCTCCGGTGTAACCAAATTTTTTCAGATACTCGATTGCATTTAAACARGCYTGYYTGTAGGCCAYRTTSACATCWARATARYSTTGCTTACCKTSMTCATCRACYGARATACCTTCAAAAATCATAAAGTCACGATAGGTCGGCGTCAGTGGGCTTGGTTGGAATATTGGGTTTTTAACACCGTACTTTTTAACACCGTCTTTAATCAGTGTTACTTTAATGTCTAAGTAGCCCGCCATCTCAATGGCACCACAAAAGGTAATCTCGCCATCACCTTGAGAGAAATGTAGATCCCCCATTGATAGACCACCATCTTTGACATAGACCGGGAAAAAGATCTTTGAACCCTTGGTCAGGTTCTTAATGTCACAGTTACCCCCATGCTCACGAGGTGGTACTGTTCTCGCGCCTTCTTTAGCAGCATTGGATGCTTTATCTCCTTTTAAGCGTCCCATTACTGCCGCTCTTTCTTCAGGAGGTAACGCTAAAGGAGGCTCACGATTTGGCTCCGTTGCAATTAACTCTGCTTCCCGTTTATTCCATGTTTCCAATAAATCTCTTGATGGTAAGCAACCAATTAATCCTGGGTGCATAATGCCGGCAAATCTCACATTAGGTACATGTCGTGATGTGGTGTATATACCGTGAAAGTCCCAAATTGATTTATTTGCTTCCGGATAATAGTCCGTTAAGAATCCACCGCCATTCTCTTTAGCAAAAATGCCGTTAAACCCCCATTGCAAATCTTCAAAAGTGCCAACATCTAAGATATCAACCACCATCAAATCGCCAGGTTCAGCACCTTCAACACCAATAGGCCCACTCAAATAATGAACTTGTTCTAAATCAACATCTCGAACATCGTCAGCACAGTCATTATTACCAATTTGCCCACCAGTCCAGTCCATACACTCAACCCGAAACTCATCTCCCGGCTTAACCATTGAAATCATCGGGAGATCAGGATGCCAACGGTTATGGATTTGACCATCTTGTTCCCATGGTTTTTTATCTAAATCAAGCTTTACTAAGGTTTTCATTTTTCTCTCCAACTCATTGAAAAAAACTGTTTGAACAAAAGATTAAAATTGAAGCTGCATACCTAGTACAAAAGAATCAACATCTGAACTGCCCGTTACTTCTAGGTTTCTATAAACAGCTGATAGTTGTGCGTTATAACCATCAATAATGTAATTCACACCAAAATCTGTACGTTCTGTTTCAATATTGTTATCAGCATCAAAGTTTTGGTAATGAACAAAAGGCATAAACTGTCCCCAACCTACTTTTTCATTGAAAATAAAACCGGCGCCTAAGGCATAGGCTTCACCTTGTTCGCTAGTGAACACATCATCGGTGTCATAATCGTAATAAGCCGCTTCAAATGACACTGCACCGGCAGATAGCTTTTTCTCTACTAACAGATCAACAACCCATTGACTGTAATCACCAACAGCCGTGGCCGATGCAGAGCCATCACCTTTTTGTCTGGCAGCAACACCAATGGTAAAAATATCTTTTGCCCCTAGATAATTACCTGTGCCGTAATAACCAGGTTCTTTATCCCAAAAGCTATATTGCAAGCGACCGGCATACATAAGATCATCGCTTTGATTGGCATTATTAGTAACGTCATTAACACCGCTGAATAAGAAAATTTTATCGGCTTCAAATGCACCAAAAGAATAAGCAAGGCGTTGGTCGAATGCGGTACCGACTACGGCAGCACCATCATCACGCCCTATCGTTCCGCCGTTCCAGCCATAACGTGCTGAAATGTTCTGCCAATAGCCATCACCTGAGGTGTAATAAGGTCCCGCCATATTGGCTCGACTACTCGGTGATAAGAAACGACCCGCCCAAATAGCAACATCCGGTGTTATTTGGAAAATACCGGCAGCATCAATAATCTGAAAGGTGTCGTTACCACCTGACTTTTCAGTATTGAACATACCTTTGATATATTTATTTAATGACCCCGCTACATAAAGGCGGGCACTATCAAGTGCAAAGTCATTTGAGTCGCCGCCATCATTGGCTGCATCCTCAACATTACTAAAGCTAGACCGCATACCAAAGCCGACACTGACATATTGATCTTCACCAAATGTGATGGTGCCAGCAGCTTGAGAAGTGGCCGGAACCATAGTCGCTGTACTGGCTAACGCAATCGCAATTGCAAGGTGTTTATTTTTGATTTTCATGTGCTACCCCTGTGAGAATTATTAGATATATAAATAGTTCACTGACTAGCCTCGTTGCTCCTCAATATTGAACTTCAGGAGCTATATTAAACAGATGTATCGCACTGTTAAATACGTCAAATTGCGTAGAAACGATGTGTAGTTTTTAGGGTAGGATTAGCGAAAAACATTAAGCTAAGGATGAACAATGAAACCTATTAAGATGCACGCACAAATCAGCCTATTGTTGATAAGTTCACTACTACTAACTCTTAGTGGCTGTGGGGAGTTAAGCTATAAACGAGGTGCTACGGCAAGCGACTTTCAGCACTCAAAACAAGCCTGCTCCAGCAAGCATAAAATAGACACAGAAATTGAATCCTGTCTTGCTCAAAGTGGCTGGTTAGTAGTCGATATGAATAAGTCCATGGTAACGGAGGCATCACTCAATACAACCTCAGACTCACTCTTTGATGGTGAGAAATTACCGGCAAATAAATCAACCCGTCCTCTCGATACCTCGACCATAGGATCATGGTGGAAAGCGGGTGCCACAGCTAATAGTCTCAGTACTGATAGTGAGGCATGTACACAACAGCTAGGCGAGCAACATCAGCCTCAACACAATATGACGCTGGTGACTTTAGGCTTGCTTGATTGTATGAAAACCAAAGGCTGGTTTGCATTAAAACAATAACCTCTTATGGATTATTGCTAAATCTAGGCTTAACCTCGTATCGAGTGCAGCTTATTTAAGGCGAGAGATGCGGCTGACGTTCGGGTTTCAACCCCTAATTTAACGAAGATATGTTCGGTGTGCTTATTAACCGTTCTCGAACTGCTGCCCAGAATCTCGCTAATACTCTTATCGGTTTTGCCTAGAGTGATCCAATGTAATACTTCTGACTCTCGGTTAGTTAAATTGAAAATAGCTTTAAGCGCTTCGATCTGAGCTGTTTCAGACTCTTCGCGTAATATGATTAACCATTGCTCATCATTGGTAATGTCTACAGGGCTGAAAATAAGTCTGCCCTTGGGACATTGAAGCATAAATGGTCTTAGCCTTTTCTCACCACCGAGGTGTAATTCAGCCACCCAATGATGGAAAGCATCATGCTGTTGCGTAGCGTGCATATATTTATCTAGCAACGTGCGTGCTAATGGTGTCTGCCAGATAATATTAGCTGTTTTAGGTAACACCGCCACCGCAGCCTGACCAAATGCATCCAGTGCACCTTGTGTTTGATTAAGTACTCGCGAATGTTTCAAATGCGTATTCAATCGAGCAATTACTTCAATTGTTCGAACTGGCTTAGTAACATAATCTATACCACCCGCTGAAAACCCAGCCACCACATGTTCTGACTCTGTCAGAGCGGTCATGAAAACCACTGGAATATGGCGTGTTCTCATATCATTTTTCAACTGTTGGCAAACTTCAAAACCATCCATTTCAGGCATTAAAGCATCCAATAAAATAATGTCAGGTGTCACCTTACGACTAATGTCTAATGCTTTCTTGCCATTATTTGCAATCAATACGGTGTAGCCAGCCTCGACTAAAGAGTCATGCAGGGCTGCAAGCGTATCAGGGACGTCATCGACAATAAGGACGACAGCATTCTCTTGTTGTTCAGCCATTATTCTTCTTATCCTCAATAAATAGTTTCATACTTTCTAATTCAAAATTGTCTGCCATTCGTCTAACATCCGCAATAAACTGTGGATAGTCACTATCGTGCTGTTCTAACTTAGTAAGTAATTTTCT
The DNA here is from genome assembly GCA_002402245.1 of Gammaproteobacteria bacterium. Taxonomy (GTDB): domain Bacteria; phylum Pseudomonadota; class Gammaproteobacteria; order Nitrosococcales; family Methylophagaceae. The sequence goes on along the minus strand of NVVP01000028.1, from coordinate 7,832 downwards.
CACCCCCACTATATAGCCCATATCAATCATTTCTAATAACTCATTCAGTACTGTATTCGAAGGTACTGAGTAGTCGCCATTTCTAGGTAATACCTCGGCATCAGCTACTGTTTTAGGCTCAAGCCATTCAAGATTTAAGCGATCACCAATCCAGTTGATAAGTTCTAATATATTGAGTGGTTTCACAATAAAATCGCGGTCTAATATACCGGATGAATTCTCACTGTTTTTATCAAATGCATTAGCTGAAATAATGCCGATTTTCACCTCAGATCGATGCACATTTCTAATCAAATGAATAGTTTCCCAGCCATCCATTTCCGGCATTGCAAGATCCATAAAAATAATGTCAGGCTGAAACTGTGGGTAGAGCTGCAAACATTCAGCTCCCGAAGCGGCTTGTTTAACTTCAAAGCCTAAAGGTTCAAGAATATTAGCCACCAATTCTCTATCTACCGGCTCATTATCTACTACCAATATTTTTTTCTTACCGCCTTTATAACCAAGCGGTATATTCATCGTCATCGCTAACAATTCCTCTTCAACTATCACCGCAGGTAAAAACAAACGTACTTTAAATAGCGTGCCTATACCCTCTTGGCTTTCAACATTAATTTCGCCGCCCATTAACTCAGTTAATAATTTACTAATGGTTAACCCTAAGCCCGTTCCCCCTACGCCTTTAACACCACTACCACGGACAAAAGATTCAAAAATAGTTTCAAGCTCAGAGGATTTTATACCCGGCCCCGTGTCTTCTACCTCTACCGATAAAATTTCACGAGCATACTTAAAGCGTAAATTAATCGAACCAGACTGCGTGTATTTAACTGCATTGCCAATAATATTGAGTAGAATCTGACTTAGACGTTTCTGATCAGCTCGTACCACCGCAGGAATATCATCACTGATGTCGTAATTAAATCGTAAACCTTTGTTCAAAGCCTGAAGCTCAAACATACTGATAGTATGCTGAATATATTCTGGAAGACGCAGTGATTTAAAATCAAATTTTAACTTGCCATTTTCTATTCGGGCAATATCTAACGTGCCTTCAATTAATGATAATAAATGCTCTCCACTCCTAAGAATAACGTTAACCGCATGGCGACTTTTATCCACATCAGAGGCATTATTATCTAATAATTGGGCATAACCTAAAATGCTATTTAACGGCGTGCGTAGCTCATGGCTAATCCCGGTTATATATCGACTTTTCGCGTTATTTGCTTGCTCAGCCACTCGTCGTGCTTGTTGCAGTTTTTTATCGGTAAAATCATGCAATACAATTTCACGCTGTAATAAACTAGTTTGGTAGTTAGACTCTTGCTGAGCTACTTTTCGGCTTTTTGAGGTCAATATTAGCCACCAAACAATAATGCCACTGACCAGAACCAAAGCTGAAAATGCCTTTATAAACCCAGTCCTAAGCTCCGCCAAGACTTGGGTAACATTTTCGGTAACGGTTAACTCAATATGCAGGTAAATAAGGCCAAAAATTGAAGCCAACAATAAAAGTGTTAACACCATCAATAATAAGTAATGGCCAATGCCACTATGAATATAAGACCACGCTGATTTAGGCAAGAGCTTCATCATCAACGTCTTCCATTGCTCATTTAATTTAGCATGAGGTTTACAGGCATCATCACAACGCACATCAAGACAGCAACATAAAGAACAAATAGGTTCCTGATAGGCAGGACAATAAGCCATATCATTAATTTCATACTCCCTGTCACAGAGACTGCATGTTTCTGTTTTTTTACTAGGGTGAAATTTAAAGGGTTGCCTTGCCAGGTAATATTTCCCCTTAGTCCACCAGGCAATTAAAGGAGAGAAAATCAGTGCAGTAGCCATGGCAATAAATGAAGAAAAAGCCTGAGCTTCTAAACCCAACATGCCGGTAAAGGCTAATATCGATAATAAAGACGCTACCGCCATGGAACCCACGCCAACCGGATTAATATCATATAAATAGGCGCGGCGAAATTCTATTCCTTTAGGGCTTAAACCCAATGGTTTGTTGATCACTAAGTCTGCCACCACAGAAGTAATCCAAGCGATCGCAATGTTGGAATATAAGCCTAGAACTTGCTCAAGAGCCTGAAAAACATCTAACAGCATCAACATGGTCGCGATCAATACATTAAATAATAACCATACCACTCGTCCAGGGTGACTATGAGTAAGCCTAGCAAAGAAGTTTGACCAGGCTAATGACCCGGCATAAGCATTGGTAATATTAATTTTTATTTGTGATAGCACCACAAAAAATACTGTTACAGCCAATACCCACTCTGGATTAGAAAAAACATAACTAAAGCCCACTTCATACATATGTGTGGGCATTACCGATTCTTCTATTGATTTATTAGCCATCAAGGCAAGGTAAGCCAGTAACACACCGGCAAACATTTTAAACATGCCGATGAATATCCAACCGGGGCCTGCTAAAAATACCCCTAGATACCAACTAAACTTATTCTTGGCTGTTTTTTCAGGCATGAAACGAAGGAAATCGACTTGCTCACCTACCTGCGGTATTAACGCTACTCCAACCCCCACAGCCGTAGCAAACATATAAATATTAAAGCTACTGTCATACCCCGACTCACCAGAAAAACTCATTACACCACTAATAACTTGAGGTTCTTTGATTAAAATACAGGCAAAAGGTAATGCCATCAGCAACAGCCACAAAGGCTGAGTAATCATCTGAATCTTACTTATTAGCGTAACCCCGTGAGTTACAAGAGGAATGATGACAATGGCCGATAATAGATAACAAATATATAAGGGAATATCAAAATACATACCCAAGGCATAGGCCATTATGGCGGCTTCTAAGGCGAATAGAATGAATGTGAACGTAGCGTAAATAAACGAAGAAATGGTTGAACCAATATAACCAAAACCAGCACCTCGTGTCAGTAAGTCCATATCTAGACCATATTCAGCCGCATAATAACTGATAGGCAAACTGGTCAAAAAGATAATTAAACTGACTGCAAGAATGGCCCAAAATGCATTTACAAAGCCATAATTAACGGCGAGCGTGCCACCAATAGCTTCTAGAACCAAAAAAGAAATCGCACCTAATGCCGTATTTGATACTCGAAAAATAGACCATTTACGAAATGAATGAGGTGTAAAACGTAAGGCGTAATCTTCTAAGGTTTCATTGCCCACCCAAGTATTGTATTCACGCCGACTTTTAACAATTCGCATCGGCGAATTCTGCTCAGCAGGATCCAATAACTCATCATCGGTAGTCAACTTATTGCCTTAATATTTTGAAGGAATACTGACCTAAAATACATAAGTAATCTAGGCTGTTGACTACGTTAATACATATATCATGCCTAAAATATAAGTTGTTAATTTAAAACAGATTAAGTTTATTTAATTATTTTAATGTGTATTTTATGAACCAAAGAAGAACATTAAAAAGCTGCTAGCAATAATATAGTGCAGCTTTAAATCTTGCCATATTGCTTTAAAGCTAAATATTCAGTTACCAATTTGATGTGAATATTTTTATGGGTGGCATCAACAACGGAGATGCCTCTTGCTTTGAGTAAAGCTAACATCTTCTTACGCGCGTGTTCAAAATGCTTAACACCGGCGTAGTACATGACATCATCTTGTGTATCCATTGGCAAGTCATTAACCTGACCCAACATACCTTCTTGTAGGGCCACGACCATCACTAAATGTTGTTTCGATAACACATCAACCGCACGATATAAATCATCGCTATCTTCATCGCGTACATTGGTAATTAATATAATCAATGAGCGTTTACGGTGTTTGACTAATATCGCTTCGGCAGCCTGTACATAATCACTGCTTTCTGTTGACGTCGATAAATCATAAAGGTGATTGAGTAATTGGTTAATACTGGCCTTGCCTTTAACCGGAGGTAACCAACTCGGTTCACCTGAAAAGGTCATCACACCCACAGCATCACCTTTATCCAAAGCAATATAACTGCTCAATAACAAAGCATTAAGGGCATAATCAAAATAGCTTAAGTTTTGTTCTACCGCTCGCATACGGCGGCTACAATCTAGCAGAAAGACAATATTTTGATCTTTCTCTTCTTGGTATTCACGTGAAATGGGTGAGCCTAATCTCGCCGTGGCCTTCCAATCTATTTGTTTGAGGGTATCACCGGCACGGAAATCACGTAATTGATTAAACTCCATACCATCACCTTTTCTCTTGGCAATGTGGGCGCCCATATTTTTCATGGTTTGTTCAACGCCAAATACAAATGAGCTAGAAATAGCACTAAAATCGGGATAAACCTTTCTTTCATCCTCCTTAGCTAAACGATAGATAAACTGCCATAAACCTAAACTAGAGCGTATCAATACATAGGCTTGGCCAAACACTGCAAGGCCACGCTGCTTAGGTAAGATTGAGTATTTGAATATACCTTGTGTCGCCACTTCAACCTTTTGTTCTAAAGGAAAAGCCACACTTTCGAATTGACTTGGAATCACATCACTCAAACTAACATCCAATGGCCGTTGGCTTTTATTTTCAAAGCTAAAGCTAATCATTTGCTGCCGATTCAATGCAAATGATTTGGGCAAACTACGCTCGACCGCAAAGTCTTCTTTTGTAGGGCGAGTCAACACGTCATAAATAAGTGAAATTAATAAGCTAATCGCCACTGTCCACCAGATATTTTCTGCCGCATTCCACCATGCCGAAGAATTCATTCCCACCACCGTAACATCAGGCCAAATGATGCGTGCAAGGCCAATAACAAAACCTGCTACTGCCAGCATCACTAACACTGAAAATAGCCGTTTAGTCGGCCTAAGGGTGGTGAAAAAAGACACTATCACTGACGCGGAGCTTCAATATCATCTAACATTTGAGCCAATACATCAGGCGCCGTCAGGCCTTCAATCTCAACATCAGGTGTTAAGGCAATACGATGTTGCAGTACCGGTACAGCCATTGATTTAATATCATCGGGTAAGACAAAGTTACGTCCTTCTAAAAAGGCATTCGCTTTAGCTATTCTCACCATGGCAATACAGGCACGAGATCCTGCGCCACGATAAATAGAGGGATGTTCACGCGTAGTACGTACAATTCGCACCGCATAATCAATCACTTGTTCATCAACTTCAACATTGGCAACCTGTTGTTGATAGTTCAATAAATCACTTGCCGTCAGTGCGGCTTCAATAGCATCCAATGAACTATTATCATCGACAACACCTTGGGTGATTAATTTGGTCAGTTCAACTTCTTTTTCGCGGGTCGGGAAGTTCATCACCACTTTAACTAAGAACCTATCTAACTCGGCCTCAGGTAATGGATAAGTACCTTCTTGCTCTAATGGATTCTGAGTAGCTAATACCATAAAAGGTAATGGCACTGGTCGAGACTCACCCTCCGTAGTGACATGACGCTCTTGCATCACCTCTAATAAGGCTGCTTGAGACTTCGCCGGGGCTCGGTTAATTTCATCAGCTAATAAAAGATTGGTGAATACCGGGCCGTGATTCATTTGGAATGACTTATTAGTCATGTCATAAACCACATGTCCGGTTATATCTGATGGCATCAAATCAGGTGTAAATTGGATTCGCTTAAAATCACCGGAAAATGTTTTGGCTAAGGCCCTCACCAACAATGTTTTACCTAAACCCGGTACACCTTCAAGTAGCACATGACCATTAGCTAATAATGCTAGTACTACATGGCGAACAACCGCCTCTTGCCCTACTACAGCTCGATTAACTTGTGCTAACAAGTTCTGCAAAGGCTCATTATTACTACTTTTATTTTCCACGGCTGTTGTGTGTTCATCTTCAACACTGACGTCTAGAGTATTGTTCGTCTCGCTCATAATTTTCTCCGAATGGCACTGCCCAATTTAAGTGCTGCAATTAATTCATCTTGATTTCTAACGTGTTCTATATAGCCCAGCCACATTTGAATCGCCTCTTCTGTCATGCCTACACGCTTGGCAATTAAGTTCACTTTAGCCTCAGGATCCAGTAGTACGAACCCCGGATGTAGTGGAATCATTTGTGCGGTAATATCTTCATTTATAGGGGTTAATAAGCTTTTATACTGCTTTCTGGCTACCAAAAATTCAGCACTGGCTCTTAAATGTTCTGAAAAAATTCGACGGGCACCTGAAACAGAATGTCGTATACCCTGTACGCGTAAACTAATCCGCCATAACCAAAATAATAATAGCGTTACTGATGTAATAAGTAGCTCAAAAAAGTAACGTTTAAATAGACTCAATAGTGAAGGCATGCTGATATTGTAGAAAAAATGAATCACTGATTGTTCAGGCASTAAATAAGATAAGAAAAAGGCATGATCTTCAGCACCGATATCTTCATTCTGCCAARGGTATGTACTCGACATGGCTGTAAATGTACCTTCACCGTAGGAGAACTGAAGTAAGCGAGGGCCTTCATCATCACCCACTACGGCTGTTAATTCATAAGCTAATGGTGCTTCCGGTCTTGCCTCATCATCAGTGTCCCAAAAATCATCATCAAGCTCATAGTCATTAGCTTCTGGGTGATTCAATACAATCCAATCTAATACTTCTAGGCTAATATCTTCTTCTACTGAAGATAAGCTCACCCGATATATTTCTTCTGCTTCAGTTTCTTCTTCCCAGTTATCATCGCCCTGCTCTTGCTTTATTTGATCATTAATATCTTCTAACTGCTCAGTCGCCTCTTCTTCAAGGTCATTAAACAAGTCAAAAAAGCCGCCATCATCAAATCCATATTGAGTAGGCTCGACATCAAAGCGGTTTAAAAAAGAGTCATAACCATCAATCTCTTTCTCAACTCCAACGATTAGAAATCCACCTTGGGCTATCCACTCAAGCGCCTGATTAATTTGGCTTTCGGTCAACAACATGCTGTCTATCGATGATAAAAACACCATATCATCATGACTTATGCTACTGAAATCGAGATCTGAGGTTTGTGTATGAACCTCTACATCATTATCTTCGAGAAAATATTTAGCCGCTAAATACGGGTTATAGCGTGCTTTTTCACTATAACCGGTATCAATTTCTTCTTCATATTGTTCAAACAGTGATGTAAATAACCAGCCACAGCCTGCAAGCAAGACAACGGTAATAAGTAATAATAAATATTGTCGCATTAGAATACCTGCTTCCATTGCTGACAAAGCTCATTAAAGCGCTCTTCTGTCGGTGCTTTATGGGCATAAGCCACTTGTTGCCAAACCACGACCAATGCACGCATAAATGTGGCTACTGTTGCAGATGCTTGTTTGTCTATACGAGTACAGCACTCTGCTTCAGTATCACTATCAGTAAAGTGACAAGCATGGTCATGTAACAATTTAATTAAGCTTGCGCGTAACAGTACGGCAATTGCCTGCCTTTGCTCACCTTGTCGCCATGCTGTTTGTGCCATTGCCACCACATCTTTAGGCAGACTGTCTTTTTTAACATCTAAACCAAATAGCGTGGCAGGCAAAGCTTCTTTAGGTTTGTTTGTAGCTTTAAGGCCTTTGATAAAGTCATGTAATTGTGAGCGATATTTAACTAATAAATAAACGCCTAAACCAATAAAGAATAACCAAATAATAATTTCCAGACCTTTAGATATATTCAGAGTGGTATCACTACTACCATCATCCTCATAGCTTTCATCATCACCAAGTCCATTAAGCCAATCGCTTAGCCATTTTAACCATTTAGGATCGTTATCTTCTTCATCTTCACTGACGGGGCCAAGCTTGTCATAGGTCGCCTGATCCAAAACCAAATGACAGGAATGGTGAGAATATTGACT
>NVVP01000027.1 GCA_002402245.1 Gammaproteobacteria bacterium | reverse complement strand
GACGGTGGATACGCATCATTAAATGATGGTCAAGCTGTTGAATTTGAAGTTGGCGAAGGTCAAAAAGGCCCTTGTGCAAATAAAGTTACTGCTGTTTAACAAGTAACAAGCAACAAAGAATAAGCAAAGACAGTCGGACACGCTAACGCGTGCCGGCTACTTCGTTAAACGACAATAAATAGTAAACCAAGTTGGTTGATCTCTTGATTCTTGTGATTGACAAGCTAGGCCGATAATTAGGTCGGACTATTTAAGGATAGAACTTTGGCTTTTCCATCAACAGTAAAAGATAAAATCCTGATTTATACTGCAAGGCATTGCTGCGTATGTCACCGATATAAAGGTGTTAAGGTGGAAGTTCATCATATTAAGCAGGAGGCATTAGGCGGCTCTAATACATATGATAATGCCATTTCTCTTTGTTTTGATTGCCATTGTGATGCAGGTCATTACAACCCAAAACATCCAAGAGGTACAAAATTTTCACCCAGAGAACTAAAAAAAGCTAAAGAAAATTGGATTCAATTAGTTGCAGATAACAATATCAAGCAACCCTCGGAGCCGGACTCTTTTCTATGCCAATATTTTGTATGTGAAAGTTATGAGAATCTTGTTGAAATAAGTAACGGTGATTTATCAAAATTCCCTGTAGATTATCCTCTTTTAGTTAATAACGAAATCCTTACGTCTCTCAAAAAAATAATCAAAAATCATCCAGAGCGCTACCGGCATGCAAGTGCGTGGGGGAAAGGTTACAAAGGAAAAGATGAATATCTTAGTGAGCACCCTGATGCTACTGTAACCAATGAGTCAGAAGATAAATTTTCTTACTTTGAAATAACAAGAACACCAACTAAAGAAGAGTTGAATGAAATTTCATCCAAAGACGGGGTGTTAAAATTGATGCTGGAAGAAAATCTTCCAATCGAAGATGTGTCGGCTATCGTTGGTTGTTATGAGGATGCATGTGGAGGGATAGAGCTTCAAGAAGAATATATATTTAGGAGGCTATGGTGTGCGTTCGCGGTAATTACAAATATTTCAGACCAACCTATGGCTCTGGATTCACTAGATGTTTGCCAAAATAAGAAAAATGGATTCTCAGAATTAGTAACATCAAATCATGATAGTAAGTCAATTAATCTGCCTAAGGTTCCTATAAAGCCAGGCGCTACAGTTATCGTTCCTTTAGCCGTTTTATTGCCTCCTCTTTATTCTATAGCGAGGGAAGAATGGTCGTCTAAAAGTACTGGAGACGGGAGTGAGCAAGTTCAGATCGTAACCCATGGAAGTGTAATGTCAAGAAACGTCAATGACACGTATACCTATGGTGACTCTATATTCCCCAATGCCATGTATTTTAAAAAGGATGGAAATATTAATACACAGGAATTCCATTCTTTTGATTTAACTAATATGTATTGCATTGATCGACATTGGCAATGTGGTTCGTGTCCTCATTTATTTTTTATGCGTGGTGAGATAGCATATAAAAGAGAACTTCTAGCCCATTGCGAATCAACTATCGGTGAAGATAGTTTCGATATTCCTAAAGGTGTGAATTCTATAATAATCGCAGAAATAGAAGATGAAACGACGGAAATACAATCTATTTTTATTAACGATAGGCTGTATTTAAGCAATTTAACTTTAAGGAAGTCAGAGTTTATTGAAATCACAGTGCCTAATAATGCTGTAGTTAGAGTTGTTGGCCAGTATATTCCTGATGGGGATTCTAATAAGAGTATTCCTCAAGGAGTTAAGCGAAATGATATTGTTTCTCAGTTTATGTATAGCTACTCAAAATGGTCTGAAAATGGGGATGGGACTTCGGTTTCGGCATGCTTTCACCCGTGATACCAATATCAAGGGCAGCCAACTTTATTTAATCTGCGATAAGCTGCGTATTTGTTAGTAAGGCGTTWTGTGCCATAGGGGATATATGCACGTACTTGAAAATAAAATACCACCACCAATAGTGGCATTAGTCTTTGCTTTGATTATGTGGTTGATTTCATTAGTATCGCCTGTAATGGATATGAGCTTTATGATGATAGTGATCGCATCAGTAGTGATTTTTAYWGTAGGTTTGTTTTTTTGTCTTGCKGGGCTKATYTCTTTTYGGTGTGCAAAAACKACCGTTAATCCATTAAAGCCTGAAACAGCCTCTTCGTTGGTTMGCTCYGGAGTGTATAGAATTTCAAGGAATCCAATGTATGTTGGCTTAGCCTTATTTCTTCTATCTATCKCKATATATTTATCRKCACCATTCTCAATTATGGGTGTTATAGSYTTTATTTTWTRTATGAATAAGTTTCAAATAAAACCWGAAGARAAAGCCCTTGAKAAAATATTTAGTATAGAGTTTKTAGCGTATAGACAAAGAGTTCRTCGSTGGCTGTAGTKRATARCAAGTGACTATGGATAATCGAATTATAACGAGACACTACTTTTTTATTTAAGGAATTAAATGTCAGCAAATAGAGAGTTAGAACCTGAAGTGATAGCTGCTTTAAATAATGGGCAGAAGATTAGGGCTATAAAAATACTTCGAGAYTCAAGAAATATTGGTTTAAAACAAGCCAAAGAGTTAGTTGARCAATATGATGGTTYAGATRGTAGTGCKAGTAGCTCCCGCTYTAAGCAAGRTRATTCTGATATATCAGAAAATAGAGAGTTAGAACCAGAAGTGATAGMKGCTTTAAMYGMKGGGCAGAAGATTAYGGCTATAAAAWTACTTMGAGRCTCAMGAAATATTGGTTTGAARCAAGCCAAAGAGTTAGTTGASCAATATGATGGTWCAGAGAGTARTGCCAGTATATCTCGCTCYAATCAAGGTAATGCTGTYGTTATAGTGAAATCAAATAAYACTATTGTATTAGTTGTTTTTATTGTGGTGGCTTTGTTCCTTATYTATCAATTTKTATAGCCGAGGTATTTTTTGTCACTCCTCAAAACAAGGTTAAGGCGAACCTTAACCTTGTTTTATCTAAAAGTAATATTAGTTTTTTAGTGAAGCCATATCTATTACAAAACGATAGCGAATATCACCAGAATCGAGTCTTTCAAATGCTTCATTAACTTGCTGAATATTAATTAATTCAATATCTGCGGTTATATTATGTTGTGCACAAAATGCTAACATTTCTTGTGTTTCTGCAATGCCACCAATATTAGAGCCAGACACACTACGGCGGCCGCTGACAATACTAAACGCACCCACTTCAATAGGTGCAGGCGGTAAGCCGACTACGATTACACTGCCATCATGACGTAGCAGATTAAGGTAGGTGTTGATGTCGTGTTTGGCTGATACGGTATCTAAAATAAAGTGTAGGCTGCGAGTGTATTTTTCCATCTGGGCAGTATCACTAGAGAGGACTACATCATCCGCTCCTAAGCGTTTGGCATCTTGTCGCTTTGCTTCTGACGTGGTGAATACGACTATTTCGGCGTCCATTGCTTTGGCTATTTTAATGGCAACATGGCCTAAACCACCCAAGCCTAAAATACCTATTTTTTTACCGGGGCCAGCTTGCCAATGTTTAAGTGGAGAGTAGACTGTAATACCTGCACATAGAAGAGGTGCCGCTGCGGCTAAATCTTTGAAGTCTGGCATTTGTAATACATATTTTTCATTGCAGACGTAGGTTTGAGAAAAGCCTCCGAATGTATTTCCGCCTGATATTTTATCGGCTGAACCAAACGAGTAGGTGGTGCCTTCATCACAGAACTGTTCTAAATCAGTATTACAGTATTCACAGTCGTTACAAGAATCGACAATGCAACCAATCGCAGCGATGTCACCTATTTTAAACTTGGTGACATGTGGGCCAACGGAGGTTATTTTACCTACAATTTCATGGCCGGGAACGATGGGGTATTCGGTACCGCCCCAATCATTACGTACTGCGTGCAAATCTGAATGGCAAATACCGCAATATAAAATGTCCATTTCTATATCGTGTGCCAGTAGCTCTCGTCGTTTAATCTGTAACTCAGACAGTGGTTGGTCGGAAGCCTCGGTTCCAAATGCTTTGCTGGTGACTGTAGTCATGTTTAGCTCCTTATAAATGAATAAAGAAATAATACGTTTAATCAATACTGCTTTAAAGGCATAAATCTATCAATATCCTGCCTATTTCTACTTAATGAAAAGTTAAGTACCTAGAGGGGGGTATGTAGTTGTTATGGTGATAATTACTGATCGTCGACAAGAGTTTTAAGTCTTCGGTTGCTTATACCATATACGTTATAATGCTCTTTGTGAGGGATTAAGTTTATACCTAACTTTGAGTTATATCGGCCCTCATTTGTTTATTTTATTTATAGATTAAGGGTGTGTTGACATGGATTTTGAAATAAAAACAGTAGCCATTATTGTCGCTGTTATTGCAGTTATCTTTTTTGGTTTTAAAAAGTTAATTACTGATGAAAACAGAAAAAATGATGCTGATGCTCCAGTGTTAAGAGATAGTGATACTAAGTTGGGAGATCAAGGCCGTAAAAACCATAAAGGCTAGCCCAAGATAAATAAAGCCCTGAGGCTATGGTCGGAGTTTATTTTTGGCTGGTAATTTTCTAAAACATAAGTGGTGACGAATGAATATTGAATTATTAATTATATTAGTACTGTTTCTGACATTCGCTTTTGTTCTACTACAAGCCATTTTTATGGTGCAAGAAAATCAACGACTGGTGGTATTGAGAATGGGGAAGTTGCTCAAAGTTGTTGGTTCAGGTTTTAGCATGGTTATTCCCTTTGTTGATGCCGGTATCGTGGTTGATTTATCAACACACCTTCCTAATTGGCAGCAATTGACCGAGGAAGATCTAGCTAAGCACCTTATCAACTTGGTAAAGAATGATCCCGATCCAACAGCTTATAAGTAGCTTTTAGACCGGCATGACTACTATTGAAGTTAAGTCAGCACAAGATCTAGCACGCTTACGCCGTCTTGCTTTGAGTGCACAGGGTTTATTACAGACGACACCTTATGGCGTTGGTTTGGCCGGTGCGCGTCAAGCAATTAACCATATCGCTTATGTTCAAATCGACACAATATCGGTGGTCGAGCGAGCACATCACCATGTACTCCATTCTAGAGTATCTAAATTTAAACCTGAGATGACCAATCAAATGTTACTTGACGGTGATATTTTTGAATATTGGACGCATGCAGCTGCTTTTTTACCTATTGCCGATTTTCGTTTCTCTTTACCTTATAAATACGCGATTAAAAGTGGCCAAACTCATTGGTATAAAAAACCTGATCAAAAGCTAATGGCTGAGCTATTGGAACGTATACGTTTAGACGGCCCATTACGTTCTCGTGATTTAGAAACAAATACTACCCAACGTGCAGGCTGGTGGGATTGGAAACCTGCCAAAAAGGCGATCGAACAGTTGTATATGCAAGGTGACTTAATGGTCAGTGACCGAGCAGGCTTCCAAAAAACATATGATCTAACTGAGCAGGTATTATCTTCTAATGTAAATGCACTCATGCCTAGCATGACGGAATTTGCCGAGCATATTGTTGAGCAACAATTACGTTGCCATGGACTTATGTCTCTCAAAGGGCTGACTTATCAACGTCGCAACCCTGAACTACGCAAAGCAGTGAAGGCATTGGTTAACGAAAGGTTGGCTGAAAATACTTTAGAGCAACTGCAATTAAGCAGTGGCGAGATCTTTATCGCAGCAACAGGTGCTTTAGAGCAGCAGCTTCCTCGCTTAAACAACCGTATGTTGATTCTKTCGCCMTTCGACAATAGTGTTATTCAACGCGAACGACTTAAATCTCTATTTCAATATGCGTATCAGCTAGAATGTTATGTTCCCGCTGCTAAACGTCAATATGGTTATTTCTCTCTACCGTTACTTTATCGTGGTGAATTCATCGGCAGGATGGATTGTAAAGCACACCGAAAAAACAGCCATTTAGAAATTAAAGCATTACATTTTGAACAACATAGCTTTGATGAAGAGTCAGTCATTGCGGCATTTGTAGCAGCTATTAAACCATTTTGTGAATTTCAAAATTGTGATTCAGTATCTTTGCTTGAAGTTCAGCCAAAACAGTTAACTGAACGTTTACGTCGTGAGCTAGAGTCGTTAGAGTGACATTAAATTATCTACCAGATAAATCCACAAATCATAGTGTTCAATACCAAAAATAAGGAGTCATAATTGAAGCCAACAGTATCGGTATTTATAGCCACAAGCCTTGATGGCTTTATCGCAAGAGAAAATGGTGACCTTGATTGGCTTGATACTGCCAATAGCACCGTCACAGAAGGTGAAGACTGTGGCTATGCTGACTTTATGGCATCGGTTGATGTGTTAGTGATGGGGCGGCATACGTATGAAAAAGTATTGTCTTTTGGTGAGTGGCCTTATCAAGATAAGCCGGTCATTGTATTGAGTAGTACGTCTGTTGAACTATCACCATCAATGATGAACACGGTAAGCTGTTCAAATGAATCACCGCAAGCACTATGTTCACGATTATCTCAACAAGGGATAAAACGTATCTACATTGATGGCGGAATTACCATTCAACGGTTTTTATCGGCAGGTCTGGTTAATGATATGGTTATTACTTTAATTCCGGTTGTTTTAGGTAGTGGCATTCCCTTATTTGGTAAGCTGCATGATGATATTTCACTTAATCACACTGCGACGAAAACATTCGATTTTGGTTTTGTTCAGCTCACTTACCAAGTTGGTAAACCTGCGTAAGTAGTTATATAGATTAGGAGAAAAAGTGGAAGTTAACGTTGGATATTTAGTTGTAGTTTTGTCTTTAGTTATAAGTTTCTTTATTTACAGAGTCGTTAAACATGGCAGCCTTAAAATGGCGATATTGGGCCCTAATAATACCGAGAATAGCCCTAAACTAGACTCATCGCCAAAGATGCTGGGAATATTACTTGGTATTCTTTACGGTATTGCTATTCGCCTTGTATGGGATTTGGAAGAGCTAGAAGGCATTGGTGAGCTAGTCACTATTTCATTTATGTTTTTGGTTCCGTTTGTGATTGGCTTTATTCGGGTTTATTTTGAAGAGAAAGCCAACACAAGCCTGACCGTTGTCAAAATGCTCATACTGCCATGGTTACCTATTTTTATCTTTCTGTTAACGACGTTATTTACGCTTCTTGAAGGGAGTATTTGCGTGATTATGGCCGCTCCGGCCTTTCTATTTTGTGCAAGCTTGGGCGGGCTGACTGCCGGCCTTTTATCACGTGCGTTTAAAAACAAAGGTACCTTAAGCTGTGTGGCTATATTGCCATTGGTGGTCGCGCCATTAGAATTGAATTACCTTGAGTCATCGAGAACCTATGAAGTCATTAATCAAATAGAGATTGACTCAAGCCCTGAGGTTATCTGGTCACAGTTGGGCAATATTGAGCAGATTGAAAAGCATGAGATACCTAGTTCTTTAACGACATTGATTGGCATACCAACGCCAATATCTGCACAAATGAGTGGCTTGCAAG
Organism: Gammaproteobacteria bacterium; assembly: GCA_002402245.1. Taxonomy (GTDB): domain Bacteria; phylum Pseudomonadota; class Gammaproteobacteria; order Nitrosococcales; family Methylophagaceae. The sequence goes on along the minus strand of NVVP01000027.1, from coordinate 24,512 downwards.
TAGGCAGTGTGAGAACCAGTCGCTGGGAAAAAGGCATTGTGTTCAAAGAAGTCATTACCGAGTGGTCTGTAAATAAACGCATGGCGTATGACTTTGATATTGATCCTGATGTTATTCCCGATGACTCCTTGGATAAGCATGTGAAATTAGGTGGTGAGTATTTTTCACCACTCTCGGGTAAATATGAAATTACGTCATCAGATCAAGAAGGTAAAAGTATCTTGTCACTTTCAACTATTGTAAGAGATGATACTAACTTTGGTATTTATTCTAGAGTGTGGGGGCAACTGATCTTTAGTGATTTCCACACTAGTTTATTGGGTTTAATCAAAAATAGGGCGGAGAATATTAGTTCTAATTAATCATTAATCTTAGGAGTTGTTGTTGAATATAGCGATATTAGGTGGCGGTATTGGTGCTTTAAGTACGGCTATTACATTGAAACAAGCCGGGTTTGATGTTGAGGTGTATGAGCGACATAGTGGGCCTGCTGAAATCGGAGCAGGTATTGTTTGCTGGCCGAATGCTTCGTTTGTTTTAGAACAACTTGGTGTGTTAGATGATGTGGTTGAGGTATCAGGCTCGTTAAACTTTATGAACCGTTTTTCTTCTAGCGGTGAGTCTATAGGTTCATTGGATATAAATGAGCTGAGTCGATTAATGAATTACCCTAGCTACTCGATTATTCGTAAAAATTTGATGGCTATATTAACGCAGCGAACACTTGTTCTCGATATTCCCATTCACTATCAACATGATGTGATGTCATTGTCAGGGTTTAATGATAAAGCTAGTGTGCAATTTAGCAATGGTATTACTATCGATCCAGAGATAATTATTGGTGCTGATGGCCGAATGAATTCTTTGGCTAGGAAGTATGTCAACCAAGATAATAAACCTATCTATCAAGGCTTTATTAATTGGGTTGGCGTATTTGAGTCTGAAATCGATATTTTTAGTGATATTTCCGTTGCTGATTATTGGGGAACAGGTGAACGTTTTGGAATAGTGCCTGTATCAACTACAAAAGCATATTGGGCGGGTGGCGCAGTGGCTGAAAAGATAGCTGACATAGATCCTAAAATGTATAAAGCAGAACTCAATACTTTGTTTGCTGATTGGCCTAGTCCTATTTCTAAGATTATTAATGACACGCCTTTATCTCGAATTAATAAAATTTATATTCATGACCATGATCCTATTGATACATGGCATAAGAATAATGTGGTTTTATTAGGTGATTCGGCACATTCACCTTTACCTACCTCAGGCCAAGGTGCCTGCCAAGCTTTAGAAGATGCATGGCATTTTACCCATTGTTTAAAAGAAAATGGTGAAGATTTATCCAAAGTATTTAAACAATTTACATCTTTGAGAAAGGAAAAAACATCAGGTATTACAATGGTAGGACGTCAGTTAGCCTCGTCCATTTTTAACCGAGATGAAGTGTTTTGCAAACAAAGAGATTTAGCGAGTAAGAATACCGATTATAAAATGGCCGCTATGAATATGGCAAAAGGCTGGGCAAGTGGCTTACCTATAGGCGCCTAGAACAATATTAATGCATAAAAATAATAGTTCTACTTTTTTACCATCGTTTTAGATAAGGCCTATAATGTGAGAGGTAATAGTTGAATATTATTCATTTAACATCGAAGGGGAATACTCATGGCTTGGCGTGAAAAAACACATGAAGATACTTATAGTGATGACGAAGTTGCTGCACGATTAGCAGATGAACTTCCTCATTGGTATTTAGAAAATGGTTGGATCAGACGTAAATATAAAACCAGCGGCTGGAAAAGTACGATGATGGTGGTGACGACGGTTGGTCATTTATCTGAAGCAGCTTTTCATCATCCTGATATGGCAGTGTCTTATGCTTTTGTGATTGTTAAATTAATGAATCACGCTGCGAAAGGCATCACTAATAAAGACTTTGAATTAGCCCGTAAAATTGAAGAGGTCATTGCATGGCAGCCAGGAACAGAAGGCGGAGCACTTGAAGGTACGCCAAATGATCCTCGTTTTAAATACCTAAAATATGACAAATAACATAGTGCTATTTGTTCATTGATAATTGAACCAGATCTATTGTGTTTGTCTAAATAGATCCTGTGTAAAAGTTAAGCTGGTGTAAAGGAATGTTAATTCTTTTCGCCAGCTTTTCTTGTTAGTTAGGCCATGATAAAATTTAAATATAAGTCCGCTATTGTCTTTTTCTAAGTTAACTATAGCTGATTTAATCGTTGGATAATATTGAGTATTTCTTACTCAATAAACTACCTTAAAGAATACCTTGCTAGAGGCCATTTTAATGGTTGCTTGAACAGCTATTTTCAAAAGGGATAGATAGAATTAATAAAGGAATTTTATGAACAACAAACTATTAGGACTCGCATTTTATTTGGTGATGTCTTTGCCTGTATATGCATTAGATAAAGTAGAAACACTGGATGGAAGCGTACTGACAGGCACGATTAAAGCTATTTCAGCCACAACTATTACCTTAGCGACTGACTATGCCGGTGAGATTATTCTGCAACGGGATCAAGTGACCGGCTTTAATACCGATGAAGCGGTGGTGGTACGTTTAAAGAGTGGTACCACATTAGCGGGGTTGGTAGAGCACACAGGCAATGGAACATTAGTCATCACTGGGCAAGATGCCACGATGACAACCACAACTGCCGCTATAGCTGAAAGCTGGGTGGTCGCAGAAAGTGATCCTCAATTAGTGCGAGCAGAAGAACAGCGCGATGCTTTAAAGCGTAAGTGGTCATACGATGCATCTCTTGATATTGTCGGTAAAAAAGGTAATTCAGATGAGTTTGGTGCTGCGGTTGCATTGGCGGCTACTCTTAAAAGCCCACAAGATACTTTAACGTTTTATGCTTCATTAGATAAAGCGAGCAAAAGTGGTGAAGATACCTCGGATGAAATTATCTTGGGTTCAGAATATACCGCTTATTTTGCAGAACCTTGGGGTTGGTATGTGCGTGGTGAAGTTGAGCGTGATGATTTTGAAGATTTAGAATTGCGTACTTCATTAGGTGCAGGCTTAAATTATAGGGTATTTAAACAAGAAACACATTCACTTGAGCTTCGTTCGGGTCTTGGTTTTCGCTATGAGAGCTTTAATAATGGTGATAATGAAAGTGACCCGACTCTCGACTTTGGTTTAGACCATCACTGGCAGTTCACTAGCTGGGCTAATATGAGTAATAAATTAGTCTATACACCTGCAATCAAAGACTTTGGTGACTTTTTATTAACTCATGATTCTGGCATTAATATTCCACTTGGTTTTTCCCAGCATTGGGATTTACGCTTTGGATNACGTAATGATTATAAAAGTCTACCGGCAGCAGGACGTGAGAAGTTAGATACAAGTTATTATTCTCGCTTGCAGTTACATTGGTAACGGTAAATTAAGATTCAATTTTAAAAAAGCCAGACTTTGGAAACGAAGTCTGGCTTTTTTGTTAGTTAGCTTTATTAATAATCATGGGGTTATGATACAAATTGAAATTAGTGATTTACTCTTGATATAGATCATTAAGTAACTGGTTTTTCGTATATATAATTAAGTATTAATCATAATTATTTAAGGAGAAAAAAGTGCCATTAACCCACCATCCATTAACGCAAGAATTTCCAGAATATAAAGATATAATCCATGCACTAAAATTGAGCAATAATTATTTCCATCATTTAATGGAGCGCTATGAAGTCATCGATAAGCAAATTTATCGAATCCAGAGTGGTGAAGAACCGACCAGTGATGAGTATGTTAATCACTTAGGAAAAGAGCGCCTCATGCTAAAAGACTTGATGAAGAAAATAATAATTGAAAACAAATAGATAGGTACTAATTTAATATTAGCAAAATATAGGGAATAACCTCCTGAAAAGCCGTCAAGTAGTTATATTTGATGGCTTTTTTTACGTCCTAGTTGCTAGTCATTCTCATTGCCGGTTTACATCTCATTATTGACTTCACAATTAGGTCTAGTCATGGTAGTTTTTGTTGATTAAGCGAATAATATTAGGCACCAAATTGGTGCTGTAAATATAAAAACAAAAATTATAGAGAGAAATATCAATGGGCAAGCAGGAAATTAGTGCTCGTAAAGCGGGTGATAAGCTAAAGCGACCAAGAGCGATAAGCAAAGGCCGCCAAGTCGATTTTCAGGCTTTATCTGAAGTTCAAGCTTTATTAGGTGATGAGTCTAGACAAAAAGACTTATTAATCGAACACCTACATAAAATCCAAGATGCTTACCAGCATATCTCTGCTGCTCATTTAGTTGCGTTAGCTCGTGAAATGAAGCTGTCTAAAGCAGAGGTTTATGAGGTTGCTACTTTCTATCATCACTTTGATGTAATTAAAGAAGATGAAACGCCTCCTCCAGCATTAACAGTACGTGTATGTGAGTCTTTGACCTGTCATATGTCAGGCGCTAAAGACTTGATCAGTTCATTAGAAAATGGCTTAGGCGATGATGTACGAGTGCAACGCGTACCGTGTATCGGTCGTTGTGATAAAGCCCCTGTTGCCGTAGTCGGTATGAATCCTATTGAGCATGCTGATGTTGCTTGTGTGACTAAAGCGGTTGAGAATAAGGAAATTGAACCTGAAGTGCTAACCCCGCTTGAGTTTGAAGCGTATGTCGAGCAGGGCGGTTATGACACTTATAGACAGTGTATGAATGGCGTCTATAAGGTTGAAAAAGTACTCGATGTGATGGATGATTCTGGCTTACGTGGCTTGGGTGGCGCGGGCTTCCCTGCGGGTCGTAAATGGCGGATTGTGCGTGGCATGCCTACACCTAAGCTAATGGCAGTTAATATTGATGAAGGTGAGCCAGGTACATTTAAAGATAAATATTATTTAGATCGCGACCCTCATTGCTTCCTTGAAGGCATGTTGATTGCTGCTTGGGCTACTGATATACATGAGATTTATATCTACTTACGTGATGAGTATGCCGCTATTAGAGGCGTGCTTGAGCGAGAGATTGCTAAGGTAGTAGCCAACCCTCCTGTTGAAAATATGCCTACAATTTACTTGCGCCGTGGTGCAGGTGCTTATATCTGTGGTGAAGAGTCAGCGATGATTGAGTCGATTGAAGGTAAGCGTGGTATGCCGCGTTTACGTCCTCCATTTGTGGCTGAGGTCGGACTGTTTGGACGTCCTACGCTTGAACATAATATGGAATCACTCTATTGGGTGCGAGACATTTTAGAAAAAGGTCCAACGTGTTTGACTGATCATGGTCGTAATGGCCGAGTTGGTTTGCGTTCTTTCTCTGTCAGTGGCCGCGTTAAAAAACCAGGTGTGCATTTAGCACCTGCCGGTATTAGCATGCATGAGTTGATTGCTGAATATTGCGGTGGCATGTTGGATGGACATGAGTTTTATGGTTATTTCCCCGGTGGTGCATCAGGCGGTATCTTGCCAGCATCAATGGGTGATATTCCATTAGATTTTGATACCTTAAATGAATATGGTTGTTTCATCGGTTCTGCAGCTGTAGTGGTCTTTTCTGACCAAGATAGTGCACGTGAATTAGCGGTTAATGCGATGGAGTTCTTTGAAGAAGAATCCTGTGGTCAATGTACACCTTGTCGTGTCGGCACAGCAAAAGCGGCTACATTGATGAAGAAAACCGAGTGGAACCAAGACTTATTAGAAGAGTTATCATCAGTAATGATTGATTCTTCGATTTGTGGCTTAGGTCAAGCTGCTCCAAATCCGCTTCGATCAATTATGAAGTACTTCCCAGAGGAGTTGAAATAATGGCGATTAATCCTACAGAAATAACGGAAACTATTAGTTTTACACTTAATGGTAATGCCGTAATTGCAGAGCAAGGCGATACATTATTAGATGTGGCCAAGCAGCAAGGCATTGAGATTCCACAGTTGTGTTATTCAGACAGACAAGGCTCTGCGGGTAACTGCCGTGCCTGTGTAGTGGAAATTGATGGTGAGCGTGTTTTAGCCCCATCATGTTGCCGTATGCCGACAGAAGGCATGAATGTTCAGTCAAACAGTGAACGCGCAATTACCTCACAAAAAATGATACTTGAGCTGTTAAAGTCTGATGTATCTGAAAAACCACATACCTTAAATTCAGAGCTTGATTATTGGGCGACTAAATTAGAAGTAGGTTTGCCGCGGTTTGACGCTCGACATCAGGCTGAAGTTGATACTTCTCATCCCGGTATTACAGTCAATATGGATGCTTGTATTCAATGCACGCGTTGTGTACGAGCGTGTCGTGATGAACAAAATAATGATGTTATTGGTTTGGCCATGCGTGGTAATCACACCAGTATCGTATTTGATCTAGATGACCCAATGGGTGAGAGCTCGTGTGTGGGTTGTGGTGAGTGTGTTGAGGCCTGTCCAACAGGTGCATTAATGCCTGCTGATGATGTGGGTATGGTTAAGGCTGATCGCACAGTTGATTCTGGCTGTCCTTTCTGTGGTGTTGGTTGTCAGATGACTTACCATGTGAAAGATGACAAAATTTTATTTGTGGAAGGCCGTGATGGACCTGCAAACAAAGGCCGTTTATGTGTGAAAGGTCGTTATGGTTTTGATTATGTTCACCATCCACATCGTTTAACTAAGCCTTTAATTCGTCGTGATGATGCACCTAAATCTGCTGACTTTTCAATGGATCCTAATGATGTTAGCAAGATCTTCCGTGAAGCGACATGGGAAGAAGCATTAGACCTTGCAGCCAATGGCTTTAAGAACATTCGTGATAGTAAAGGCCCTAACGCCTTAGCTGGTTTTGGTAGTGCTAAAGGGAGTAATGAAGAAGCTTACTTATTCCAGAAACTAGTACGAACAGGCTTTAAAACTAATAATGTCGATCACTGTACACGCTTGTGTCATGCATCTTCGGTTGTGGCTTTATTAGAATGTTTAGGATCAGGTGCGGTATCTAACCCTGTGTCGGATGTTGAAAAAGCGGAAGTCATTATGATTATTGGATCAAATCCAACGGTCAATCATCCAGTAGGTGCTACATGGATGAAAAATGCCATGCGCCGAGGCACTAAGTTAATATTAATGGATCCTCGTTCAACCGATTTATCGCGTCAGGCAACGCATCATGTCGCCTTTAAACCAGGCACTGATGTACCGATGTTAAATGCGATGATGCATGTCATTATTGAAGAAAACTTGGTAGATAAGGACTTTATCGCTGAGCGTACCGAAGGCTTTGAAGCTATGAAGGTGCATTTGAAATCATATACGCCAGAGCTGATGGAGCCGATTTGTGGTGTTCCCGCAGAGCAAATACGAGATGTAGCTAGATTGTACGCTACCTCAAAAGGCTCAATGATTTTATGGGGCATGGGGGTTTCTCAACATGTTCATGGTACTGATAATGCACGTTGTTTAATTTCTTTATCATTGATGACCGGACAAATTGGTCGACCAGGAACAGGATTACATCCTCTTCGTGGCCAAAATAATGTTCAGGGTGCATCTGATATGGGGCTAATACCGATGGTATTCCCTGATTATCAACCTGTTACTGATGAAAAAGCACATGCGTATTTTGAAGAATTATGGGATTGTGAATTAGATAATAATCCAGGTCTAACCGTGGTTGAAATCATGCATGCCATTCATGATGGCGATTTGACCGGGCTTTATGTACAAGGTGAAAACCCGGCGATGTCAGATCCTGATGCTAATCATGCTCGTCAATCTTTGGCGGCTCTTGAGCATTTAGTAGTACAAGATATCTTCTTGACCGAAACAGCCTATTTGGCGGATGTGGTATTACCTGCTTCTGCTTATTCTGAAAAAACAGCGACCTTTACTAATACTGATAGATTAGTGCAATTAGGTCGTCAGGCTGTGCCACCACCAGGTGATGCGCGCCAAGATTTATGGATCATCCAAGAAATGGCCCGTCGACTTGGTTTGGATTGGAATTATAAAGATTCAGCCGAAGTATTCGAAGAAATACGTAAAGCAGTGCCCACAATGGCAGGTATGACTTGGGAACGCTTAGAGAAGGAGGGTGCAATTGTTTATCCTTGTCTGAATGAAGGTGATGCAGGTGAAGATGTCATCTTTACTGAGAAATTCGATCGTGATAATGGTTTAGGTAGATTTGTACCAGCCGATATTGTTGAGCCTGATGAACGTCCTGATGAAGAGTATCCATTCATATTAATTACTGGTCGGATGCTAGAGCATTGGCATACAGGTTCAATGACACGTCGTTCCAATGTATTGGATTCTTTGGAGCCAGAAGCAGTCGCGACCATTAATCCAATTAGCTTAGATGAAATGGGCATTAGTCCCGGTGATTTAATTACTTTATCGACGCGACGTGGTGAAATTTCAATGATTGCCCGGATGGATGAATCTGTACCAACAGGCGCTGTATTTATGGCATTTTGTTATTACGAAGCAGCGGTGAATAAATTGTCGAATGCGGCATTAGATCCTTCTGCCAAAATTCCAGAATTTAAGTATTGTGCTGTGAAAGTGACTCCAGGTGGTGAGCCGCTACAATTCCATAGTTATGGTGGTGGACAATCTGATAATAAATTGATGTAAATTAATTTATATCAATGGCTTAGTTTCTAAGTTAGAAAATTAAAAAGGGTGATCAGTATTGATTGCCCTTTTTTTATGGCTATCAGGCCGATCTTTGCTAAAATGGCTGGGATATTGAAATCCACAATAGGTTTATGAATTAAATAATGAAAATCTTGATTAGTAATGATGATGGCTATATGGCTGAAGGACTTAAAGCATTAGCTGAAGCTATGTCAGGCTTAGGTGACATTACCGTGGTTGCACCTGATAGAAACCGCAGTGGTGCCAGTAATTCATTAACCTTAGAAAACCCTCTACGCGTAAATCAGTTAGAAAATGGTATCTATCGTGTTGAAGGCACACCGACTGATTGTGTGCATTTAGCGATTACAGGATTGTTAGATGAAGAGCCTGATATGGTGGTAGCGGGTATTAATGCTGGCGCTAATTTAGGTGATGATGTGCTGTATTCAGGCACTGTTGCAGCGGCAATTGAAGGCCGTTTTCTTGGTTTACCTGCCATGGCTATTTCTTTGAATGGCCACACCGCCACTCATTATGAAACCGCCGCATGGGCCGCTAAGAAATTGGTGAGCCATTTATTATCATCGTCATTGCCTGCCGATACTATTTTAAATGTGAATGTACCTGATATCCCTATTGACCAAGTAACGGGCTTTGAAAGTACGCGTTTAGGTCGACGTCATAAAGCTGAGCCGGTGATTAAAGAGCTTGATCCACGTGGCCGTCCTATGTATTGGGTTGGCCCTGCTGGCGAAGAAGAAGATGCAGGTGTCGGTACTGATTTTGATGCTATTCGACGTGGTGCTATTTCAGTGACGCCATTACAAATTGATTTAACACATTATGGTGCGATTGACAGAGTGGCTGATTGGTTGCAAGGTGTGGATTTGTGACCACTAAAATTAGTGGCATAGGCATGACATCGCAACGAACACGAGATAGATTGATTGTCCGTTTGCAACAACAAGGTATTAAAAATCTTGATGTATTAGAGGTAATGAAAAATTTACCGCGCCATTTATTTGTTGATGAAGCCTTGGCAAGCCGTGCTTATGAAGACACGGCTTTGCCTATTGGTCATGCTCAAACTATTTCGCAGCCGTTTACGGTTGCTCGCATGACTGAAATATTATTGGAAGGTTTGCCGAAAAAGAAAGTATTAGAAGTCGGTACAGGTTCAGGTTATCAAACGGCAGTATTATCGAGATTAGTTGATCGCGTATTCAGTGTTGAGCGTATCTCGCCACTACAAAATCAAGCACGTGAGCGATTTTATCAATTACAGTTGAATAATATTAAATTAAAGCATAGTGATGGCAGTTGGGGCTGGTCAGAGCATGAGCTGTATGATGGTATTATTGTGACCTGTGCACCAGAAGAAATTCCCCAAGAATTATTACACCAACTTACTGAAGGTGGCCGTTTAGTCATCCCTGTAGGAGGGAGTACAGGGCAATCACTTCATGTCTTGGACCGTCATGGCAATACATTTGAAGAAACTATTTTAGATCCGGTTAGTTTTGTTCCTTTATTATCTGGGGCTATTTAGTGGCAATATTTTCACGCTTGTATAAGCATGTGATGAGATGGTCTCGGCATCAATATGCGACCTATTGGCTGGCACTGGTGAGTTTTTCTGAGTCTTCATTCTTTCTTATTCCACCTGATGTCATGCTAGCGCCGATGTCATTAGCTAAACCCCAAAAAGCATGGTTTTATGCAGGTGTTACTACGGTAAGCTCTGTATTAGGCGGTCTACTTGGTTACTTTATTGGTAGTTATGCCTTTAACGTTATTGAACCGTGGCTGGTGTCGCTTTCCTATATGGATGCCTTTCATCACGCCGAAGCATGGTTTGAAAAATGGGGGTTTTGGGCAATATTTTTGGCAGGTTTCACACCCATTCCTTATAAAATATTTACTATTGCATCAGGTGCATTAGGCATGGCTTTAATTCCCTTCATTATTGGCTCAACCATTGGCCGTGGATTACGTTTTTTCCTTGTGGCCACATTAATGCGTTTGGGGGGTGAAAATCTAGAAGCGAAACTTCATTTATGGATTGACCGAATTGGCTGGCTGACCATTGTGCTAGCCCTAACAGCGTACTTTCTGTTGAGGTAATGATGAGATTATTGCTGGTACTGCTAATGCTTGTTTTAACTGCGTGTGGTGGTAGTCGAGCAATTGTTCCTGTTGGAAACTATGGCTTTGGTAATACTTCATCAACTGCGAGTAAGACGAAAGCACAGGCACCCGGTCTTTATAAAGTAAAAAAAGGCGATACCTTATATTCTATTAGTTGGCGCTATGGAATGGATTATAAGCACGTTGCCAAAATGAATAATATTCGCTCGCCTTATAATATTTATATTGGTCAGAAACTTTACTTTAAGAACGTTAGAGCAAAAACAACCACGACGAAAAAGAAAGTAATTACCAAGAAAACCACCAAAACGGTGAAGAAGAGCCTACCTTCAAATCAAGCTTTAGCATGGCGTTGGCCAACAAAAGGCAAGGTAATATCAAAATATTCACAAAAAGCAGCTGGCCGGAAGGGAATTGATATTGCCGGCACTTCGGGCCAACATGTCATTGCTGCTGCAAAGGGAAAGGTTGTTTATAGCGGGAGTGGCTTGCCTAGGTATGGTAATTTATTGATTATAAAACACAATGATACTTATTTAAGTGCTTATGCTCATAATAAAGTCTTATTGGTGAAAGAAGGACAGTGGGTTAAAGCCGGACAGAAAGTAGCTTTGTTAGGCCAAACAGGTACGCAGAGAAATCAACTACACTTTGAAATTAGACGCAATGGTAAGCCTGTGGATCCATTAAAGTTTTTGCCAAAATCGTATTAAAGATCATAGAATAGGCTATATTAGAGATTACTTAATCAACGGTACATTAATAATACTGAAGTAATTTGTCTTTATAATTTATATAGAGATATCAATTTTCAAGGATTTTTCGTGATGGCGGAAGAAAAAAGCAATAAAAATAAAAGTGAAGATAATCTGGATGCTATGGCAGGCAATGGCAATGTAGATCAAATAAGAGATATTCTTTTTGGTTCGCAGATGAAAGATTATGAGCGAAAATTTTCACGCTTAGAAGAACGCATTATGAGCGAAGTCACTCGATTAAAAAGTGATTCTAATAAACGCTTTGATGTATTAGAAGAATTTATCAATAAAGGCATTGATTCGTTAAGTGATAAGTTAAGAGTAGAGAAAACCGATCGTAGTGAGTCAATAAAAGAGCTGACATCTGAGTTAACTAGCACAGCAAAAGGGCTAGAAAAGAAACTAAATAGCTTTGAACAAACGACTGAAAAAGATGTACGTGAGTTACGCCAATCGTTATTTGACCAATCTAAAACATTATTAAATGAAATTGGTGAAAAGCATGATGAAGGTATGGCTATTTTCGATCGTTCGGTTAATGAACTTCGAGATGAAAAAGCCAACCGATCTACATTATCAGCCTTGTTAACGGACTTAGCTATTCGTCTTGCTGATGACTCGTTGTATGAGCAAGGTGAATAAATAGCGATTAAATTAATCCCTGCGAGATAACAAAATTAATGAGTGATAATCAAACTAAGGATGCAATAAATTCAGAGCATAAGCTGGATGAATTACGTCGTTTGATTTTGCAGACAGAGCAGGATGAAATTGTCTCTTTGCAGCATCGCTTGAATGATAAAGAGACACGTTCAAATGAGCTAAGCGGTGTCTTAGCCGCTGCGGTAGAAAAGAGTGCTAAGCAAGGCGATGAGCTTAGCAATGCTTTAATGCCAACGGTTGAACGAGCAGTAAAAGAATCGGTGACAAAAGATATTTTTATCTTTGCTGATGCACTTTACCCGGTTATGGGGCCTGCAATACGCCGGTCTATCATTGAAACATTCAAAGAAATGTTGCAATCACTCAATGTCGCACTAGAAAATAGTTTTTCGTGGCAAGGCTTGAAATGGCGGCTAGAGTCGTTACGAACAGGCCAATCATTCTCTGAAATAGTCATGTTAAGAAGTCTTGTTTATCGCGTTGAACAAGTGTTTCTTATTCACCGTGAAAGCGGAATATTGCTTAATCATGTAGCTGAGAGTGACGATATTCAAGATGCTGATATGGTGTCTGGCATGCTGACGGCCATTACTGATTTTGTTAAAGACTCATTCGGGCTTGAAGATAAATCAAGCTTAGACAGTATTAAAATTGATGATTTAACCGTGTTAATTGAGCAAGGGCCTTATGCTACGCTGGCAATTGTTATCAGAGGTTCAGCTCCTGAGGGAATAAGGAAAGGATTACGTAGTGTTATTGAATCGATTCACTTTGAATATAGAGATTTGTTACTCAATTTTAGTGGTGATTCAAGCCTGTTTGATAAAACAGAGCTTTCTTTAGCATCTTGTCTGACATCRCAAGTAAAACAAAAACAAGAGGGACGTTTTTTTAGCCCTCAAATAATTATACTTTGTCTGTTACTGCTCTTTATTGTTGCTTGGTTCTTTAATGCGTCATATCAGCATGAAGCAAAGTGGCAGCAGTATATTGAACAATTGAGACAAGAACCGGGTATTGCGATTACCCATGTGAGTGAGCAGTCAGGCTCTTTTACCATTACAGGTTTACGTGACCCTCTCGCACGGACACCACAACAAATAAGAACATCATTAACTCCTATTGCTGAAGAACATATTCATTATCAATTAGAACCTTATCAAGCCTTATTACCTGCATTTATTTTGCAAAGGGCTAATAAAGTATTACGTCCTCCTTCTGAGATTTCATTGACGTTAAATGAAGGAATATTAACGTCGGCAGGTAGTGCTAGTAAAGAGTGGCAACAACAAGCACGGACTTTGGCTAGAACTATTGCAGGTGTGAATAGTTACAATGACTTGTATGTTAATAATATCGATTTTTCTATTTTTAATGCCCCCGAGACAGTCATTTTGTCATTTTCTGATGGTACCCTGACAGCAATAGGTTCAGCTTCTTATCAATGGCTATTAGATACACAATCAAAGGTAAGATTAATCAATAGTATTAAAGGCTATGATGATACGCAGTTGATAAACCAAGACTTAGTCGATTTAAATGCACCTGAAACTATTACGCTTACTTTAATTGATGGGCTGTTAATTGCTGAAGGTAAGGCCAGTCATCAGTGGCTTGTTGAAACAAAAAAAGAGAGTGCATTAATTTCTGGTATAGAAGAGTATGATGATACAAAAGTACTTGATAATGATTTGCATAAAATGACAAGCTTGATCGCTCAATTAGAGCAGAAAGTAATCTTATTTGATCCTTATGCTTATGAACTGACAGCGGTACAATTAAAAGAATATATGATTTTAGAGCGTGTGAAGCAGCTATTTTCTGTTACCGAAATACTTAATCAACAAGCGATAATTAAGATTACGGGCCATACAGATGTGTCTGGTGATTATGATAAAAATATAACGTTAAGCAAACAACGTGCTGACTTTATTTATCGTTACCTTACCAGTCAGGGTATAGCTGAACACAAATTAACTGTAGATGGTGTTGGATCGAAGTTTTCTAGTGAGGACTTACAGGATGAAGAGAAATCGCTGGAAAGAAGTGTGACATTTACAATCAACACTAATCATTTAAAGAAAGGAAACTTAAAGTGATTCAAAAGAAAATATGTTTGTTGGGGGCTTTTGCTGTTGGAAAAACCTCACTTGTTCAACGTTATGTGAATAGTCTTTTTTCAGATAAATACCTTACAACTCTTGGGGTTAAGATTGATAAAAAAGTCGTAACGGTTGATGACCAAGACGTGAATCTTATGATTTGGGATCTTGCCGGTGAAGACGAGTTTATGACGGTAAGAATGTCTTATTTACGAGGATCGTCAGGGTTTTTATTAGTGGCTGATGGCACCCGCCTTGATACTTTAGAAACAGCAAAAAGATTAAAAGAAAAAATTGAAATTGAAATGGGACCTAAACCTCTTATTTTATTGATTAACAAATCTGATGTAGAAGATGAATGGCAGATTAGCGTGGATGATATTGCTGATCTGATTACTAATGGCTGGACTGTATATAAAACCAGTGCAAAAAGTGGTGATTATGTCGAACATGTATTTCAAGATTTAACACTTAAAATGGTTTCAGAGTAATAATGAATCGCTTACCAAGTCCAATATTAGAGTTATTAATACACCGAGTATTAAAAGAAACCTCTGCGGCTTGGTTATTGATTTCTTATGATGGTGAACTTATTAATATGGGCGGAGAGTTATCCGTTTTTGGMKWAKWWARCTTWSNTAWWGSMTNGCATGATTCAGCAACAGGCAATATTCCTAGAAGGCATTTTATCGATACAAAACCCACCGCCAACAATTGATAGCATTCAGATTGATAATGGACAGTATGCGGATCTCTATTTGATTGAGAATGAAGAGGGCCGTTGGATCATATTATTAGGTCGAACCGAACGGTCTCGGTGGAAAGGCATTGCTCAACAAAAAGCCAATGAACTGCAGTTATTGAAACAACAGTTTACAGCGCAGTCAGAAGAGTTGAAAAAGATTAACTTCAGTAGCCTTATAGGCGTATTGATGTTGGAACAAAACTCAGATGGATCCTTTAGACTGTTAGAAGAAGCACCTGATTATTTCACCTCGATTTATCCCGATGCCTATACTCAATATGATAATTTGCATCCTGAAAATGATTTCGCATTTTTAGCTAATTTTTTAGAAGATTGTGRAACCGTGTGGAGTGCAGAAAAAGAAGGTCGATTAAAATCGGGCCCTTGGGTTGAGGGTGAGCTTGAAAGTGAACTATATATCCTCGAAGCGACGGCTATTTTATGTCAACAACGTAAAATTTTATTAATCGAACGCCTACAAGGCGACTATGAAGAGCATTTGGCTATTTTACAATTAGGCCGAGAAAATGCACTTACCAAACGTAAGCTTGAAGAAGAAATTGTAAGACAAAAAATAATGGAACAACATTTGATTGAAGCCAAGGCTAAAGCCGATCGGGCGAGTCAGGCTAAATCTGAGTTCCTATCATCAATGAGTCATGAGTTAAGAACGCCATTAAATGCCATCCTGGGATTTTCTCAATTGCTGTTAAGTGATACTGCACAGCCTCTGACAGAAGAACAAAAAGAAAGTATGGAGTACATTGTCAGTAGTGGTGGTCACTTACTGGAATTGATTAGTCAGGTGCTTGAATTATCAAAGATTGAGGCAGGTGGAATGGATTTATCTGTTGAGGATGTAGCGGCGAGTGAAGTGATTGAGTCATGCATTCCTATTATTCAAGTGGTCGCGGATAAACAAAATATATCAATTAGCTGGTCGGGCCGGAAAAATGCAGCAATTAGAGCTGATTATCTTAGATTGAAACAAGTTATTCTTAACTTATTAAGCAATGCTGTTAAATATAATAAACCAGGTGGAACTGTTGAAGTAATAGAAAGTTTAACTGAACAAGGTTATTTTAGAATAGCGATTAAAGATACAGGAATAGGTATTCCAACAAATAAACGAGAAAAACTATTTACGGCATTCTCACGCTTAGGGCAAGAAAACTCAGGTATTGAAGGCACAGGGGTTGGACTGGTGGTAACCAAAACGATTGTGCATGCAATGAATGGCGCAATAGGCTTTGAAAGTGTTGAGGGTGAAGGAAGTACTTTTTGGGTTGAATTCCCTATATCGATATATTGATAAATAAACAAGGTGTTAGATATAACTTATACGGGTAGGACATATTAATAGTGGAAGTACTTTATATTGAAGATAATGCTGCAAATATAAAATTAATGCAGATGTTTTTTGCTCAACAAGGGCAAGACATCACATTACATATTGCACAAACAGCACAAGCTGGTCTAGAGAAGTTGTCTCAACAATTACCGGCATTGATTTTAATGGACATTGAATTACCTGATCTTAATGGTGAGCAGCTTGCAGTAAAAATTAAACATGATAGTAATCTGCAGCATATTCCTATTGTCGCGGTAACGGCCATGGCCATGGAAAGTGATATAGAACGTGCCGAATCATTATTCGATTATTATTTAAGTAAGCCTATTGATTTTATTGAGCTTAAAAGAGTAATGGACTATTTTTATGGTGAGCATAAATCTGGCGATTAGGCCCTATTAAATTTACTCGGCTTAGTTTAGATCGGCTACAATATGCGCTTATATACCCATGATCAATCAAGTGCATGTTTCTAGTGCGTATAATGAATAGGCTAGCAAGGCATAATAGTGATGTAATAGTTATTCTATTGCTCACTCTTATAACGCCGCTAGCATATTGAGTATACGTGTTATAAATCTGCATGTTGATTGATCATGGGTATATACCCGTTTAACTTGAAGATGCTCTAACGTTAGAGAGTGGTAAAGATGTTTATTTACAGTGAGTATTTTCAACTGGAACGGTGATCGTTAATTTCTAGATATTGATGAGGGATTTACCTTGGAATTAGGTGCAACAATGCAAAAAATCAAAGAGCTTCGAGGTCGTAGTGACGATCTTAGGGGGTATCTTTGACTATGATGTTAAAGCGGAACAGTTGGTTGAAGTTACACGTGAGTTAGAGTCATCAGCGGTGTGGGATGATCCTGAGCGTGCACAAAAATTAGGCCAGGAACGCGTTAGTTTAGAGCGAATTGTAACTACACTTTCATCTCATAAAGAAACATTAGATGATGCTAAAGACTTGCTTGAAATGGCTGTAGAAGAACAGGATCAAGATACTTTTGATGCTGTTCAAGATGATTTACATGAGTTAGAAAGTGCATTAGAAAAACTTGAGTTTCAACGTATGTTTTCCGGCAAGATGGATGCTAATAATGCCTATCTTGATATTCAATCTGGCTCAGGTGGAACAGAAGCACAAGATTGGGCTAATATGGTGTTACGGATGTATTTACGTTGGGGAGAAGCTCAAGGCTTTAACGTTGAGTTGGTTGAAACCTCATCGGGAGAGGTAGCAGGAATTAAAAGTGCTACCATTCATTTTGAAGGTGAGTATGCCTTTGGCTTATTACGCACCGAAACAGGTGTGCATCGTTTAGTACGTAAATCACCTTTTGATTCAAGTGCTCGTCGCCACACTTCATTCTGCTCTGTGTTTGTTTATCCTGAAGTGGATGACAATATTGAAATCGAGATTAATAAAGCTGATTTACGAGTCGATACGTATCGAGCCAGTGGTGCGGGTGGCCAGCATATTAATAAAACCGACTCCGCTGTTCGAATTACTCATTTACCGACTAATACTGTGGTGCAATGTCAATCACAGCGATCTCAGCATAAAAATAGAGATACGGCGATGAGCTTATTAAAAGCCAAGCTGTATGAACTTGAGTTATTGAAACAAAATGCAGATAAACAGATAGCCGAAGATGGTAAGGCTGATATCGGTTGGGGCAGTCAGATTCGTTCATATGTACTCGATCAATCACGAATTAAAGACTTGAGAACCAATGTTGAAACAGGAAATACCCAAGCAGTATTAGATGGCGATTTAGCGTTATTTATCGAAGCATCCCTTAAATCAGGACTATGAAAAGAGAATCCACATGACAAATGAAATAGAACAAGATGAAAATAGACTGATTGCCCAGCGTCGTGAGAAATTAACTGAATTACGTGAAAAAGGGAATGCATTTCCTAATGATTTTCGTCGCGATGTAATGAATGCTGATCTTGCGGCTGAATATGAAGATGTTTCTGCTGAAGAGTTAAAAGCAAACCCTCGTCGAGTTAAGATTGCAGGACGTTTAATGACTAAGCGAGTTATGGGTAAAGCAAGTTTTGCCAATATCCGTGATATGTCAGGCAATATGCAGCTTTATGTAAAGCGTGATGATTTAGCCGAAGGCGTTTATGCTGATTTTAAACGCTGGGATTTGGGCGACATCATTGCTGCTGAAGGCACCATGTTTCGAACTCAAAAGGGCGAGTTATCAGTATTAGTAGAAGATATTCGATTATTGACCAAATCATTACGTCCTTTACCTGAAAAATTCCACGGTTTGTCTGATCAAGAAACACGTTACCGTCAGCGTTATGTTGATTTGATTATGAATGAAGCAAGTCGAGAAACATTCATTATTCGCACTAAAGTAATTGATGGTATTCGTCGCTTCTTGATGGCGAAGAACTATCTTGAAGTTGAAACACCTATGATGCATGTTATCCCGGGTGGTGCGACAGCAAAACCATTTGAAACTCATCATAACGCGCTTGATATGCCGTTATTTTTACGTGTAGCTCCTGAACTATATTTAAAACGTTTAGTGGTGGGTGGTTTTGAGCGTGTGTTTGAGATTAACCGTAACTTCCGTAATGAAGGCTTATCAACACGTCATAATCCAGAATTTACCATGGTTGAGTTTTATCAAGCCTATGCAGATTATAATGATTTGATGGATTTGACTGAAGAAATGTTACGCACTGTGACTCAAGATGTATTAGGTACTTCAAGCGTTCATTATCAGGGAACGGATTTAGACTTTGCTAAACCTTTCCATCGCATGACCATTATTGAGTCGATCTTACATTTTAATGAATCAATTACTGTTGAACAGTTAGCGACATTAGATGAAGCAAGAAAAGTAGCGGAAGGTTTATCTATTCCATTAAAAGATAGTTATGGCCTTGGTAAAGTTCAAATTGAGATTTTTGAAAAAACAGTAGAACATCGWTTGATGGARCCGACRTTYATTACRGCYTACCCAACAGAAGTTTCTCCTTTAGCGCGWCGAAGTGATAATGAYCCATTTGTAACAGATCGATTTGAATTYTTTGTCGGKGGWCGTGAAATTGCCAACGGCTTCTCTGAGTTAAATGATTCTGAAGATCAAGCTGARCGCTTYAAGGCYCAAGTRGCAGAGAAAGATGCGGGTGATGATGAAGCGATGCATTTTGATGCTGATTATATTCGMGCATTAGAATATGGCATGCCRCCRACWGCAGGTGAAGGWATWGGTATTGATCGTTTGGTGATGTTACTAACTGATTCCCCTACGATTAGAGATGTGTTGTTATTTCCWCATATGCGACCTGAAGTMTCAGAATAAAYTTAATAYTANTANGGTTTAAACTAAAAAGCCGGTCTTTCATTAAATGAAAGRCCGGCTTTTTARTTTGWGATTATWGAACKAAGSGYTTAAAAACCAAATAARGCCATKGCTTCAGCATACTCTTCACTGTTTTCATCAAGCTCAACAACRCTKATSGCRATATCAATRCCYAACTTTTTAAAGGCRGTGACTTTTTCAAGYTGTTCTTCTGTKAGYGCGCGGTCTGTRTTCATRTAACTTTGTAAWCGGGCGACTTGAACKATATCWATTAGATCNGGCTYMRYMWNTAGCATCGCGGATTAATGAATCTTGCTCTGCTACAGCGGCTATTAAATTGTCRGGRAATTTCCAGCTTTTTAAAATAGCKGCACCAATTTTAGATTGCARATTAGTRATMACCTCRTCRAGYGCGGCACGATTTTTTAAYAGTTCRGGCTTGTCTTCRGCTTTCATTAAAATAGGTAAAATKCCRATTTCATGAATAAGCCCGGCGAGCATGGCTTCATCYGATTGKATATGRCTTTGWGWACTNRRRNATAACCTGGCAAATAGCCGCAACATCGGTACTGTGTKSCCATAAGTCATGKAGGCGCGAATCTARTGATTTAGAMGTRGCTTGAAACATTTGYTCCATCACTAAACTGGTGACTAAGCTTTTAATTATTTTYTGACCTAGYCTTGCCACAGCCATTTTAACGCTRTCAACAGAAAGTCGRCCGCGGTAAAGAGGRCTATTRGCTACTTTTAATAGTCGTGTTGATAGGGAGGGATCGGTTATAATGATCTCGGCTAAATCGCCTGCAGAGGCTTCTGGATCATCGACAACATCACGAACACGTAATGCAACTTCGGGTAATGTAGGTAGGATTAATTTACCCTTATTAAGGTCATCTAATAATTCGTTGTAAAATGCTTCTTGTTCCATTCTTGAGTTCCAATTATGAAATGTGATTTGAAGTAAGCTTCATTTTCAGTTATTTTGCATGGTTTGCCAACCGTTTTTTTATATTTATCAGGTGTTAAGTTGAACGAAGATTTCCCACGGATTAACCGCCTCCCGCCTTATGTATTCAATATCGTTAATGATTTGAAAGCACAAGCACGTGCGCGAGGTGAGGATATTATTGACTTTGGCATGGGTAATCCAGATAAACCTGCCCCCCAACATATCATAGATAAGTTAATCGAAGCGGCCCAAAGACCCGATACTCATCGTTATTCTGTGTCGCGCGGAATTCCTCGTTTACGCAAAGCAATCTGTGATTGGTACCAACGTAAATTTGAAGTCGAATTAGACTTTGATACAGAGACTATTGTTACTATCGGATCGAAAGAAGGCTTAGCTCATTTAGCTTTAGCAACAGTCGGCCCTGGAGATGCAATTTTAGTCCCTAATCCCGCTTACCCTATCCATCCGTATGGTTTTGTTATTTCAGGTGCGGATATTCGCCATGTGCCGCTTATTCCAGGTGGTGACTTTTTTGCTGAATTAGAAAAATCAGTAAAAGATTCATGGCCTAAACCGAAAATGTTGGTATTGAACTTTCCAGGCAACCCAACCACACAATGTGTAGATTTGGAGTTTTTTGAACGCATTGTTGCCTTTGCTAAAGAGCATGAAATTTGGGTTGTGCATGATTTAGCTTATGGCGAAATTACCTTTGATGGGTATAAAGCACCGTCTATCTTGCAAGTGCCAGGCGCAAAAGATGTTGCGGTTGAATTTTATACCTTATCTAAAACCTACAATATGCCAGGTTGGCGTGTGGGCTTTATGTCTGGTAATCCTATTTTAGTAGCCGCATTAGCACGGATGAAGTCATATTTAGATTATGGCATGTTTACCCCGATACAAGTTGCAGCTATTGCGGCGCTTGAAGGGCCACAAGAGTGTGTCGCGGATGTAGTAGAGCTTTATAAAAACCGCCGTGACGTATTGTGTGAGGGCTTAACAGCTATCGGCTGGCATGTTGAAAAGCCTAAAGCGACTATGTTCGTATGGGCTAAAATTCCTGAGCAATACCAACAAATGGGTTCGTTGGAATTTACTAAGAAATTATTACAAGAAGCTAAAGTAGCTGTGTCTCCGGGTATTGGTTTTGGAGAATATGGTGATGACCATGTGCGCTTTGGTCTAATAGAAAATGAACACCGTACACGTCAAGCTATTCGAGGCATTCGTGAGATGTTTAAAAAAGATTCAGGAGTATAACGTGCAATCAGTAAAAGTAGGCGTGCTAGGTTTAGGTACCGTAGGTAGTGGAACTGTTAATGTTTTAAGTCGTAATTTACAAGAGATTACTGGCCGAGCAGGGCGAGATATTGAA
This sequence comes from Gammaproteobacteria bacterium, assembly GCA_002402245.1. Taxonomy (GTDB): domain Bacteria; phylum Pseudomonadota; class Gammaproteobacteria; order Nitrosococcales; family Methylophagaceae. Next base: position 2,473 of record NVVP01000027.1, on the reverse strand, counting down.
ATTACCCGTGCAGCCGTTCGGGACTTAGCTTCTAAGACTGCATGTGATACCAGCAATATTGCGGTGACAGATAATGCAATGGATATTGTTAATGACCCTGAAATTCAAATTATTGTTGAGTTGATTGGCGGCACTGGTATTGCATTTGAATTAGTGTCTAAAGCGATTGAAAACGGCAAGCATGTGGTTACTGCTAATAAAGCCTTAATCGCGTTACACGGTAATGAGCTGTTTGCTAAAGCACAAGAAAAAGGCGTTACCATTGCATTTGAAGCCGCCGTTGCAGGTGGTATTCCCATCATTAAAGCAATGCGAGAAGGCTTAGCTGCGAATCGAATCGAATGGTTAGCGGGTATCATTAATGGTACTGGTAACTTTATCTTGACTGAAATGCGAGATAAAGAACGTGATTTTTCTGATGTATTAGAAGAAGCTCAAGCCCTAGGTTATGCCGAAGCCGATCCTACTTTTGATGTTGAGGGCATTGATGCTGCTCATAAATTAACTATTATGGCGTCGATTGCATTTGGTATTCCATTACAGTTTGATAAAGCATTCACTGAAGGAATCAGTTTGATCTCTCAGGAAGATGTGAAATATGCTGGAGAACTCGGTTACCGAATCAAACATTTAGGTATTAGTAAGAAAACAGACAAAGGTATTGAGTTACGGGTTCACCCAACGTTGATTCCTCATCGTCGTCTTATTGCTAATGTTGATGGTGTGATGAATGCGGTATTAATTCAAGCTGATGCAGTTGGACCGACATTGTATTATGGTGCTGGAGCGGGTTCTGATGCGACTGCATCAGCAGTTGTAGCAGACATTATTGATATTGTGCGTGCATTAACCACTGATCCTGAAAACCGGGTACCACATTTAGCTTTCCAACCTGATGCCTTGACCGATACACCTATTTTACCTATTTCAGAAGTAGTGACATCGTATTACTTACGTGTTCATACAGAAGATAAGCCAGGTGTATTAGCTGATATTACACGTATCTTAGCTGAGCAAGGTATTAGTATTGAAGCAATCTTACAAAAAGAGCCAGAAGTAGCGGGCGGTATTATCCCGGTTATTATGCTTACTCAAGAAATTGTTGAAAAGAATATGGATGCGGCGATTACTCAAATCGAAGCACTACAATCAGTTAACGATTCTGTTATGCGTATTCGCATCGAATCATTAGGCTAAGCGCAGTGTTGTGTGCCGCCAAAATATAGAATATAAAGGAAAATAATATGACATTTCGTCCTCGTTACACTGGTTTGATCGAACGCTACCGTGACCGTTTACCAGTTAGTGCTGATACTAAAATTATTAGCCTAGGAGAGGGTAATACGCCTTTATTAAAGCTTAATAATATTCCTGCTGTATTGGGTAAAGATATTGAGATTTATGTTAAATATGAAGGTTTAAATCCAACCGGTTCATTCAAAGACCGTGGTATGACCATGGCTGTGACTAAAGCGGTTGAAGAAGGCAGCAAAGCGATTATTTGTGCTTCAACAGGTAATACATCAGCCGCAGCTGCAGCTTATGCAGCGCGTGCGGGTATTGCTGCTTTTGTGTTAATTCCAGAAGGTAAAATTGCCTTAGGTAAATTAGCTCAAGGTATGATGCACGGCGCGACAGTAATCCAAATTAAAGGTAACTTTGATGAAGGAATGCAATTAGTTAAAGAAGTGGCAGAACATGCACCTGTAACSATTGTTAACTCAATTAACCCTTACCGTTTACAAGGSCAGAAAACWGCYGCATTTGAGATTGTTGAAGAACTTTCTCGTGCGCCRGACTTCCAYTGTTTACCKGTGGGTAATGCCGGTAATATCACYGCYCATTGGATGGGGTATAGYGAATACTTTGATGACGGYATTATTAGTSMGCGWCCTAAAATGGTCGGTTATCAAGCWGAAGGTAGTGCTCCMTTTATGCGYGGACATATGGTTGATGCACCTGAAACTGTGGCAACAGCGATTCGTATCGGTCAYCCACAAAGCTGGGATAAAGCRTGGAAAGTKMAAGAAGAATCACAAGGTTGGTTCGATGARTGTACTGATGAGCACATTTTAGCKACMCAAAAATTATTRGCTGAACATGAAGGTATCTTCTGTGAGCCTGCATCTGCWACSTCATTAGCRGGMGCRATTAATGATATTAATAGCGGCAAGATCCCAGAAGGTAGTATGRTKGTATGTACYTTAACAGGCCATGGMTTGAAAGATCCKGATACTGCKATCAAACAAAGTTCATCACCGTTAATAACGGTTGAAGCRAGCTTAGATGCAGTACGTRAAGCAATTTTGRAYAATATGGCTGATTAATTAAGCTTTTGGCCGTTGAATGAGAAGTTCAGCGGCCANNTTGTAGYGAAAATGAGAACCCAATATGCGTGAGCCAACAGAACAAGAAAGAAAATCAGCAAAAGTACCTCATGATATTTTTCTAAGTAATTTGATCATGAATCATA
>NVVP01000026.1 GCA_002402245.1 Gammaproteobacteria bacterium | reverse complement strand
TTTCAGCTTTTCTAGATAAAATTGATAGTCTTCATTCGCAAGAAAAATAGGTTCACGATTATTGCCTCGTACAATCACATGCTGTGGTTGGTCTGGAATTACAAGTCGAGGAAGTCGAGCCATAATAAAAGCCTAAAAACAAGTTGGATTTAGTATAAATTAGCTCTCGTTAAATATCAATCGAGTCTGACCCTATTGGTTCTAGCAGTAATTAAACTACCATTCAGTCCTGCAATATTAAACGTTCTGTACATTGTAAAAATACAACCTGACAAAATTCCTATAGAACCTAATATAAGTAACACTGCGATAATTTTATTTCTCATTGATTAATCTCGATTGATTGGTAAACACATAACGCCCAAAGCAGCGAGCGCCGCTTTTTGGCGTCCGCTGCCTTTGTTTGTTATGCATTTTCACCAACAGACTCTACTTGTGTATTAAGTATCTGGCGCATCATTATGAGTGAAAATTTCACTCCGTCTTTTTCTTCGATCATATCTTTAAGATGTATCTTGTTGTTATCGTATTCTTCTGGAAAACGAATACTCATATAAGTCATGAGTTTTTTATCTGCTTCCCAGAACCGATACTTCACTTCATCGTGGCCTGCATACTTCTTTAGGAAGCGGTCAATCGTCAGGCCTTCTTTCTGCCAATTAACTAGATCTTTACTTACCCACACCTCATCCCATGTTTCAAATACGGGGAAATGTGCGAGTATGTTACGTACGAACTTAAACAGTGGGCCTCCAATCTCAGACTCCATCGGAGGACGCTGTGTCTTTAGCGCTTCAAGTACATGCTTGAATGGTTCATAGGCTAAAATCTCCGAATAAACTGCAAATATACTCGACACTTTGCCAAACCTATAGCAATCCTCTTTTGCCCAGAATTCGTCCTTCATGATCTCATCGAACAAGTCATAAAACCGGTTGTATCCAAGACTGAGGAATAACTCTTCAGATTTATTAGGTCTCGCTTCCATTACTCAATCTACCTAGATGCATAACGCCTCATTCAGAGGCAATAAAATAGCTGGTTAAAATTAGCGAGGCACGAGCAAAAACCAGCTATTTTTTGTCCTGCTGAAATGACTTGTTAGCAGTTGATACTCGTATAGTCATCGTAACCATTATGCTGAAACTTAAGAACTTTCCCACCAGAGAATTCAAAGTTAGCAAAAACCGCTTCATTGGTGCTGTCATATGTGATTTTTTTGAGAGTACGACCTACAACACCATCAAGCTCATTTAAATTTAATAACACCAAGCATGTTGATAAGCAGCTGTTCACAGGTTCAGAAGGCACTTCTCCAGTTCGCCAAAAAATGGTTTCTCCGTCAAAGTGGAGCTTTAACCAGCTGTCTTCAAATTTAAAATAGGCAACATTCGCAGGGTCTGAAATATCTTCGCCTTCTTGCTGCTGTATTAAATAGAAACCTTGGCACTGTTTTCCAACTATGTCTGGCTCAATTCCATTAATGTGAAAACTCAACTCTAACTCCCTGAGACTGCTAACAGTATGTTTTATAAGGCCAATGGCCTTATAACAATTATTAAGCAGGTCACCTTCTAATTCTGATTTTATTTTCAACTAGAACCTACTATCTCATTGAAATTATAGACTATATGCTAACACAGTTAATTTAACCTAGGTATATTAAGGCCAAAAATAGGCTGCTATTATTGACAAATAGGGTCTAGAGAGTAAAGTAGCAATATCAAGGATGAGGCTATATATTATGACTAAATCTCCCTTTCTTCAATCTGTTGAGTCTTTTATGATTGCTCGTCGCTATAGTCGACGAACGATTTCTACTTATTTGTATTGGATGAAATATTTTATTGTGTTTAATAATAAGCAGCATCCTAGTGATTTAGGTAATGTTGATATTGAACGGTTTCTTACCTTTTTAGCGGTTGACCGTCATGTCTCAGCTGCAACACAAGCAATTGCACTCAATGCTATTGTCTTTCTCAAAACAAAATTCTTAAAACAAGAAGTGGGACACCTAACTCAATTTTCAAGGTCTCGTCGCCAAAGAAAATTACCCATTGTATTAAGCAGAACTGAAGTATCGGCATTAATCGGGCAAACATCTGGAGTGACTAAGTTAATGGTGTCGTTATTGTACGGCTCAGGTTTACGACGGATGGAGTTATTACGCTTACGTATCAAAGATATTGATTTCGACTATTGCCAATTACAGGTATGGAACTCAAAAGAAGAAAAACACCGTTTAACCACATTGGCTGAAGAATTAATTGAACAATTAAAGTTGCAAATTTCTCAGGTTAAAGCTGTTTTGGCTGAAGATATTAACAATAAAGAGTATGCCGGTGTTGAGTTGCCTGATTCTTTGGCCGATAAAGATAAAGAAACAGCATTTCAACTAGATTGGCATTATCTATTCCCTGCTTCAAAAAACTCACCTGATCCTGAATCGTCTTTATTACGACGCCATCATTTCGATGAAAGTGCATTGAATAAGAAGATTAAGCAGGCGGCGGCTTTAGCGGGAATTGAAAAGCAGGTGAGCAGCCATACCTTAAGGCATTCATTTGCTACCCATTTATTGCAATCTGGTGCTGATATTCGTAGGGTGCAACAGCAATTAGGCCATGCGGATGTTAAAACAACTGAAATATATACCCATGTACTTAAGCAAGGTGCTCAAGGGGTACAAAGTCCATTAAGTAATTTGTAACGGACTAGCTCCCCCTTGTTCAGGGTGAGCCTTATTATTTTAAAGCGTTGTAATACTTAATAAATGATGGCGTAAACCAATGGGGCATTTCGGCTAAAACATAAGGGGAATACGTGTTGCTGTTTTTCCATGACAACATCCAATGCTTCCATTTTAGTTGTATTTCTTTATCACTCACCCAGCCTTGTCTATTGGCGATATAGGCTTGTTCTAATATTTCAAAACCAGAACGGGTAAAACGATAACAGTTCTTTTCGTCATCGCTCATCAGGTTCCAAATTGGCCACACTCCCTCTGGGCTATCCTGTGGAATAGAGTCTAGTTTTTGTTTCAGGACTTCTGATATCGGATTCCAAACTTGATTGATTTCGCTTTGTTCATCTGCTCGCCACAATAATGTGGTGTATTTTTCTTCGAGGGCTTGGAGTGTTTTATATTCTTCAAGCTTGCGTTGCCCTCTCATCTGTACGGCTAAAAAAAGAACTGATAGCACTCCGGCTGCATAGCCTGCCACCTCAGAGTAAAGTCTTATTGTTTCGATTTCCATCAGTTTTCCTTGGTCTAAGCCCCCACATACGATAGCAACATTTTATGTGTTAAAACCTATCTATTAGGGTGGCCGATTTGATCCGTTTGTAATGTTAACAGCAGTTGTGTATGTGTCGTCAGTGATTAAGGCGCCGCAGTCTCACATAGCTTTTTCAGCTCAGGAATACATGAACCACAGTTGGTGCCTGCTTTGAGTAATGCACCAATACCTTCTACTGTTTTAGCTGAGCCACAGGCTATAGCCTCTTTAATGGTGTTTTCACCGACACCAAAACACGCACAGACTAGTGGGCCGACATCGGGCTGGCCCGCACCTGGTTTACCGGCAAGCAAGCTCATACGCGCTTCATCACTAACGGTTTCTTCTGCAAACATTTGGCTCAACCATGAACGGGTTGGCAATTCATGCGTCGGTGCAATGAATAAAACACTTTCTAATTTATCATCAACTACTTTCGCAGCACGGAAGCGTTGTTGGCCTTCATCTGAGAACTCTAACCACTCACCCTGTTGGCCTAATAATGATTTAGCCCAGTCAGATGGAGCATCAATTAGGCTGTCACCGGCTAATTCATAGCGCCAAAATTGCTCGCCTTTAATTCGCACCCAATAATGAGATTCCACCGGCTTAAGTGATTCTCTAGAAAGGATGAAACCATGCCAAACAGGTTCATAAGCTGATACTTTAACAGGCGCATGTTTAAATTCAGGCTGACCTGAAACTGGATCAACAACAGCAGGTATTAAAGCGCCTACTACCGATAATGAGGCATATTGTTGGTTCCAATGTATTGGAATAAAAATACTACCTTCACCTTGTGAATCCGTTAGTTGAACTCGAGCTAATACTTTACCTTTATCACTTTCAATCTGACCTAAGCCGCCGTCTTTTAAACCATATTTTTCGGCGTCAATCGGGTTTATTTCAATAATAGGTTCAGGAATATGACCATTTAATCTTGCACTACGTGCCGTACGGGTCATGGTATGCCACTGGTCACGAATTCGACCTGTGTTTAAAATTAAAGGATAGTCTTTAGTCGGTGCAGCTTCTGGTAAGCGAGGCGTAATGGCAATTAAACGACCTTTACCATTGGGTGTGAAAAATTTATTATCAGCAAATAAACGTTCACAACCTTGTGGATATTGCTTGTTCACTGGCCATTGAATCGGCTGCAAGTCATCATATTCTTCATTTGATAATGTAGCTAAACCACTAATATCAAAATCACGGATACCATTATTTTCAAAGCCGGATAGTTGAGCATGTTCTCTAAAAATATCAGCAGAACATTCAAACTCAAACTGGGTAGTAAAGCCTAAGCGTTTAGCCACCTCGCTAATTATCCACCAATCCGCTTTAGCTTCACCTGGAGCAGGTAAGAAAGCACGTTGATGTGATATACGGCGTTCAGAGTTGGTCACTGTGCCGTCTTTTTCAGCCCAGCCTAATGCTGGCAATAAGACATCTGCATACTGTGAGGTATCGGTGTTGGCTTCACAGTCTGATACCACTACTAACTCACATTTTTCTAATGCTGCGCGTACTTTATTGGTATCAGGCAAGCTCACCGCGGGGTTAGTCGCCATGACCCAAATGGCTTTTATCTTGCCACTGGCTACATCTTTGAACATATCAATGGCAGGTGCACCCGGCTTGTCTGCTAATGAATCTGTTTTCCAGAAACGTGATACTAAGTCATTGTGTAGAGGATTAGCTAAATCCATATGAGCGGCAAGTTGGTTACTTAAACCACCGACTTCGCGTCCGCCCATGGCATTGGGTTGGCCGGTAATCGAAAATGGGCCCATGGCAGGTTTACCAATTCGTCCTGTAGCCAAGTAACAGTTAATAATACTATTTGATTTATCTGTGCCTGATGAAGATTGATTAACCCCTTGCGAATAAAGCGTTATTACTTTTTCAGTGCGAGCAAATGATTGATAAAAGTCTTCAACATCTTCTACGCTCAAATCACATTGTTCAGCCACAGACTCAATGCTATTTGATGATGTTTGAGCTGCAACTAATGCTTCATCAAACCCTTCGGTATAACGTTCAACATAATCCGTATTAACATGATCATTCTGAGCAATATAATTTAATAAACCATTAAATAACGTCGCATCTGTACCCGGTTTAAGTGGTAAATGTAAATCAGCTAAATCACAGGTAGCAGTTCTGCGTGGGTCGATAACGATAATTTTTAATTCAGGTCGGTCTTGCTTTGCCTTGCTGATACGTTGATAGATAACAGGGTGGCACCATGCTGTATTCGAACCTTGAATCACAATTAGGTTGGTATTTTCTAAATCTTCGTAGGTACATGGAACAGTATCAGAACCAAATGCGCGTTTATAACCGGCTACTGCAGATGACATACATAGGCGTGAGTTAGTATCGATATTGGCACTACCGATAAAGCCTTTCATCAGCTTATTGGCCACGTAATAATCTTCTGTCAATATTTGCCCTGATACATAAAAAGCAACCGCATCTGGGCCATATTGGTCGATAACTTTTCTAAAACCAGCACTGACTGTTTCAAGTGCCGTATCCCAGCTAACACGCTCACCTTTAACCGACGGATAAAGTAAACGGCTATCTAAACCTGTTGTCTCTGCAAGCGCTGAGCCTTTTGAGCATAAGCGTCCTAGATTGGCAGGATGAGATGTATCGCCTTTAACGGATAATACGCCCTCTTTTTGTGTCGCTAAAACACCACAGCCTACGCCACAATAAGGGCAAGTAGTTGAAGTTGTAACTGATTGAGTCATGTCTATTTAAGCCTCTGATACATGATGTTGGCCGAATAACATATCTTCACGAATCGATGAAATATCATCACCATCAATTAACTGTGAAAAATACCAATTACCATCTTTAGTATCACCATAAAGAACAGTACCAATTATTTTATTATCACGAAGGACAATTTTCTTATATATATTGCGTGTTGAGTCTTTGAATATCAATGCTTCAGTCGACTCATCACCGGTAAAATCACCTGCTGAAAACAGGTTAATTCCGGTTACTTTTAGTTTAGTTGCAGTCGGTGAGGTAGTGTATTTTTCACCGCCTAGCCCTGCAAGTTGTTTGGCACAGACTTTCGCTTGTTCATAAAGCGGAGCTACAAGGCCAAATAGTTGATTTTGAAACTGCACACACTCACCTACAGCATATACATTCGGGGCATAGGTTTTTAAAGTGCCATCTACTACAATGCCGCGTTCGCAATGTATGCCTGACTCTTTTGCCAAGCTAATGTTTGGACGCACACCAATCGCCATGACCACGAGGTCAATAGCTAACTCAGTGCCGTCTTTAAAGTGTATTTTCTCAACCCGGTCTGTTCCTGAGAACTTATCCGTATCGTGTTCCATCAAGAAGTGCATGCCTTTTTCTTCAAGCTCGGTACGCATTAAGTCAGAGGCTGATTGATCGAGTTGTTGCTCCATTAAGGTATTACAACGATGGACAACCCAGACTTCCATACCTTGAATCATTAAGCCATTGGCCGCTTCTAAGCCTAATAAACCACCCCCAATCACCACGGCACGTTTATAGTTTTTGGCTGTTTCAACCATGACATTAACGTCTTTAATATCTCGAAAACTAATCACGCCTTCAAGCTCTGCACCGGGAAGAGGTAACATAAAGGGATTTGAACCTGTGGCAATAATCAGCTTGCCATAGTCAACTTCGGTGCCATCTTCAGCTTTAACACGTTGATTATCTGTATCAATCTCGCTGATGCTGTTGCCAGTGAACAAGGTGATATTATTTTCTTTATACCAAGGTAATGGGTGGGTAATAATATCATCAATACTTTTATCTCCTGCAAGCACAGGCGACAACATAATACGGTTGTAATTACCATGAGGCTCAGCACCAAAGACCGTAATATCATACTGATCAGGCGCAAGCTTTAATAACTCATCAATGGTGCGCATGCCTGCCATACCATTACCAATTAACACTAATTTTTCTTTCATTACACTCGATTTAACAGTATTTAGAATCATGTTCACATCAAAAAATGCTATGAACAGTAAAAAGAAAATCCCATCGTTATAATGGGACTGCCTCCCCTAAGGCTGAGTTTTACCGCTGCCAAACAACGGGCCAGTATGCAAGGCAGATAATAAAACTCACCCTTTCAGTCTATGCTTACATTTAATTTGGAATGTGCATTTTGCCTTCAGCAACCATTACCGCTTGGCCACCAATACGTAAGGCAAGCTCATCTTGTGCTTTATGATCCATTTCAATGTTCAACACACTTCGACGTTTTTTATCGTCGCCGCGATCAACGGCAAAGCTATGCGTGCCTTGTTGAGTGAAACGGAATGAACATAAATAAGCTGCAAAAGCGGGAATAGCACTCCCTACAGGTGGATCTTCATGCACGCCAATATTGGGGCCCAATAAGCGGGCATTAAAGTCAGAATCTTTATAAGGCGTATTGGGTGAGATTAATAAAATTTCTGATGCCGCTGTTTGTGGCGCTGCCGAGTGTGCCCATGCAGTGTAATTAAACTTCGCTTTTCTAACTGCTTCATAGCTTTTAGCTGAAACAATCAGGTAAGGGAAACCGCATGATACCAAGCGTGCTGTATATTTTGTGTTATCAATATCGCTAGCATCAAGTGACAAAATTTCAGCCAATTCATTTTCAGAAGGCGTGAAACGATCGATGACAGGAGATACGGTTCGCTTAAACTGCACAAAGCTAACCTGACCATTTTCAGCAGAAAGCGTGACATCAATATCACCCGAGTTTTGAACTAAGGTTAACTCAGTTTCGGCTCCGCTTAATTCAATATCTTTACACTCTGCCAGCACATACGCCGTTGCAATAACGGGATGACCTGCAAAATCAATTTCAGATAAGGGGGTAAAGATCCTCATCCTACGTCGAGATTGTTCATTATCAATGTTAGAAATGAATACCGTTTCAGATAAATTCATTTCTTTAGCAATCACTTCCATTTGCTTGGTATTTAATTCCTCTGCATGAGGAAAAACGGCAATTTGTGCACCTGAAAATCGCTCGTGTGTAAATACATCTGCAATATAATAATCAAGCATTCTACTCTGCTCCGGTTAAATTGACTTGAACTCGTCCACCTTCTATTTGGATGCCATATGCATCGATTTTCACAGAGTCATCTTCAAAACATTGACCCGTCTTTAAACTAAAATGTTGTTTGTAGATAGGTGAAGATACCATCACCTCACCATCAATATCACCAATTAAACCACGCGAAAGTACAYTAATACTACTAAAAGGATCGTAATTATTAATCGCATAAACAGCATTATCTTCTGGCATAAAGAAGATAGCTACTTGCGTATCTTCTACTAGTGCACAGATTCCTGAATCAGGCTGCAAGTCTTCTTCACTACATACATCTATCCATTGACTCATTATACTTTCTCCGCCAGTGCAACTTCACGTTCATCAAGGCTAGCAGGACGAATTTGGCCTCGCTCCTCAACAAATACAATATTCTCATCGGTTTTATCACTATTCACAAAATGACGGAAACGGCGTAGTTTACTTTCATCTTCAATGGTTGTTTTCCACTCGCATTGATACGTGTCCACAACACGTTGCATTTGTGCTTCTAAACGGGCATTAATATTTAATTTATCGTCAATAATGACAGATTGAAGGTATTCTAAACCCCCTTCCATATTATCCATCCACACTGATGTGCGTTGTAATCTATCGGCTGTTTGCACGTAGAATGTTAATATCCGGTCAATGTATTTAATTAATGTTTCTTTATCAAGATTGGTTGCGAATAAATCACCATGGCGGGGTTTCATTCCGCCATTACCACAGACATAAAGATTCCAACCGCCTTCTACGGCAATAATACCGAAATCTTTACTTTGTGCTTCAGCACATTCACGCGTACAACCTGACACTGCAAATTTAAATTTATGGGGTGCACGTAAGCCTTTGTAGCGATTTTCAAGTTCAATCGCAAGGCCAATACTGTCATCAACCCCAAAGCGACACCATGTGCTACCCACACAAGACTTAACAGTACGTAATGATTTACCGTAAGCATGGCCACTTTCAAAACCAGCATCAATCAATTCTTTCCAGATAGGAGGCAGTTGATCAACTCGTGCACCAAATAAATCGATACGTTGTCCGCCGGTAACTTTAGTATAGAGGCCGTATTTTTTAGCGACTTGGCCTACTGCAATTAGGCCATCTGGTGTAACTTCACCACCGGCCATACGAGGAACTACAGAGTAAGTACCGTCTTTTTGTACGTTAGCCAAGAAGGTATCATTAGTATCTTGAACACCGATCTGGCTCTTTTCTAATACATATTCATTCCAGTAAGACGCTAGGATTGAACCTACTGCTTGCTTACAAATTTCACAGCCTTTACCTGAACCATGACGGCTGATTAAATCAGAGAATGTTTTGATTTCTTCAACCATAATAAGGTTGTAAAGATCTTGGCGGGTATAAGCAAAATGTTCACAAATATCAGTATTAACTTCAATACCTGCTTTTGCTAACTGGCAATCTAGTACTGATTTAACCAAGGCTGCACAACCACCACAACCTGTTGCTGCTTTAGTATCATCTTTCAATGCGCCCATCGTAGTGCAACCACTATCAACCGAGGCACAGATGTCGCCTTTTGTGATGTCAAAACATGAACAAATTTGAGCTGAGTCAGGTAGTGCATCAGGGCCAAGGCCAACTGATTCACCTGATCGTGAAGGTAAGATAAGTGAATCTGGCTCTTCAGGTAATTCAATACCACCATTAAAGTATTGCAATAATGTTGAGTATTCAGCCGCATCACCGACTAATACTGCACCTAATAATTTCTTATTATCGTTAGTGACGATCATTCGTTTGTAGATACCGGCTACACCGTTTTGATAAGTGTATGTTAATGCGCCTTCAGCACTACCATGCGGGTCACCCACACTGGCAACATCAACACCGTTTAATTTAAGCTTGGTACTCATATCTGCACCAGAGAATGTATCAGTACCACCCGCTAGTTGAGAGACCACAGCACGTGCCATGCCATAACCTGGAGCAACTAAGCCAAAGGTTTGTCCCTGCCAAGAAGCACACTCACCAATGGCATAAATGTCTTTATCTGAGGTTTCACAATTATCATTAATGACTACGCCACCACGAGGGGCGATGTCTAAGCCACAGGCTTCAGCGATTTCATGTCGAGGGCGAATACCAGCAGAATAAAGGATTAAATCCGTTTCTAATGATGTGCCATCAGAAAAGACCATTTTATGCTTACACACATCACCATCAATAATCTCTAAGGTATTTTTGCTGGTTAAAACGGTTACACCTAGGTCTTCAATTTTACTTTTAAGTAAGTCTGCACCACCGTCATCAAGCTGAACTTCCATCAGGCGAGGACCAAACTGAACTACGTTTGCTTTTAGATCTAGTCCTTGTAATGCTTTAGCCGCTTCAAGACCTAATAAACCACCACCGACAACCGCACCCACTTTAGATTTAGTTGCCGCAATTTTTAACTCATCTAAATCAGCAATTGAACGATAGGCAATACATTGGTCACGATCATTACCCGGGATAGGTGGAATGAACGCGTCAGAACCAGTTGCAAGGACCAATTTATCGTAACTAATCACTACACCTTTTTCAGATGCCACTGTTTTCGCAACGCGATCAATTGATGTTGCAGTATCACCCATATGAATAGTGATGTTATTGTCTTCAAAGAAGCCTGGTTCAACTAATGACAAATCATCCGCTGATTTACCCATGAAATATTCACTAAGGTGAACACGATCATAAGCTGGTATAGGCTCTTCACAAAAGGTAACAACGTCATATTGGTCTTTGATTTCGCTTTCCATCAATGCGGCAAGAAAGTTTTGCCCCACCATGCCATTACCAATTACAACCAGTGTTTGTTTTGTACTCATGTAGACCTCTTTAAAACGATGAGATAGTTCTTAATATTCAGCCTAGAGCACAGATCGTGCCTAAATTATTAAACCAATACAAACAATGACATAGCCTTTGTAGGGTCTAATAGGACTTATAAATACCGCACCATTCGGGTGCAACTTCTCTATTACGTGGTGCAGCTCTAGCCCGTTTCCGGTTTTCGTTCAAATAATAGGCTAGCGAAGCTTAAAGGTTGTATTATAACTGCTTTACTTCAATTGATTAAAAATTGATTAAATTTTATGAACTCAATTAATCGCTTATTTTTCTCATTGCTAACTCAGGCTTTGCTGGCTTGAGACTGATAGTCAAGGTAATTACTTTGTGATTAAATCTAGACGATAGGTAAATTATTACATTCAACCCAGAAAAGAATAACAGTACATTAATACAATTCACCCAAGGTAGTGCGGAGAAGGCAATTATCTCCAAGCAAGGTGCTTATCATCATTAACCATGGTGATAAATACTTAAAGTCAGTGCCTTTAAATTAAGAAGTAACCCTATGACATTTGAAGACCTTATGCTTGATGACTCGCTACTTGAAGCGTTAGTAAGCGTTCGATTTAACGAGCCAACCGAAATTCAAGCTGCCACTATACCTTTAATATTAGAAGGTAAAGATGTATTAGCCGGCGCCGCAACCGGTACAGGTAAAACAGCTGCTTTTGTATTGCCGGCCTTACAATTATTACTTGATGAACCTAATCGAGACAATGTACCTAAAGTACTTATTTTAGCTCCAACTCGTGAGCTAGCGTTTCAAATTCACAATGTAGTGGTGCAATTATCTAAAAATGATCCGGTCAATGCGGTCATTATTACCGGTGGTTTTTCACAAGGTGTTCAAGCTAGTTATGCTCAAGATGCCTGCGATATTATCATTGCCACTCCAGGTCGCTTGCTCAATTTAGTCGCTGATGAAGCCATTGATCTTAGTGAGGTTGATATGGTGATAATTGATGAAGCTGACCGTATGTTGGATATGGGCCAAGGTCCTGATGTCTTAGCCTTATTAGCCACCATTGCCGATGGTTTCCAAGCCTGTTTATTCTCTGCCACATTAGCGGGCACCGGCATTGAAATTTTTGCCGAAGAGTTATTGCATGATGCTGAAGTTATTCAAATCAATGCTGCCAATGCCAAGTCAGATCAAGTATCACAATCGCTTTACTACGCTGACAATAAAGAACATAAACAAGCATTGTTATTAGCCACTATTAATAATGAAGCCTGTAGCAGTGCCTTAGTCTTTTGTAATAAACGTGAACGCGCTGAAGAAATAACTGAGTGGTTACAATCTCGTAATGTCTCAGCACAAGTCATGCACGGTGACTTTGACCAAGCCGTACGTCGAGATAAAACCCGTAAATTCCGCATTGGCCAAGTTAAAGTAATGGTGGCTACCGATGTGGCAGCACGTGGACTTGATCTAACTAATATCAGTCATGTGATTAACTATGATCTTCCGTTCAAAGGCGATATTTATATTCATCGCATTGGCCGAACGGGCCGTGGCGAACAAAAAGGTACGGCGATTAATCTTGTCGAGCATCATGATATTAAAAACCTTGAGCGAATTGAATTTCACCTTGAGCATAAATTGCCAGTATCTAAAATTAAAGGTTTAGAACCTAGCTCAAAGAAAAACAAGGCTAAGACAAAATCTAAGAAAAACTCAGATAAACCTCGTTATGTATCTAAAAAAGATAGAACGGTAGCAGATAAAAAAGGTGACTGAGCAACGTACTAAACAAGCGCGATGGTTGCAAGGCCTACTATTAATCAGCACTGCGCTATTAATAGTAGGTATCTTCAGCCCAATGATGACCATTACTCAGTTCTTTTTATTTGATCACTCCTTTTCAGTCATCTCGGGTATTGGACAGTTGTTTGCAGAAGGTAAGCTGTTTTTATTTGTATTGATTGCACTATTTAGCATTGTATTACCCATTGCCAAAATAGCGTTATTATTCAATTTACTATCGACCAAAAATGACATTGGTTCACGCCGAAAAAAACTACTACAATTAATGCATGATTATGGCCGCTGGGCGATGCTAGATGTCATGGTGGTGGCTATTTTAATCGTAACGGTAAAACTCGGTGCCATTGCCAGCATTCAAATTCATTCTGGTTTATACATCTTTGGTAGTGCCGTGTTATTAATTATGGTGCTTACTCACTACGCAGTGAAGTTCATTCAACAACCATGAAAGTCCTGTTAATCAGCTTGTTCTTCCTCCTAAATACCCTGACGACGTCTGCCAGTGCAGAAGAAATAAGACCATTTAGTTCCGATGGTTGTAGTGCATTCCCTGATGGTACTTATTTTCAGCAACAATTATGGCTAAGCTGTTGTACAGTTCATGATCAAGCTTATTGGCAAGGCGGCAGCTACCCACAACGTCTCGAAGCAGATCTAGCCCTCAGATCATGCGTAGCAGCAGTAGGCGAACCACTGATTGCTGAGCTTATGCTTGCAGGTGTTCGCGTCGGAGGTTCACCCTATTGGCCAACACAATTCCGCTGGGGATATGGCTGGCCTTATTTCCATGGTTATACTGATGAGTAGATTTAGCTTAAGGCTTTTTCATACAGCGCTTCATAAGCGCGTGAGCTCGCTTGCCAACTATAATCTTGCTCCATAGCGGTAATAACTACTTTTCGCCAAATGCGAGGATGACGAAATAAAGTCACGGCACGTAATATCGTTGCTTCCAATTCTTCCGCTGTCGCTTGTTCAAATTTAAAGCCTGTTGCAGTCGCATCCTTTAAATTATCACCAAAGGCATCGACCACACTATCTGCCAAACCGCCAGTATTTCTAACTAAAGGTAATGTGCCATAGCGTAAGCTATAAAGCTGGTTCAGACCACAAGGTTCAAAACGAGAAGGCATTAAAAATACATCCGCCCCCGCTTCAATTTGATGGGCTAATGATTCATCATAACCAATCACTACGCCAACACGATCAGGGTACTTTGCTCGTAATACCCGTAATCCTTTTTCATAGTCATCTTCACCACTACCTAAACAGACTAATTGAATATTTTCACCCGCTTGTAATAAGCGACTCACGGCATCAATAATCAAATCAATACCCTTTTGTGGCACAAGACGGCTAATCAAACCCAGCACTAATACCTCTTCTTTTTCTGGCAATGAAAAATACTGTTGCAAAGCCTGTTTATTGAGTTTTTTATGACGTACTGTTTTTATCGTATACTTCTTAGCTAATGCCTTATCGGTTTGAGGGTTCCACTCATCTCTATCAATGCCATTTAAAATCCCGCTTAACTGGCCTTGCTCATGTTTAAACGTTAGCAAGCCTTCTAAGCCATAACCATATTCTGCTGTGCATATTTCTTTCGCATAGGTCGGGCTAACAGCCGTAATATAGTCTGCATAACCCAAGCCGCCTTTCATAAAGGATAACTGGTCATAAAACTCTAGACCTTCACTAGTCCAGAACGACTCAGGTAAATCCAATGCTTCAAATGTTTGGCGAGAATATAAACCTTGATACGCCATATTATGAATAGTAAATATGGTTGCAGGTCTATTTTTCTGATCAGCAATTAATGCAGGTGCTAATCCTGTTTGCCAATCATTACAATGAAGCACATCTGGTTTCCAATCCAACTCGGCCAAGTCCATTGCCACGGCAACAATTGCGCGACAAAAAAGAGCAAAGCGCGCCGCATTATCTTGCCAATCGCCCCCCTCACTTGGGCCATAAGCACCGCCTTCTCTATCAAAATGAGCGGGTGAATCAACCAACCACACCCTAATGTCGGTCTCAGGTAAGGTTGATTCTAAAATATTAATTGGCGAATGAAAGCCATCTAATTTGATTGTCGCAATCGTGCGGACATCAGCTAAGGCCATTAAACACTGGCGATAAGCTGGTAGAATAATGCGAATATCATGGCCATGAGCATCTAATGTCATGGGAAGACTTGCTGATACATCAGCCAAGCCACCCGTCTTAATCAACGGATGAACCTCACTACTCGCAAAAAGAATTTTTCGCACGCCTAGCTCCTAAAATATTGGTACAATAGCCGGCAATTATATATTAATCGTAGCCCGCGACGGAGAGAACATGAAACCTTGTACGCTCATTATTTTTGGCGCCACTGGCGATTTGTCCAAAAAGAAACTATTACCAGCCCTATACCATTTGAATATTGAAAACCGCCTAACAGATGACACTAAAATCATCTGCATGGGTCGTCAAGAAATGGAACAAAATGATTGGAAGTCTCGCGTTAGTGAATATGTATCTGAAAAAGCACGTGATGGCGTTGATTCTGGTGCATTGGATAACTTCTTAGCTAAAATAAGTTACTTTAAAAATGATATTAATGATGCTGAGTCATACCAAGATCTAAAAGCAAAATTAGATGATCCAAGTAATGAATTCTCAGACAATATCGTATTTTATTTATCAATCAGCCCGTCATTATTTGGGGTGGTAGGTGATAACTTAGCAGCCGTGGGTTTAAACAAAGAAGATAAAGGCTGGCGCCATTTAGTAGTTGAGAAGCCATTTGGTTACGACCAAAAAAGTGCAGCTGAACTTGAAGCTGTATTAAGCCGTAACTTTACTGAAAAACAAACCTACCGTATTGATCACTATTTAGGTAAAAGTACTGTACAGAATATTATGGTATTCCGTTTTGCCAATATCTTCTTAGAACCATTATGGAACCGTAACTACATCGACCACATTCAAATCACTCATGCCGAGCAACAAGGTGTGGGTGGCCGTGCAGGGTATTACGATGGTTCAGGTGCAATGCGTGACATGATTCAAAGTCACTTATTACAAGTAATGACATTGATTGCGATGGAGCCACCTGCTGATTTGAACGATGAATCATTACGTGATGAAAAAGTAAAAGTACTTAAAGCGATTCGTCCGATTACTGAAGATATGGTTGATGACCATGCCTTCCGTGGCCAATATGCTGCGGGTGAAGTAGCGGGTCAGCCACAGCAAGGTTACCTTGAAGAAGATGATGCTCCCGCTGATAGCGTGACTGAAACTTATGCAGCGATGAAAGTGTATGTTGATAACTGGCGCTGGCGCGATGTGCCATTTTACCTGCGCACCGGTAAATGTATGCCAGAATCAAAAGCAACCATTGCTATTCGTTTCAAAAAACCACCTCAAGAGTTATTTAAAGGTACAGATATTGGTAATAGCCATGCAAACTGGTTAACTATGGGCTTACAGCCAGATAATACCTTGCGTATTGAGTTGCAAGCTAAGAAACCAGGTCTAGAAATTAGTGCTCACACTGTCAGCCTAGAAACTGTCGAAGATGAAGATAAAAAACATAAGTTAGATGCTTATGAAGCGATGATCCTAAATGCTATGTTAGGTGACCGTTCATTGTTCCTACGTGCTGATGAAGTTGATTTAGCTTGGAAAGCGGTTGATCCTATTATTAAAAAATGGTCAAAAGAACAAGATTTTGTTCATACTTACCCTGCAGGTACATGGGGACCAGAAGAACAGTCCAAAATATTTGATAGCGAATGCCACCAATGGCGTAATGATGTTTAATTAGGTCATTAGCTAGAAAAATAAAAGCCAGATTCAGGAAACTGAATCTGGCTTTTTTATTTGTTTCTTACTCCTAACACTGTGTAAAACTGCACTATTAATAGTAGTAACGTAGCGATGAATGCTAACCATAGAAACAGGGCCGCTTTTGATTCTCTAGGAATTACTTCTTTTACTATTAAGGTATTATTTTCTCGCTTATCTATAGTGATGAGGGAGGCAGAAAATTCTTTTGCCGATCCAGTTTCAAAAACACGATAAGGTATTGCTAATGATTTAAAAAATCGGTGTAACTTTTTCTCTGGCTTATTCTGCCATGGCTCACCTTTAGTTAACTTATTATCATCTTGAGCCAGTCCACTGATAGCCCCCATATAAATCCAATACAGTGTTAATTGTTCATGCTTGTATAATTGAGAAATTGTTTGTTTATCTTCAGCTGAAAATTCTTGTCCCCCATCAGATACTAATAACACCATACGTGAACCTCGATAGCTTTCTGAACTATACATTTCAGCAGCCTTAATCAATGCTGCCGCAATATTGGTCTCCGATAATCCTTTACCTAATGAACTCGCCTTGATTGTGGCTCGTAAAGTATTTTTGTTATAACTCAAAGGAAGTAGATCTAATGCTTTATTACTGAATAATATAAAACCAAACCTATCATCAGGACGGAGATCAACAAACTCCAATAAGTATTTATTTGCAATACGTCGTTTGCTATTGGCTCTGCCTACTGTTCGACTTGCTGCAACGGCTTTATCCCGCGATGAAAAAGGATCATCCATACTTCGGCTACGATCAACTAATATAATCACCTCTGCACCAGTACCGACTCGCTCAATCATTTGTTCCGCAATATAAGGCGATGCTAGTGATAAGGTTAAACATATAAAAACAAGTGAAGCTAATGATTTGAGTAATATTGAAATTATTTTGGATAATGGGTCATCAGGTATAAAATAATTCCATACCACCAGCCTTGTATTAACTCTGGTAAACCAAGGCAATAACATCAAAGGTAATACATAAAGAATCCGTGGATATTGCCATTGTAAATCAAACAATTCCATAGCTATCGAGCTCTAACTCGTTTTCTCGGAGAATGTTGATTTAAAGACCAGTACTGCCGCTTTACCAAAGCCATAACTCGTTGTGACTAAACTGGCATATAAATACACTTCAAATAAAGTGGGGGCGAAACCAATTGGGTTGAATGTCTCATGCACAGGATCTAAGCTAGGGAACAAAGCATACATCAGAAATAAACTTGAGTTAGTAAAAGCGCCTATAACCATCGCCCAACGCACATGCCAAGGAAGCGATACTTTTGCAGCGTAAAATCCCAATATTAATGCGCTCATAATTAGAAAGTCTAGGTGCGCTTGTAATACCCGCCTAGGGCTACCGGGGAAAATAGTGCTCAATATTTCTATTTCGTTATACAATCCCACCAGAACCCACGCTAATAAAAGTGCCATTAAGATCCATAAGCACGCCCCCCTTAGCATAATGACATTACCTACATGTTTTGAATTTTGCGGCATCTTCGACTCACTCATTTAATAGTCTGCTTTAAATATATGCCATTATGGTCATATAAAAATAATTAAACATTGCTCAAAGGGTGATAGTTATTGACTTAAAAGGTGGTAAATAATTATGGTGCATGCAGATTCAAACACTACCTCACCTGATAAAACCCGTAATATAGCTAGTTTAAACCGACTAGAGGGTCATCATTTTTGTACCGAAAACCAGCCATTAACTAGCCGGCTAGAATGGTTAAGAGAAGTGATCGGTAAGGAATATGCCAATGTTGAAATATCACCTCAACAAGATATCCCACTATTTAATGATATGACTATCTACCCCTGGCAACAGGGAATGAGACTATCGCCCATTCACTCTAATGCACTTAAAATTGAGCGTTTATCTGCTGAACCAACTGAAGTTAGCCAAGACTGTTATTTTGCCGTTGTACTCACATCAGGACAATACACATTAAAACAAGCTGGACGAGAGGTCTTGTTACATGCAGGAGAAATGGCTWTATATGATGCTACTGAACCACATAGCATTACCATGCCCGAATCCTTTTCTAAAATTCTGATTTCAATTCCTCGAACGATTCTTAAGCAACGGCTGCATAATATAAATCAACTTACTGCAATAAAAATACCCACGAAGTCTGGTGTTGGAGCTATTACTTCATCATTGATCCAAACAACTGTAAATCAACTTGATACACTAGGAAAAAATCAGTTTCTAGAGTTATCAGATCCAATCCTCGATATGCTCACGCTCTCATTAAATCAATTGAAACCTAGCTCAATACAACTATCGGACAATCAACAGCTAGCATTATTACGAGTGAAACATTTTATTCAACAGCATTATGAAAGCAGCGACTTAGACCCGAAAATGATTTCAGCCGGTGTTAATTTATCTATTCGATATATTAATAACTTATTTAWKARNGAWSWYAMNTTCTNTAATGCGGTTTTTAACTCAATATCGCTTGGAATCAAGTAAGCGTCTATTAAATAATAGTTTCTTAGCTCATAAGACCATTACAGAGCTTGCCATGCAATCTGGTTTTAATAATATGGCTCATTTTAGTCGAATATTTAAGCAACATTATGGCCTTTCTCCACGCCAATACCGGACACTGAAAAATAACCATTTTGACTAATCAACCAATAACTAAGGCTATTGCCCATGACCAGTAACTCACCCGATATAATTATAAGTACGCAAAGCTATGCATTGTCAGAAAGTGAGTTATTAAAAGACTACCCGGTTAAAAGTAGCATTGAGGGCTGGTTCTTTTCTATTGAACAGGTCGATACATTTGTTTGCTATATTAAGGCCAAAAATATTTATGGCTTTGAAACCAGTACGTCTGGTTCAGATGATGCAGACTTTATGGTTAAATATATAGAAGACTCTATTCGAAGAGAATCGCTTCGCGGTGGTATGTACTTTATCGAATAGAGCTTGTTCAGCTAGTTTTTAACTAAAAATATAGGGCTAATTCAACTTGAATATAGTCATCATTCCTAATTTGATATAGGCTTGATTGTGTCTGTTCTACACTGAATAAGCGCCCCTCTACTGATAACTTCCAYTGATTGCCTATACGGCGGYTMGCTTCGATATTCCACGCGGCATCACTRCTTTCCAGATCTTGAATGACACCAATMAGTARTTCAGAGGATTGTTCRTCATTCCAAGTRATTCTRCTGCCTAGCATCACGTCATTTTGAAACGGTGTAGCTAATTCATCATTRCGATCATCAAAAAGGTATTCKGCAATTAARCCTACATCTAGGTTGCTATCAAACACRCCATARAGTGTGTATTCAAAYCCASCTGTAARYGCTGAGAATGTCTCRCTTGAGGTATCACGTCTAATMGCYTCTAACTTCCATAACCAAGCATYATGAGTATTTTGTAATTCAAAGCCTGTTTGATGCATAATTTCATAATAAGGAATTAATGCRTTAAAGSTTTGATTAAGCTGYAACAGTGGYTCACGRTTRGTACCRTARAARTGTGAMAKRGCAATGTCCCAATCCCCTAMAGAATGTGACCARCGTGCWGCTAYATCYAAATGATGTCGCTCTGCKGCTGATTCATAAACAGCATGRTCGGTATCMACCACTAATTGACTRCGTAARCGCCCTTCTTTGCCKGCAAAGGTRCGTTCYCTAAAGTARGGYAATACAAACARRTCRACSGTRCCCCAATCTTGGAAAAARCTWAGGTTAATCATCGCTTGGCCTAGYTTATCTTCAGTATCTGAATTTTCAACTAAGTCAGTCTGGTTAATYACATCAACCAAATGTTGTGAYTCTGTTACGCCCCARTAGACTTTWCCKATMCCTAATTGCARYTCCCAATCAYCATGWACYGTYAACCAACGTGCTTCGCGTAGATCAGCATGAGTACGCTCTGCGTCTTCACTATCTACTCGTAAAAAGGGTGAAATAATCAAACTTTGATCGCCTCCATCCCACTGATGATAAAACTCAGGCGCTAATGAAAATGACAGTGCATGTTGATCAGGCTCACTATTAACTGATGGGTGCTGAAAGTAGCGATATTCAACCGCAGCATTACCGGTTAATTCAGCAGCGTAACTTGAACTCAGCCCTATTAGGCTCAATGTAAGTCCAAGCCATAAAACCTGCCATATTTTACCTTTGGCGTTTAAGATCATTTTTCTCAAAGTCCTTATCACTTAGGCCTGTTTTGAATTGRTAGTTAGTCCATTTCAGTACAGTMGACTTACCATTTTGTTGATTTTCCATACTCATRGTATCTGCACGCCAGTATTGMCCWARGTATTGTTGAAAGTCACTATAACGTAAGATCTTTAATARGCTGTCYTTRCGATCATAAAAATCAATTTTYTGGATWCGGTATTCRGCTTTATCAATCCATAAATAACTTTTGGTATAACCTGAATGTTTGTACARWGGACGTGTTTCYAATACAAAACAGTCTTGTCCRTCTAATACTTCATCACGGACATAKASATAGCTRTAYTTACTWAYTTCAAATGARCTTAAATCTTCATAAGCAAATTCACTRCCCATAAAAGGCCCTGATTTATTRCTTGATGAAATACGYTTCACTCGTTTTAATGCCGGTAARAAWATCCATTGTTCATCAGGTACTAAGGCRTGYGAGTAGGTTAAAAATGCYGTGCCTTTGACATCACGTGGTTGRTCAAAAATAGTYAGGCTTTTATCRCCATCTCCCGTGAYTTCAAGGKTTTTAGAYCTAATCTGACGAATRCTTTCTTTGCCATTTTTATTRCGTAARGTCATCARCATRTCAGCRGTRCTATCTTGCCAWCCTAAATCACGCYGATCCGCTTCRGTAATAATCGCAAGACCTTGTGCTTCWGGCRTCTCTGCTTCACTTTCAGCCTGAGCSAWTGGCAATAAACCTGCTAATAGTAGAACACTGGTAATGAGTGTATTACGCATGTTTTTTTCCTTCTAATTTCAATAATAACGGTGGTAAGAATAAGAAATCCATAATTAAGGCTAAGGCAATTGTTACGGCAGTCATCGCGCCCATATCGGCATTAAGTGCAAAGTGTGACTGGCCTAAAACAATAAAGCCTGCAACCAGCACTAATGAAGTCACCCATAAAGCGACACCCACTGTGTTGAAGGCATAATTAATTGCCGCTTCACTATCTAAGCCTTTTTCACGGCGTGCTCGTAGGTATTTACTTAGAAAATGTACGGTATCATCAACCACAATACCCAAGGTCATGCCCATTACCACAGACAGTGACATGCCTACTTGGCCGACCATAATACCCCAAATACCAAAGGCCATACCTGCTGGTAATAAGTTCGGTGCGAGACTGATAAAACCGACGCGTACTGAGCGTAATGCGATCATTAATATCAGTGAAATAAAGATTAGCGCAATGGTTGTACCCACCAGCATACTTTTTACATTACGTTTACCGATATGAGCAAACATCACGGTGGCACTCGCGCCTACGGCCTCAATCTCCGGTGTATTGGTCTTTAACCATGCGGCTATCAACTGTTCAAACTCTAATACTTCTTCTGTATGTAGATTTTCAAACGTCACTGTTAAGCGTGTTGAACTTTTATCAATATCAATTTGGTCATTAAGATCTAAACCGTAAGGTAATGACATTTCATAAAGCAATAAATATTGTGCGGCTAGTTCGCGTGATTCAGGTAAGCGATAAAACGCTGGGTCATCACCATGCATGTTTTTATTAAGACGCTTATAAATATCAGTCACACTGCGTACATGTTTAACCTTATCTAAGCCTCTTAACCAATTGGCAAAGTCTTCAACTTGTTGTAAAAACTCAGGTTCATTGATACCGCCACTTTCACCTTGTTTTAAAGAATAGTGGATGTCATAAATACCACTTAAATTTTCTACTACAAAGTCAGTATCGCGACGAAATTCAACCGTTTCATCGAAGTATTCAACAAACTGATCATCTAATGTATTTTTAGGTAAGAAGCTAATCAATACGATGGCTAGCCCGCCCATTCCCCACAATAATTTACGACGATTATTCAATACAAAATCAGATAGTTTCGTCATTGCAGTATTAGCTGATTTTTCA
Source organism: Gammaproteobacteria bacterium (assembly GCA_002402245.1). Taxonomy (GTDB): domain Bacteria; phylum Pseudomonadota; class Gammaproteobacteria; order Nitrosococcales; family Methylophagaceae. Next base: position 11,019 of record NVVP01000026.1, on the reverse strand, counting down.
GTTTCTACTTTGCGAACACGTACGGGTAATACCATCATTAATGCTGGCAATGTAGTGATTGATAATACAAATGCAATCATCACACCAATAGCGACCACATTACCTAAATCATGGAATGGCGGCACATCACTAAAGTTCATGCTTAAGAAACCAATTGCAGTAGTAATACTGGTAATAAAGATAGGCATTAGGTTAACTCTTAGGCTATCTATCATTGCTTCTTTTTTCGCTTGGCCCAAACGCAGGTTATGTAGAAAGGTAACCAGTAAATGAACGGCATCTGCCACCGCCATGGTGAGGATTATTGTCGGCGCTGATGCCGATGGCGGCGTTAACTTCCAGCCTAACCAACCCATGCTGCCCATACCAAATAAGATGGCACTAAAAATAACGACTACCGTTGCGATAGTGGCAGATACTGATCGCAATAAGAAGCCTAATACTAATACCACCACTAAGAACATTAATGGTACAAGTGTTGCCATATCTTTCTCTGATGACTCTCCGAAAGAGTTATCCATCATTGATAAGCCGGTTAAGTAGATTTTTACATTAGGGTGATCGGCTAGAATTTTATCGCGTAATTCTCGTGCAGCAGTAACCACCACTCTTACTTCACTTAAATCTTTTCCTGGCAGCTGTACGGTGACATTAATTGCGGTGACATGGCCTTCTGGTGAGATTAATCGATGTAGTAATAGCGGTTCATTAAGCGCCACATCTCGTGTGTTATCTCGTTGCTGTTGGGTGAAGTCTTTTGCATCTATCACTAAATCAGCCACAATTAAATCATCTTCTTCTGCCACTGTATGTTGATAATTGCTCAGTGAATCAACACGACTCGAAAAAGGAATTTGCCATGATTGTTCAGTAAATTCTTCAACCAGTGATAGGGTCTCATTACTGAACACATTGCCATCTTCAGGGGCTATTACAAATAGGACATTGTCTGCTTTATTAAAGGTATTTTGTAATTCTTCAAAAGCAAGTAATTCTGGATTATCTTCACTAAAAAACTCACGATAATCACTGGTGAATTGAAGAAAACGACCTCCACTGGCCGCCGTTAAAATAATGATTAAAGATAACAGTAGCAGTCGCCATGGATTATTAACAATAAATGCGGCATAGCGTTGGGTAAACGATGAAGTCATAATGTAAATCCTGAATTTATTAGTAAATATTCACTCATTTGGAAATTTTTTTAACGTACTTTGATGCTATTTTGGATTAATTCAAATACTACTTTTGCTTTTTGTTCAAATTCTTCTAGAGAAAACATCGACATAATAGGCGGTAATTGAAAACCAATAAGCGCCATATTGATTGCGTCTGACGTATCATCCACATTGTCAAAGATAAACTCGCCACGTTGTTTGCCTTGTTCAAGCAACTCTTTCAATAAATTAAAGCTGCTTTGACGATGAGCGGCCATCACATCTGGACGTTGCTCGCCCATTACTTCAACCAGTTCACTGATGCGAGGAGAGTCATTAAAACGATTAAAGGTGTAATGGAGAATTTTAAAGATAAAGGCCTGTAATTTATCTGCAGATGCCATAGCGTCATCTCGAACAATTACTGTCAGCTCGTCTTCTTTACGCTCTAAACATTGATGAGCGATCGCCGCGCCTAAATCTAATTTATTATCAAAATAGCGATATAAATTAGCCGCAGACATATTACAGTCGCGTGCAATTTCAGCCAAGGTTGTCTTGTTATAGCCATACTGGCTAAAGCAATCCTCGGCTGCATCAATAATTTGGGTACGAATATTTTGATCAGTCATGGTGTTATCCTAACGACTAAATAATGAATAATCAATTAAATATTCAGGATTTAGTTTTATTTTTATAAATTTGAGAGTCTTAACTATCATTATACCTTGCTAGATTTTAGTTATAAATAATAATCTTTGATCACCTCAATTAATGACATTCTTGAAAATATCCGTCAAAATAAATTTACTTACTTTATTTTATCTTTGACCTTTAGCACACCTTAAACTGACTTGAAGCTAAAATAAAACCTTTCTTAAATTTGGGTACTGGCCAGAATTTAGCCATTTTTAATTCAACGCATATCGCGGAGAAATTGTTGACCGACTCCATTCACATAGTACATTTAAACCGTATTGAGCGTGTTCTTGACTACATCCACAGTCATTTAGAGCAGCCTTTATCAGTAGCGCATTTAGCTGAACATAGCTGTTGGTCTCGCTGGCAGCTGCAACGTGTATTTTTAGCTGAAACAGGTTTTGGTATTGCTCAATATGTACGTCAATTACGTTTGAGTAATGCTGCTAGTCGCTTACTTACTTCAACAGATCGCCATGTTGATATAGCTTTAGCTTGCGGATTTAAGTCTGAAATTAGTTTTAGTCGCAGTTTTAAGCAGTTTTTTTCGTGTTCACCCAGTAAATATCGTCAACGGGGCAAGTTTATTGGTTTATTGATGCCCATTAGTAAGGCAGGAAAAAACAAGAATACTAATAAAAAAATAGCTCACTTAATTAAGGTGCATGTTGAAACTAAACCTGAATTTAAGTTCATAGGCTTGAGCACCTCCATCAATGGCATATTCTCGATCTCCCCAGATTTTAGTAGCCAAGTTCCAAGCTTGTGGCAACAGTTAAACACCCTTACTCACCCCTTCCACCCTAATGGAAAAACCTGCTTCGGCATATTAGATGTTGCTGGCGCAACAGAACATACTGATAAAATGACCTATTGGGCTGGCTACAATAAAGAAGATGCGGTTGAGCTGGATGAAATAAACCTAGAACACATACTAATACCAAAGCAGCTCTACGCTGTTATTAATTTTGTCGGGCCTATAGCTCAATTACCAGACACTCTTGATTGGTTTATCCACCATTGGTTACCAGAATCAGACTACGATGGTATTGAAGCTTTTGATATTGAGTATTATGGCCCCAACTTTGATTTATATAGTTCAAAAACAGCAATGCAATACTGGGTTCCCATTAAGCACCGTTAAACTTCATGCCCCAAATGGTTAAGTATTAACTTTCCTTATCACTTACAATTGCAAACAATAATGATTTGCATTTGTAACTTTAATTACAGGAACTTTAATGTCTCACCCTACTTTTTTTAAACGAGCAGCCTTGGCCGCCACCATTTCACTTATCCTCCACGCACCCATTTTATTAGCAGAAGATGCTCTTTTACTTCCTACTCTAGTAGTTGATGGAGAGCTAGAAGAAACCCTCACTGAAAATACCGAGTCTTATACCATTCCTAAAATGGATAATGCCACTAAGCTTAATTTATCACTGAAAGAAACACCTCAATCCATCTCTGTCATTACCCGATCTCAAATGGATGATTTTTCTTTAACCAATCTTAAAAGCGTCTTGCATAATGCTACAGGTATTAATGTAGTTGAAGTTGAAACAGATAGAACAAGCTACAATGCTCGGGGGTTTGAGATTCAAAATATTCTTGTCGATGGTTTAGGTTTACCTCTTTCAGGTGATCTTCTTCACGGTGATATTGATACGGCTATTTATGACCATATAGAAATATTACGCGGCGCTAATGCTTTGTTAACCGGTGTAGGCAATCCATCAGCTACCATCAACCAAGTACGTAAACGTCCGACTAATGAGTTTCAAGCTTCAGCTAATGTAACACTTGGTTCTTGGAATAAAAGGCGTGTCGATACCGATATATCAGGCTCATTCAATGAGAGTATTAGGGGCAGGCTTGTTGCAGTAAAAGAAAAGGCTGACTCTTACATTGATCGCTATGCTACTGATAAGACCACTTTTTACGGTGTGATTGAAGCAGATCTTAGTCATAATACCCTACTTACCCTAGGTTACTCACAGCAAGATACTGATGCTGATGGTTCTATTTCTGGTGGTTTACCTCTATTTTATTCTAATGGTCAAGCAACCAATTATGATCGTTCCACTAGTAGTGCACCTGATTGGGCATTTTGGAATACAGAAGATTCTCGTGCATTTGTCGAACTCAGCCATAACTTTGCTAATGACTGGACAGCTAAAGCAACCATAAGTCGAATAGAAAGTGATTCCGACTCAGAACAAATGTATTTATATTGGCCATCAGGTGTAAACCCTGTCACAGAGTTAGGTGCTTTGGTATATACGGGATCCTATACCTTCGAAAAAGAACAGGATCTTATTGATATCTATGCTTCAGGCCCTTTTAACCTTGCAGGCAGAGAGCATGAATTAATGCTTGGCCTAAGTTGGTCTAAATCAGAAATGAAGGAAAAGTCCCTCTATGATATCTATTATAGCGCTGCATTTACTCAAGACTTAAATTCTTGGAATGGAAGTTATCCTAAAGGTGAATTTAACAATGATGGCGGTGGTTCAGCTATTACAGATAAACAGAAAAGTGTTTATGCTGCAGCACGGTTTGATCTGCATGATTCATTCAAATTAATTGCCGGTTCGCGCCTTAGTACATGGCAATCAAGTGGCTCTTCGTACGGTACAGATGTCACAACATCACATAATGCTGTTTTGACCCCCTATCTTGGCCTCGTCTACGATGTTAATGACAATGTCTCAATTTATAGTAGCTATACTGAAGTATTCAGCCCTCAAGCTAAAGTTGATGTTAACCGTAAACGTCTTGCTCCAAAGGATGGTATTAACTATGAATTAGGTATAAAAGGTGAGTTCTTTGATAACAAACTAAATACCTCTTTTGCTATATTCCAAACAGAACAAAATAATGTGGCTGAAGCTGCTGGAACATTGCCTGGTGGCGATACTTACTACAAAGCTATCGATGGTGTGACCAGTAAAGGTTTTGAGTTCGACCTTAGCGGCGAGCTAACAGAAAACTTACAACTGAGTGCTGGTTATACCCATCTAAAAATCACGGATGAAGCCAATAATAAGGTTAATGCCTATATTCCAAGAAAGACATTTAACTCTTCAGCTTCTTACCGTATACCTAGTATGCAAAAACTTAAAATAGGTGCATCTGTTAATTGGCAAAGTAAAATATCTCGTGATGAAGGAAATGGTATAACATCAAGCCAAACGGCATATACACTGGTTAATTTAATGGCTAATTATGATATTAATGAACAATTCAAAGTAAGCTTTAATGCCAATAATATTTCCGATAAAAAATACCTAACTACAATGCAATACTCGCAAAGCCATTATGGTGCCCCTCGCCACTATATGCTTTCACTTCATTGGAGTTACTAAGCTTCTTACTTAGTTAAATATTGATTCATCCCAGTTCTATATTTTATAGTTCTGGGGTGTTAATTTTCATTGGGGCATAGTGAATAAGACATAGAGAGCCTTACCTTATATATTTCCGGTAATGTTCAGCAGTTTTTTTTAGCTGTTCATCCATTGTTATCACCGGTTGCCACTGTAATAACTCACGCGCTTTCGAGCTATCAAGCTGTAAAGAGCTAAATAACCGGCTAGCGATATCTCCTTTACCAAGCAACTTTGCAGTTAATGTCATCAGACCGACAGAAATAGGAATTAAAGCACTTTTTTTACCAAAAGCATTAGCTACTTTTTGTAATAGCTCTGTCGTTGATACATCTTCTCCATCAGAAATAAGGAATATTTCATTAGCTGCTTTAGGGTGGTCTATACAATGGATAATAAAGTGAACCAAATTRTCTAAGGCTATAAATRAACGTTTATTGTCAATAGCTCCTAGTGGTAAAGGAATRCCTTTATCAACCCACTTCATCATAGATAGAAAATTAGCTTTTACGCCTGGACCATATACTAAGGGTGGCCGAATAATAACCATCTCCATTCCCGTTTCCTTAGCGAGAGCTAACAAACCTTGTTCCGCCTCATATTTAGAGCGCCCATAAGGGTCAGTGGGAATGTATTTATCCTCAGATGAAAATGGCTGTTCCAGAGTAAGTTCACCATTCACTTTGACTGAACTAATGAAAATAAACCGCTTAACACCCACCTCTGCTGCTTGTCTTGCCAAATGCAATGTACCCTCAACATTAATATATCTATATTCTCTCAATGGGTCGGCGGCAGTTTCATTCATTATATGTGTTCGAGCAGCAGTATGAATAACGGCATCAACATCAGCAATTGATTGAGTCCAATTTTCATCATCAGACATTTCTTTCTGAGAAACATCATACATATATACCCCCTCCATGCTAAGGCCAGAGCGCACACTACCACTAACCACATCACCTTTTTCTACCAAGCTAAGGGTGAGCGCTTTACCAATAAAGCTATTCATTCCTGTTATAAAGATTTTCATTCGTTATATTAATTAGTTAATGAATAATATTCATATTTTAATAGCTCACTCACAATACTTGAATCAAATTTATTTTCGCATCGTTTAAATGCTTTTTCACCTAATGATTTGCAATATTCTTTATCGGTAACGAGTTTTTCCAATGCATCGTATAATAGTTTCTCACTTTTAGGTTCCACCAAAACCCCAGTTAAGTTAGCTTGAATTGCATCGGTTAATCCATAAATATTGCTACCGAGTGTCGGCACCTTCATTGCTGCAGCTTCAATAACCACTGTGCCAAATCCTTCCCTAGAACTTGGTAAGCATAATAAATTTGAAATAGCCAAATATTTTTCCGGCTCAGTGCTTGCTCCAATATAGTGGAGCCGACTTATTTTCTTCCAAGCACTCAGCTTACCTTCAATACCTTTTTCTTCGCAGGGCCCAATTAATATCAAATGAAAAGATTCATACTTTTTTTGTAACTCATTAAATGCTGCCACCAGCTCAACAATACCTTTATCTTGGGCTAACCGGCCTATAAACGTAACAACAAAGTCATTATCTTTTATGCCCAGCCCAGCAAGTACATCCGCTTTGTCATCCTTCCAATGGTGACAATTAAAACGATTCATATCCACTCCAGCCAATGAACCTGAACCAATTACTTTGATAGACTGGTCACTACCTATACCTTCGGACAATAAATATTGCTTTTGTCCTTCACTGTCTGCGTAACTTTGGGTATTAAGCTTTAAAATAAGACGATCAATAGAGCGAAACAACCAACGACTAAATCCTTTTTTATTTACCCATATCTGTCCTGTAAAAGTATGAAGCCGAATAGGTATATTGGCGCATCGCCCAGCAATAGCACAAAGTAAACCCGCTTTTGGTGTAGCCGAGTGTACTATATCAAAAGACTCTTTTTTAAATAATCGATACAATCTAACTAATGAAATAAGATCTTTAATGGGAGAGGGTGCTCTTGCAATATCAATAGGCATACACGCTAAGCCATCAATAGCTTGCAGTCGACTCCAATCACCTGTTGACGAAGCAACGGCAGTAACATCTAATCCATTGTCTACCAAATACTWAATTTGATGACGTAATTGGTTATCTAAAAAGAAAGGAATAGTAACAACCCTAGCCACTTTTAATTTTTTACTCATATTAAATCTAAATTACCTTGCAAACCCATGTCGAATCATAATTATAAAAATAGTCACTGAACAAAGAAAAATATAAGGAAGCAATGCTTTAATTCTATCCCATAAAGCCGAATAATATACCGTAACAGGAATCATTATCCCTAGAAATAGCCATGCGGGATAAACATACCTATTAGAGAAGTTTGCAAAGCCAAACAATAAAAAAGGAATCAACAGTAATAAATATATTTTCAAACATAATTCAACTATTTGTTGATATTGCTCTTTCACCCAAAAAGTACTAAAAAGAAAAACAACAAACACCCAAAATAAAGAAAATAGTAAAAAATCATAGCGTACACCACTATTATATTCTAATTGGTGTTGATAGTTTTTAATTGAGCCATATAAATTCACATGGATTATTTCTGATAACCAGGATATCAGTGATTCCGAGCCTCCAAGTCCATAAAGCACCGATAATATTGCAATAACTCCGAACAAAAAATTTAATGGTATAAAAACGCCTGCCAACAATACAACAAACATCACCGACGATAAATGAATCGAAATAGCGATTATCGACAGTAAAATAGACTTAGTCCACTCTTTATTTTGCACACAAAGAAAGGCATAAAACACAAAAAATGAAGCAATTCCTTGTCTTATCGCGTTTATATGACTGGACACAAAAAATGGGGAAACAAGTACCCCCCCCAAAACAAGATAGATCAGCGATAAATCCAACGGCCGACTATCCATAGTAGCAACTTTAGAGACCACTTTATTAACAAGGACAAATAAAGTAAAAGATAGTAATGAAAAGTAAAACTCAATTCCTAGCCCAGACAAAACAGATATATAGGTAAATAATTGGAAACCTAATTCTTGCTTTAGATTAAAACAGCCACAACTTTCCATTGTAAAAAAACGATTAGCGTAAGCCAGTGTATCCGTGCCTACCGATAATTCACGACTGCCTACAAATAATGCCAATAGCAACTCAAAGGTATATAAAGTTATTAATCTATAATGATTATTAGCATAAAACGTCCGCAAGCTATACATCAAATATCCTTAATACTCTTCTTCTGACATATTTGGCTAAAGAATATATACATAAAAAATAGTATTGATAAGATCGTAAGTAGCCTAATTTATAAACTTTTTGGTATACCTCTAACTCACCTTTTTCCATTGCCCATAAATTCTGGCTTAATCCAGCTTCACCATAGGGACTTTTATACATATACGCTAATTCCAAATCTAATTTAACTGCATTTAATCCTTGGCATATCATGCTAAGCCACAATAAATAATCTTCTGCATAATATTGTGTATTATCGAATCTAAAATTAATATCGCGTTTTACCATTACTGTCGGTGTCGAAAAACAATTTGATCTTAAAATCTTATTTTTAGTAATGGTTAAACAATTTAAATTTACCTGTATAGCCGGGGAAGCATTACTACCATCGCCATTTTTATAACCTATTTCATGTCCAGTTAAATCAGTGGATGGATGGGATATCATCCATTGGTATTGCAATTCAATTTTACGAGGATGCCAGCTATCATCCGCATCTAGAAATGCAATATAATCTGACGTTGCAACCTTCCACCCCTCATTCCTAGCAAGTGATGCCCCTTTATTTGTATCAAGCTTAATAAGCTTGATACTTTTATCTTTATATTCCTTTTGTATAAAACATAAAAGATTGTAAGTTCCATCCTTACTCGCATCATCGATTAAAATAATCTCGGCAACTTGCACCGTTTGAGCAACTACTGACTTTATCGCACGAATAATAGTTTTTTCACACTCATAACATGGTATAACCACACTGACAGAAGCTATCATAATTCAAACCTGTTCAAATTTGCCGCCCTTAAAATATGAGGAAAACCTATCGTTAAACTGATTACATATACACATGTTTTCTTGCTGTCATATAGAACAATATAAGCAATATTATCTCGCTACACACTGTTGCCCCAGCCGCCCCAACTCCTCCCCATATAGGTATTGCAATAATATTCAATACTACATTAATCAATGCGGTAGCCCCCATACTTTTAACCTTTCTTTTCATATTACTTTGATCAACAAAAAGAGACTCAATGCTTGAAGATAGAAATCGGCAAGGTATACAAAATGCGAGAATCATAAGAAGAGGAACGGCTCCATCATAAGCACTTCCAAATACCTTASGAATAATGATAGGGGCCACAACCAATACAACAGCCATAATACACATCCCAGTCAGCAACATAATATAGTTACCTAGGTGGTGAACCCTCAGAAGTTTGGCCTTATCATGAACAGCCCAGCGGTGCAGTTTAGGTAGTAAAAACCTTTGATATAAAATAGATGGGAACAAATAAATTGCCCCCAGCATAATGAAGGCGATATTATAAATACCTGCACTTTCCGGACTATCTAAATACTTTAGTAAAATGATATCACTTTGAAAATAGATAACATAAAAAAAACCCGCTAACGCAAATAGGTAAGATTCAGATAGAACATTACTTATCGATGGTGTACATCCCCACTGATAACTTTTACTATTCGTGTGTCCTTTCAACTTAAAACGACTCGTCAGCATCCCCCGCAGTGAAAATACTCCCACTATAACAACCACAATAGAACACCCTGAAATTCCTATAAACAGGTTTTCTAAAGTGTAGGCATCCCAAAATAATGTGAAAAATATAAGCACCCAAAATAAACGAAGACTATTTAACAGTAGTTGCCATATTCCTAAAAAACTATAGTTTTCTTCTAATTGCAATTTGGCGGTAACCAGTTCAAATAAAACCTGTCCAACTAAAATCGGCAAGAATAGCCAATAGAATAGCTGTTGAAAAGCTACATTATGTGGCCCCCAATGAGCCCAGCATAATAATGCTAAAGCAATAAAAATCGTGCTGACAGACACTGTATATAAAGATGTTTTAAGCCAGCGAAGAGCTGAATGACCTTCCCGACCAAAAACACGTAGCCAAAAATGCGGGATACCTGCTGTTGCAAAGGATGAAACTAACATTATTGTTGCCAGGATAACGACAAAAGTACCGTAATCTGTAGGCTCTAACTCTCTGGCAAGAATTACATTTGTAATGAAGGCTAAGCCGCCAGTAGCAAATGAGCTTATATAAAGTAATAATATAGCTCTCGCATGTAATGGTATTCTCAGCATAACTCAGCTAAATTTGCCGTCCCCTCTTCCTTGTCCAAGTAACTCATTTAATCGGTTCAAGGTATATAAATAATTTTAAGGATGAATGTCTATAATTTATCTGCAGATGTCATTGTGCAGCTTCAAACAATCACTGTTAATTTTAAGTTTCAAACGACTACTCACCCAATCAGATTAAGTCAAAATGCTCACCTTTTATCTCTTATACCCACCTTAAAATACCCAACCTAACTGTCTAAATGGATATTATCTCCTTAATCAATAAATCTTCGGTAATGTTCAGCAGTCTTTTTTAGCTGTTCGTCCATTGTTATCACCGGTTGCCACTGTAATAACTCACGCGCTTTCGAGCTATCAAGCTGTAAAGAGCTAAATAACCGGCTAGCGATATCTCCTTTACCA
>NVVP01000025.1 GCA_002402245.1 Gammaproteobacteria bacterium | reverse complement strand
ACTCGGGACTGAATTCTCTTCGTTTTGTTGTCATTAAACACCTCGTTGCGGTGGATTTTACCACCTAAGTTGGTGTCCTGATTTAATGAACCACTACAAGGTCACCTTTCTTTACTTCGCCAATTTCCGGCTCATCAATAATTTTCTCAATTTCATCTTCAACCAGTTTAAGTTGCGCTTCAGATAGTTTGCTTAAAGCCTTCTCAAAACGCCTAGATTCATAAACATCAATCTGATTTTGTTCTTCTGACATATCGCTTCACTAATCCTTGTTTGACTTCTTCTGTTGCCAATAATGATTCATGTACAAACTCGTATGAAAGATCGGGATTATCAATCATGATTTGCCCAATTTTAGCCCAATATTCAATCTGCTTTGGTACGGAGCGATTCTCAGCCTCTGCATACACTCTAGCATGAGTGACAAAGCTATCATCTAACCTTACGCTGATTGCCATTATGATTTACCTTTTAGTTTTTATTAGCTTTATTAGCTTTATTAGCTTTATTAGCTTTATTAGCTTTATTAGCTTTATTAGCTTTAATTATGCGACATTATGTCGCGCATAGCAACATTTAGTCGCCCCTAGAATTAAAGTAATCATTCCATTCATTATGCCTAGCAGTTCAAATACATTGTTTTTAAATAAGTATATACTCAGCGGTTGAAATTTAAGTTATCTCCTTAATACGCTTTTACTGCCAATAAACTCAATGAACCCACCCTCTTCTAAGCCAACTCAGCTGCGCCAATTTTTTAATATTGGCTCTTTGTATCAATGGGCATTGTTGGGCTTTATTTTGGTGGCTATTCCACTGGTATCGGTCATTATTTATGCGGTTACAGAAGTAGCTAATTATACCGCGCAGAGCCAAAAAACCTTATTTCAGTCGGTAAACACCACTGAAAACAGCCGAATAATGCTCGAACGTCTAATTGCCATGGAACGTAGTGTTCGCCAATATCAGGTGTTAAAAGAAGATGATTTATTTAAAAATTATCTTGAGCATCGTGATGCTTTTATTGATGTAATCGACTCACTTAAAAGCAGTAGTTTTAATAAAGATTCAGCCTTACAAGTCGAGCTGCTTCAGCACAATGAAGAGTCGCTTTATGATTCTATTTTTACTCAGGTAAATGAGCATAATTTGAGTTTGAGTCAAGATGACTTAGCCTTATTTAATAAGCTCACCAGCCAAGCGCGTGCTTTATTACTTGAAGGTGAAAAACGGGTGGCTGTTGAGGCSAATGCYTTRTCGGTTATTGCTGAACGTGTTAGAAMTAGACTRGTTTATGCMGCCTTGATMAGTGTGCCTYTGGCATTAATATTAGGCTTAATTTTTGTTCATTTATTAACCCGACCGATTAAACATATTGGCCGGGCGATTCGTAGTCTTGGTGAAGTGGGTTTAGATCAAGCTATTGTTATCAATGGTCCAAAAGATTTAACCGAATTAGGTATCAACCTTGAGTGGTTAAGACAGCGACTTAATAAGCTCGAACATGAAAAGCAGCAGTTTATTCGCAATATTTCCCATGAACTTAAAACCCCCTTAGCGACCTTGAAAGAAGGCACTGATTTATTGGCTGAAAATGTAGTCGGTGAGCTCAATACGGAGCAACAAAAGATCATTAAGCTGATGGAGATGGGTAATATCAATATTAATGGCTTGGTTGAGAACCTATTGGAATACCAACGTATTATTTCAACCGATGTAGAATTAAACCTATCTGAGTTTTCTTTCTCAGCCTTAATCGAACGGGTCTGCAAAGAATATGGCCTATTACTTAGAAGTAAGCATATTAGCCTTCATAATGAGTTAAGTGATATTACTTTACGTGCTGACTATGAAAAGCTATGGATTATTATTAGCAATCTACTTTCAAATGCACTGAAGTTCTCCCCTGAACAGGGTTCAATCCATCTACAACTCCGTCAGCATAATGAGCACATTAAATTCACCATTGAAGATCAAGGCCCAGGGATTTCAGAAGAGATGGCAACGCTTATTTTTGATGATTTTTACCAAGGTAATGCCGATCACCCATGGAAAATTAAGGGTTCTGGTTTAGGTTTACCTTTGATTCTTCATTATTTAGAAGCCTTTCAAGGCTCGATCAACTTATTGCCTGCTACTAAAGATTATAGTGGTGCACGTTTTTGTGTCACTCTGCCTAAAACAAAGGATCACAATAAATAATGAAGCTATTCATTAAATTACTTTTTTTAATACTCATTGTCAGTATTCAGGCTTGCCAAGTAGCTCGTCAGCAGCCAGAAGTCCTGCCTGCCGATCTCGCCATCGATCAAACGTTAATCTTGCCGCCTAGTGCTGAAGCTGACTCTACCGAGGCAGCCGCAAACTTACAGCGGTTAAATGAACAAAATCAGCTTGTGGAGTTCTTTTCACAAAGTAACGAATATCATAACTTTACTATTAAAAAACAACAGCAACTCTGTCGTCAGTTAAAACAAGACTATAAAGAGAACAGTGATTGGAAAACAGCTTGGCTATTGGTTTATGCTTTAAATGATGATTTCAAATGCCTGACATTAAGCAAGTCATTAGGCTTATTAAAAGCCATGCAGAAAGATACGGAGATGAACTCACAGTTCTATTGGTTAAATGCCCAGCAAATTAAACTATTCAATGACCTGAGAAATGCCAAAAGAAAAAGCTATTCTTTATCTAATAAATTGAAAAAAGAAAACTCTAAAATAGAAGCTTTGAAGGCGATTGAATCTGATATTAACGATAAGCTTGATGGAGAATAAGTTTGAGCGAACATAACTTCCAAGGCCAATCTGTTTTATTGGTTGATGATGATCCTAGCTTGCTTAAGCTGTTGGCCCTTCGCCTTCGTGCCAGTGGGCTTGAGGTTGAAACGGTGGCTAGTGCCGAGCAAGCATTAGTTTCTCTTGCCCACCAGCTACCGCAATTGGTCATTACCGATCTGCGAATGGATGAAATGGATGGGCTTGCCTTGTTTGACTATGTTCAGCAACATTACTCGACCTTACCCGTTATTATCCTCACCGCCCACGGCACTATAAAAGAAGCCGTTGCCGCCACCAAACAAGATGTATTTGGCTTTTTAACTAAACCTTTCGACAGTAAAGAACTAATCGAACTGGTGGCTAAGGCTTTACGCCCACATCAAAGCAGTGAGCTAGATATGAGCACGGTCACCACTGATCTTTGGCGACAAGATATTATTAGCCGTAATGTCGCTATGGAAAATTTATTACGTGAAGTACAGCAACTAGCTCAGACCGATGTAAGCGTTTACATTCGAGGAGAAAGCGGCACAGGCAAAGAGCTTATAGCCCAAGCCTTACATAAAGCCAGCCCAAGAAGTCATAAAGAATTTGTTGCCGTTAATTGCAGTGCTATTCCTGAAGAGTTATTGGAGTCGGAGTTATTTGGTCATCAAAAAGGAGCATTTTCTGGTGCAATAGCATCTCGTAAAGGCTTATTTGAATTGGCTGATGGTGGTAGTTTATTCTTGGATGAAATAGGCGATATGTCACCTGCGTTCCAAGTTAAGTTATTGCGAGCCATACRAGAGGGGGAAATTCGCCCTGTTGGCAGTAATAAAACCATTTCAATTGATGTGCGTATTATTTCAGCAAGCCATCAAGATTTGCAGCAACTAATTGATCAAGATCGCTTCAGAATGGATCTATATTACCGGCTTAATGTGGTGACTTTAGCCTTGCCCCGACTGGCAGAGCGGCAAGAAGACATTCCTGTTCTAGCCAGTCATTTCATCAATCAAAACTCATCCTCAGCAGCTAAAGGTCTATCTAACGAATCGATTGAACTATTGGTTAGTTACCAATGGCCAGGAAATATTAGGCAGCTTAAAAACATCATTGACCATGTGTGTGCATTTGCTACCACACCATTGATTCCTGTTGTGCTAATTGAAAAAGCGTTACAAGAAAAACCCAATGCCTTGCTCAGCTTCAATGATGCAAAAAAACATTTTGAACGAGACTATTTAATCAAACTATTACAATTAGCCAATGGTAATGTCACTGAAGCAGCACGCTTAGCCAAACGAAATCGTACTGAGTTTTATCGTTTACTTGATCGTCACGAGCTTAAAGCAGCTCAATTTAAACTGAAAAAATAGCTTTAAATAGGCCATGTCGTCATTTAACGACAGCTGATGATCACGGTTAAAAACAGTTACTTATATTAAAACGATTCACTTAGGTTTAGGTTGAAATCTGCTTTGTCGGGATTTGACGACAAATCAAACCTCATCACTACCTCACCCTAAAACAATGTTATATCAATCACTTATAAAGCTAAGTTAGTCCTATTTTGGAGCTAATGACTTCTGATCAAGCTCGCATTTAAGTTAGCACCACTATTTGTCGTGAAAGGGAGACACATTGAGAACAACCTTGATCACGTATAAATGAGCGAAAAAMAACWWRMMYMYYKTRAWWYCAWKCAANKRRRRWYTAAYWTATGTTATGGCACCACCTTTGCAATGAGGCTAAGTACTGAATAACTCAGTATTAATTAATCAATAATTTAAGGATTTACCATGTCTAACTTATTAGCTCTTCTTTCTCTTTCTTTAATTTCCGTTGCGGCTATTGCTGCAGATAAAGCAGATAACACCAATGAACTATGGAAAGCGTTAGATATCAATACAGATGGTTATATCAGCCAAGAAGAAGCTATCAAATCTCAACTTCTTGCTGACAACTGGGAAAAAATTGAAACAAGTGGTGATAGCGCAATTAGCGTTGATGAATTTACAGCTTTCTTCGCTGCACCTGCAACAGAAGAAAAATAAACCGGCAYAAAGTCGTTAATCCCTACATTGTAACGACACATTACATTTTAACGGCTTGCTACAGTTGTACTCCACCATAGTGCGAATGACTTATTTGTGTTTACCTCTTTTTACACATAAGCATTCAAACTGTGGTGGCGTATTTTTATTACTTGGCCTCATCCTAGGAAACAATTACTTTAGTGTGCCACCCTCCTATTCTTCTATGGCAACACACTAAGTCATCTTTAACCTTCCTTGTTATCACTTGTTCACCGGAATAAATTCATTGGGAAAATTCAATTTATCTTTTTCTGTCGCTAACTCAACACACTCCCCAATAATTACCTGAGACGTCTCACCTATAAAGGTATTGTGAATAATATAGGCCTGCTGACAATACTGTATTTTTGCCAACATATCTTGTAAGCGTTTTTCTAAATTAATATCTGCAGGCTCTGGTCTGTCATTATCTCTAGCTTGATGTTGACCTCCGCCTTGAGGGACATTACCTGAAGGCGGGCCACCACTACCTCCGCCTGGCGGACCTCCCCCCATTCCTCCACTAGGAGGGCCCCCTTTGCTGCCAGCTGAAGGCAGTCTTTCTCCCCTCGGTGGTGAAGCTTCAGCATCAAATGGTTTATGTTCCACCGGAGTCATCACCCGAAAGGTAAAATTCTTTTCACCCATATCTAAGATCTGAGTGGTGAATTCTTCCTGTAAAGGTGGCAACAACGGGCCTTGAGGATGAGCTTCATCATGGCTACATGCCGATAAAATCAATACTGGAAGTAGCTTGGCTATTAACTTGATCATTGTTTATCTATGATTCCAACGAGATTGTTTTCCATCATGCTGCATTCTTTGCTGCTGCTGAAACTTAAGCTGAATACGCTGCTCTTTTGTTAGCACCGCATTGATATCCGCTTTTTTCTTTGCATGGGTTAAAAATCGTTGTTTCGCTTGCTCGGCCACCTGTTCAGCATAATCATTTACTTTCTGTTGATAATCGCTAGCGCTTGGATCTAAGGTTAATAATAGTTCATGCCCCACTAACCTTCTTTTTTCTTTATTAGGTTGTGCTTCTAAGTGGATCTCAAATAAGGCTTTTTTTTGCTCATTGCTTAAATCAAGTGATTCAAGCGGAGAGTGCATCGGCATGCCAAACATTGAACCGAATCCGCCTTGATGTTGGCCACATTGACGATGTGATTGTGGCTGATGGTCCTGAGCTGAAAAGGACCCATGAGCAAAAGCAGGGATTGATGCCGTTAATGAAAATGCAGCAGCTAAAACAGATAATAATAATTTGTTCATAATGTAACTCTCTTTTAATCAATGAATCGAGGAATTACATTGTGCAATTATCTTTTGCTAAAGGGGGTTAAGGTCATGTAAAGATGGGTAAATGATAAATTTCAATATAATCAGCCTAATAGACTTTAATATCATCAAGTAACGAGCCCACCCTTTAGCACTGCTTTCCCTGCCACTCTCAACTAAATCATTGAGTTAATAATGATTATCATTTATATTTGCATCTACCTTTGAGTTAAAACTAGTTCTATTTTGCGAGTAATTTGTGAGTAATGACGCCTTAAGCACACTCTATAGTGAGAATAAAAGTTGGTTGCAAGCATGGCTTAGCAAAAAACTTGGCTGCTCACACCATGCTGCAGATGTTGCTCAAGATGCCTTTTTACGAATCCTACAACTTCAACGTAAAGAAGGTGCTTTACCCTCATTAAAACAACCTCGCGCCTACCTGACTACGATAGCTGGCCGCTTAGTCTATGACCATTTTCGCCGCCAATCATTAGAAAAGGCCTATCTTGAATCACTCGCTCATTTACCTGAAGTGCAAATGCCTTCTCCTCAAGAGCAATTGATTGTGCAAGAAACCTTATTAGAACTAGATAGCTTATTTGACCGGCTTAAACCTATCATCAGAACGACCTTTTTATTATCACAATTAGAAGGCCTCACTTATGCCGCGATTGCAGAGCAACTCAATATCAGTGAACGCACGGTAAAACGCTATATGGCTCGTGCATTTGAAGAATGTATTATGGCTAGCTCATTATGATATCAGGCAATAATAATACCATTAACCGTGAGGTTGCCCGAGCAGCCGCCCAGTGGTTAATGCGTTTACATGATGATGCTGTATCAAATGAAGATATCCAGTTATGTGAGCAATGGCGACAAGCGCACTCAGATCATGAACAGGCATGGCAGCGCGCACACTCTATCCAAGAAAAGTTAGGCTTATTACCCGTTTCTACCGGTATGGTCACATTGAATAGAAAAGTAAGAGCCGACCGCCGCCATGCAATGAAAACATTGGCCGTGTTAATCACAGCAGGTCCCGCGAGTTACTTAGGCTATAACTCTAGCATCCGACAAGCCTGGTCAGCTGATTACAGCACGGCCAAAGGAGAGCTACAACGTATTGAGCTTGCTGATGGCAGCGTAATTCACTTGAACACCAATACTATTGTTGATGTAATTTTCGATGCTCATCAGCGAAAATTAGTATTACATCAAGGTGAACTGCTAGTAGAAACGGGTAAAGATACACTCTTTGCATCGCAGCTGATTCGTCCATTTAGCGTGCACACACATCAGGGTGAATTTAGGCCAATTGGCACACGCTTTATTGTTAGAAATATTGATGGCAATATTTCAACAGACTTAATGGTATTAGAGGGGAAAGTAAAAGCAACTACTCACTTACATAGTAAATTACCTATTATTAATGCTGGCCAACAGCTAACAATTTATAACGATCGTCACAGCGATATTCGTCCGGTCGAAGATTATGCTGATGCATGGTCAAGAGGGCTACTTTATGCCCGTAATATGCGTTTAGACCATTTTTTAAATGAAATAAGCCGCTACCGTTCAGGCGTACTTCGCTGTGATCCGGCGATTGCGAACCTGCATATTAGTGGCTCGTTTCAATTAAAAGATAGTGACAAAATTCTTCAAGCCTTACCCCAAACCTTACCGATATCACTGCATTTTTTAACGCCTTACTGGGTAACAGTAAAAGAAAAAACGACTTAGATAAAACTAATAACTCTAAAACTTAATAAAAACTGTCCCTTTTTAAATTCTCGCCAGTCATTGTTATAGAAACCTGGAGAAATTTTAATATGAGGATTCTATTTCCAATGAAACCAATGCAAACCGTACTACACAAAACATTATTGGCCTGCTTAATTGCAGCCGCCACCAGCTTGCCGAGTCTAACTGCAAGTGCAGAGAGTGCAGCCCCCGTTGAAGCAATTAGTAGCCAGCAACAGTATTACAGCATTCCGGCAGGCAACTTAACAGATGCATTACTTAAATTTGCAACGACAGCGAATATCACGGTGCAGTTTGATTCAAGCCTAAGCAAAGATATAAGCACTAATGGCCTACAAGGCTATTATGCGATTAACACCGCTCTTTCAATCTTGTTAAATAAATCTGATTTAMCCGCATCAGAAAAAGAGACCGGCGTTTATACATTGCAAACGAGTGATACGATGCTATTAGATGCTTTACAAGTAGAAGGCACATCGATAAATAATAGCCCTCTAATCACTAACTCTAGTAGTACAGGTCGTTTAGTGACTATCGATAARGCTCAACTTGACCGCATTCAACCGAGTGATTTAAAAGATATTACTCGTAATGAGTCTTCTATTTCGGTCGGTGGTTCAATTCCTATGAATCAAAAACTTTATTTACGAGGCATTGAAGAAACAGCACTAGCGGTTAACATTGATGGTGCCAGACAAAACAATAAAGTATTTCACCATAGTGCGACGACTTTGATTGATCCCGCTTTATTAAAATCGGTAACAGCTTCAGCCGGTATTTCACCTGCCGATGATGGCCCTGGTGCTATCGGCGGTAGTCTTAATTTTGAAACCGTTGATGTTGCAGATGTACTTGAAGAAAATGAAAATATCGGTGGCTTTGGTAAAATAAGTTACGACACTAATAGTAAGGCGTTTACTACGGCAGCATCTGTTTATGGCCAACAACAAGGTTTTGAAGCTCTCGCTTTCATTAACAAAGTAAGTGGTGATGATTATAAAGATGGTCATGGTGATACGGTAAACTACACTGAGCCTGATTTATTAAGTGGTTTAGCCAAAGTAGCTTATGAAGCAGATTCTGGTGACCGTTTTGAATTGAGCTATGAAACGGTCAATGATGATGCCGCTCGCCCTTACCGTGCTAACTTTGCTGCCCTTCTAGTTGGGGCTCCACAACCTGCATCAAGAAACTATGATTTACACCGAAAAAATATTGTTTTTAATTACAGTAATCAAACAGATAGTGGTTGGTGGAACCCTAAACTAGTCATTGCAAACAGTGAATCTAACTTAGAAACATCTGAGCATCCTTTGGCAAATCCAAATCAAACGATTGTTTACACCGGTATAACTAAAAGTAAATCTGCAACACTAGAAAACATCTTTTTTACTGAATGGGCCGAGCTTACAACAGGTTTAGATTATTATAAAGACAGTGCTAAATTCGAATTTTTAGGTGATCCGGATAATATCGAAAAAGTTGAAAATAGAGGCGTCTTTATACAAGCTCGCCAATCACTACTCGATGATAGCTTAAGACTGTCTTACGGTGCGCGTTTTGATAGCCAAGATTTTACCGGTATTGATAAATCAAAATTAGATGCTTCAGGTCTAAGTGAAAATATCTTTGCTGAGTATGATGTTAATCAATATATCACTATAAATGCAGGAGCCGCTCATGTTTGGGGTGGTATTGCATTAGCTGAGAACTTCATTTTGAATCCATCTTGGGACTATTCTCAAGGCATAAATTCAATTGAATCTAATAACCTTGTAATAGGCCTAAAAGGAAATATAAATGGCTTTAATTACGGTATCAGTCGCTATAAAACAGATATAAATAATGGCCGCACACCTTCTTGGGGTGGAGGTCCTAGCACTGTTTCTGATTTTAATATTGAAGGTTATGATGTTTTCTTTGGATTCCAACATAATCAAGATGAAATTAATATTAAATACTCTAATATTAAAGGTAAAAAAGAAGGTACTTACGCCTCATCTTATGATGGCAGCTACTTCACCTCTCCTTTAGGTGAGCTAATCTCTATTAATGGGATAAAGACCATTGAGTCTTTAGATCTTGTATTAGGTGCTTCCGTAGAAATATCACTTGATAATGATTCGATTAAAAGTAGCAGWCAACAACAGCAAGAGGGTTATACCGTTGCCAATGTATTTGCAGATTATGAAGCATCTCAAAACTTAAACCTTCGTCTTGAAGTTAACAACTTAACCGATCAAGCCTATACCGATCGTGCCAGCTATGGCCAAGAATTTGCCACAGTTAAAACTCTATTAGAGCAAGGTCGGTCCTTCTTATTTAGTGCTCGTTATACTTTCTAGCCTCACCTTAAATTAGGAGATTAAATTCAAGCCTAGGTTTTTGTTTAAGAAAATCTGGGCTTTTTTATGACTTTTTTAAAGGTTCTAATATTCACAGCTATATTAAGATATAGCTTACGTTACAGCATTTTAAAAAAGTGAGCACTATTTATTTTCAATAAAAAAGCAAAAAAAACTGCACCTTTTAGGCATCTCATTCGTCTTATTATATGTAGGTGAATTATTTAATGGCGATCTCATAGCAGTCGCTATTTTTTTATCTACTCCATAAAACCTGAATACAGCCCTAAATTAGGGTCAAAGAGTAATTAACTCCTGTTTCATAGCCATGCTAATGATACTCTTTATCATTAGCAAGCCAACTAAGAGTGAAGATTAAACCTTAATTATGAGCAAGTCCGATTCAAACCATACGCCACTAAGCGTGTCCCTAGCCCTAGCGTCTCGTGTTATAGCTGCCATTCTAGGCGGCTATATACTATCGAACCTGATAGCTATCATTATGTCTTATCTTATTCCTGGCCCACTATCTAATGGTGTCATTACGGGTATGTTAGCTAGCTTTGCTATTTATACCCTTCTCATACTCTGGGTATTTACCGCTCGAACCACATTACACGTATGGATAGGCATTACTCTACCTTCTTTATTGTGTGCAGCCTGGGTGTATTTTCTTATCCCAGAGGGCCTATTGTGAAACAAGATTTTATTGTTGAAGGTACCTTTCGTCAATCGATGAATTGGCTGCATACTTGGGCGGGTTTAGTTCTTGGCTGGGTATTATTTTTTATGTTCATTACAGGCAGTGCGGGTTACTTTGATGATGAAATAAGCCRTTGGATGCAACCCAATGTGGTGATTGAAAATACCGCGATAGAACAGGACGAAATGCTAGTACTTGCTGAAAAGAGGTTAATTGAAGTCGGTGATGATTCGCCTGAGTGGTTTGTAGACTTTCCTATTGGCCGTGAGGCTTTCCTAAGTATTTGGTGGCAAGAAGAAATTTTTCTCACCGATGAAGAAATTGCTATAAAAGTTGCAGCAGATAATTATGACCCCGAAGAAAAACATTGGAAATGGCATGATGAAGTATTAGATCAACAAACAGGCCAGCCCATTAAAGTACGTGAAACAGCAGGCGGTAGATCGCTTTACCGAATGCACTATGCACTACATTATATTCCAACCCGTTTAGCTTACTGGCTTACCAGTTTAAGCTCGATGTTTATGTTAGTGGCATTAATAACGGGGATTATTATTCACAAAAAGATTTTCATCGACTTTTTTACCTTTCGAACCCGAAAAGGTCAGAAGTCATGGCTAGACATGCATAATCTATTAAGTGTCTTGCCCCTGCCTTTCCACCTAATGATTACCTATAGCGGTTTAATTTTCCTCATGTTTACCACTATACCCGCGCCTATTGCCGCCTCTTATGGCACGGAAGAAAATAGTCGAGAACCTTTCTTTGATGAACTCTTCCCCCATGAGGAACATAAAGAGGCTGCTGGAGTCTCAGCAGAGATGATTTCTATGTCCACTGTCTTTGCTGATGCCCAACAACGCTGGAATGGTGCTCCTTTGCGTTATATTGGCTTTGAAAATAGGCATGATATTAATGCTCACCTTGAATTAAGCCAATATGGTTACTCAGGTTTAGACCATAATGGCCAAGAGTTAATTTATGATGGCGTTAGCGGTCAACTCCAGCATGACTTGGCAGCCAAACATATAGAAAAAAGTGCAGCCGTTACCTTTTATGATGTGATGATAAACCTACATGAAGGTCTATTCTCCAATAGTCTGCTTCGCTGGTTATACTTCTTCTCAGGCTTAGCCGGTGCCGGCATGATTGCTACCGGAATGATCTTATGGGTACATAAACGCAGAACACGCGCTCAAAAAGCAGCTAGACCTAGTAAAGGCCTTATCATGGTTGAATATACTAATCTAGGTGCGATTGTTGGTTTTCCTATTGCCATTGCGGCCTATTTTTGGGCTAACCGTCTTATCCCTATTACTGTTGAACACCGTGATGATTGGGAAATGAATACCTTATTTATTACTTGGGGCTTAATGCTAATTTACTCTTTGTTTAGCATTAATAGATACACCATCAATCAAGCTTGGATTAAGCAGTTATCCTTTGCTGCCATCGCCTTTGCTTTATTACCCTTATTAAATGCGATTAGCAGCCAACATAATCTTATTATCGACATAATTAATAATGATTGGATGATGGCGGGTTTTGATTTGTCTATGATTGGAATCGGTGTCTGCTTTGGTTTTGCCGCCCATATTCTAAATAAGAAGGAACAAGCTTCCTTGTTAGCAACGACTTCCCAATCAAAAAATAAGCTCGCCCAACTAGCAAGTAAAGTAGCGTCATCATCATCATGATGCTTAGCCTATTACTTATTTTCATTAGTTTTATTGCCTTGAGCTTAACGCTTAAACGTCATTACGCCATCATATTCCCTCGGCGAAAGATGCTAAGTAATGCTGTTTATCAACTGATACGTCTAGCCGGATTTTCAGGACTTCTCATTGCCGCTTATCTATGCACTTTAAGCTATGGCGTTTCTGTCGGCTTAGTGTACTGGACAGGCTTATTAACAGTAGCGGCGGTCACACAATCACTTTTACTGACGTACAAGCCTCGTTGGCTTTTGCCATCACTTTTACTCTCTAACCTAATGATGATGTTTATCGGTATTGTTTTGCAAGGAACACACTTATGAATCCAAACTCCACGCCTTCAACTCTGGAGCGCCGCTGTTTAGATCGTGGCGTACGCATGACTAAGACCCGTCGAGTCATTCTCGGCATATTTGAAAATGCACAACGTCATCTGACTGCCGAAGATGTTTATCGAGAATCACTTAAACAAAACTGTGGATTTTCATTATCAACGGTGTACTGCAATACCAAAGTCTTAGTCGATATAGGGATTGTTGAGCGCCGACAGTTTGAAACCAAGCAGGCCTATTTTGCTCTATCTAAATCTGAGCCTCAAGACCATATAATTGATACCCATACAGGCAACATCATTGAGTTTCGTAATGAAGCGTTAGATAAAATTAAAGCTGAGATTGCAGCAGAACATGGTTATAACCTAACTAGCTGCCGTATCGAAATTTATGCCCAACCTCTTAAAACCTCTACATCAGGATCGTAAACATCATGAATCGTTATTCATCTCTTATTTTGCCTCGCACTCATTACATCGCTTTATTGATGATGCTTACTCTCGGCCTGCTTTTTACTGCTGATATTTATGCTGATGATGAGCTTTCGCCGAGTACAGAGGATGTGGTAACGACAACAGACGCTGCCGGTACTACCTCTGCATTCAGTGAGCATATAACAGAGGGTAATGATGGAACGTCACTTGAAGGTGAAGATGCCCCCGCATTAACAGAAGAGGCTGAACTCGATGAGTCTCTTGTAGATGACGAAGTAGCTTCAACCTTGCCTCATAACCTTTCTCCATGGGGTATGTTTATGGCGGCCGACTGGATCGTAAAAACAGTGATGATTGGCCTTGCCATTGCTTCATTATTAACCTGGACAATTCTACTGTCTAAATCAATCGAATTAAGTAATCTACAACGTCGTTTACGCGGTAATTTAACCCCATTACTTGCAGCCAAAACCTTAACAGATGCCGCCAATAATCATGATATTAATGGTATTGCCCAAGGTTTAGTCGACGCGGCAGATGATGAGCTTCGCCTTTCAGCCGATTTAGCCAATAAAGCGGTCAGTAAAGAAGGTATAAAAGAACGTGTTGCCTCTAGTCTATCAAGAATTGAAGTCGCTACAATCCGTAAAATGATGATTGGAACAGGCGTTCTAGCCACTATTGGTTCTGTTGCTCCTTTTGTCGGCTTATTCGGTACTGTTTGGGGAATAATGAATAGTTTCATCGGTATTTCAGAGTCACAAACAACCAACCTTGCCGTGGTTGCACCCGGTATTGCGGAAGCATTATTAGCCACTGCGATGGGCCTTGTAGCCGCTATTCCAGCAGTAGTTATCTATAATCACTTCACTCGTAAAATATCAGCCACAAAAGCATTAGTTGCTGATATCAATGCCGCCATTATGCGTCTTATCTCACGTGATTTAGATCGTGAAGTTCACCTTACTTTGGTGAAAACAAATACTAGCCAAGTTAAAGCGGCGGATTAAGTAAATGTTAACTAACTCCTCTCAAAATGATGATGAACTGGCTGAAAGTCATGAAATAAATGTCACTCCCTTCATTGATGTCATGTTGGTATTGCTGATTATTTTTATGGTGGCTGCACCTCTTGCCACTGTTGATATTAATGTTGACTTGCCGGCCTCTAATGCACAAAAACAAAAGCGTCCGGATACACCTGTATTTATTACAGTGAAAGAAGACCTGAGTATTGCATTAGGCAATGACATTATTGCTAAAGAGAATCTTAAACAAGCACTCGATAAAGCCACAGAAAAGAATGAAGAAAAGCGCATTTTCTTACGTGCAGACAAAACAGTGCCTTACGGTGATTTAATGTTAGTGATGAATGATTTACGCAATGCGGGTTACTTAAAAATTGCATTAGTCGGTTTGGATTCAGTTCCTCAAGGCGATGCAGTTTCACCATGATCGATACAGGAAACCTTACAAACTCATTTTATGGTTCATCTTCAGCTCGCTGGCCAGGCTCTTTGGCTACGATCATCGGTCTGCATGTCGCGATCGTGTTATATATTTTGTATAACCCTATCGATAATAACCCTATTGCCGATAATCCGATGGCAGCGATTCTAATTGAATTAGCCCCGATGCCAACCGCTCCTGCCCTTCCCCCCGTTGCCGCACCTCCAGGTCCAATGCAAGAAGAAACGCCACCCGAACCTATCGAGCCGGAACCAGAAATAGAGCCCGAGCCCGAAATAGAACCCGAGCCCGAGCCGGAACCCATAATAGAAGAGCTGCCTGACATACCTGAAATTAAAAAGGCTGCGGTAGTATTGCCGCCTAAAGCAAAAGCGAAGCCAAAACAGGCTGAGCCCGAACGGGAAAAAGAGCAGCCAAAAGAAGAAATGGCTCCGCCTACTGTGAAAGCGCCTCCAGCACCACAAGTCGCTGCGCCAAGAGATGCAGCTGTATCTTTAGCGCCTTCACCTGCACCCGCTAACTGGCGCTCTGCAGTRTTAGGTCACTTAGAACATCATAAACGTTACCCACGTAAGGCGAGACGTAGAAAACAACAAGCCGTTGTCTATGCGCGTGTAGTGATTAGTCGGACTGGTGCTGTACTTAGTTATAGTTTAGATCGCCCAAGTAAATATAAGGCCTTAAATAAAGAAACCTTAGCATTAATTAAACGTGCCGATCCTCTACCTGCACCCCCGCCTGAAATTGAAGGTGAAACGATAGAGTTTGTTGTGCCTGTTGCATTTACAATCAAATAACCCTCTGGATAATACCCCTCTAATGAGTCAGAACAGTTTCCTCTCATCATTATATAAACTACTCCGCCGTATTGTTATATTACTTATTGTTACTTCACTTGCGGTATTTTGGTGGTGGAGTGGACAAGCTGTCACCCGCTATGAAACCCAATCAATTTCTCGAGGTAATATTGAAGCTGTCGTAGTGGCAATCGGCACCTTAAAACCACGCTATTCTGTTGATGTCGGCGCACAAGTATCTGGGCAAATTATTAGCTTAACGGTTGAACCGGGAAGTATCGTAGAAAAAGGACAGTTACTCACTGAAATTGATGCCAGTCTGCAACAAGCTACTGTCGATGCAGGCCGCGCTCAGTTAGCAGGACAACGCGCCCAGTTGGCAGAACGTCAGGCCTTGGCCACCTTAGCCAAGCAGCAATATAACCGTCAGCATAAACTGGCTGAACAAGGCGCTACCCGTGAAGAAGATGTGCAATCAGCCACTGCTGATTGGAAAACATCACGTGCACGAATCGATCAACTCAATGCCCAAATTAATCAAACAATTTCAGGACTTAAAGGCGATGAAGCAGAATTAGGTTATACCAAAATCTATGCACCTATGTCAGGTACGGTGTTATCGGTTGCAGCCAAACAAGGTCAAACACTGAATGCAACTTACTCAACCCCAGTAGTATTAACACTTGCAGATTTATCGACCATGACTGTTCAGGTCAATGTTGCAGAGGCAGATATTTTATATATCAAAACCAATATGTCGGCTTGGTTCTCCACATTGGGTAATGACCGTCGCCGTTGGCATGGCACTGTTCGGCAAGTATTGCCTGCACCACCTGCTGATAGTGATAATGCCAAAACAGTGTTTTACACAGTGTTATTTGATGTCGATAATTCAGATGGAGTATTAATGTCAGGTATGACAGCACAAGTATCCTTTGTTACCACCTTCGCCGAAAATGTATTAATTGCGCCTCGAGTAGGGATAAAGCGAGTTATTTCCCCTACAAGTAGTACCGCCAAGCCGGAAGAATTTGATATGTATAGCGTTCAAACTCTAGACTCAGAAGGGAAGCCACAATCACATACGATAAAAGCAGGCCGTAAAGATAGTTTAAATGTTGAAGTGCTAGAAGGTTTAGATAGTAATTCCAATATTATTGTCCGCACCATCGAACATAAACATCGCCGAGATCTATGGTAATGCCTAGCAGTTCAGCTGCTTTAGTAGAGCTTATTAATGTTAATAAATTCTACGGTGGCCAATATAGTGGTAAAGAAAAAAGCCATGAAAGCCAACCAGAAGTCCAAGTATTAGACAATATCTCACTTAAAATTCACGCCGGTGAATTTGTTGCGATCGTCGGTACTTCTGGCTCAGGAAAATCAAGCTTAATGAATATTCTGGGCTGCCTTGATCGGCCCAGTTCTGGCGAATATCGCTTTGCCGGCCATGATGTGGCCGATCTTAATAGCGATCAATTGGCCTGGTTACGCCGCGAAGCCTTTGGTTTTATTTTCCAAAGCTATCATCTCATTCCAAGTGAGAGTGCCAGTGAAAATGTGGAAGTGCCCGCTCTATACGCCGGTTTATCAGAACAACAACGTCGTGAAAAATCCCATTCTTTATTACGTCGCTTAGGTTTAGCCGACCGCCTTAATAACAAACCCAATCAGCTTTCTGGTGGTCAACAACAGCGTGTATCTATTGCTCGCGCCTTAATGAATGGTGGCTGTATTATCCTTGCCGATGAACCGACAGGTGCACTGGACTCTACTACCGGTGCAGAGGTTATGGATTTATTGCAAGAGCTAGCTCTTGCTGGTCACACCATTATTTTGATTACGCATGATAAAGAAGTCGCCCAGCGAGCTAATAGAATAATAGAAATTCGTGATGGCGAGATTATTAGTGACCAGTCTCAATCTACAGAAAGTTCTTTAGCTCAAACACAACAGTCAGCCTTATTACCGCCAGACATCTCCAACTCAGATGCAAGCAAAGGCGGAAGCTTATTTTTAGGCCTACATAATGCTTCTCGTTCAGCAAAACGAGTGATGCTAGCCAACCCATTTCGAACCACACTTACATTATTAGGCATCATTATTGGTGTAGCTTCAGTCATTGTAATGATGTCCATTGCTGAAGGAGCCAAGCGTGATATTAGAGAACAAATGGGTACGTTTGGCTCAAACACCATGTATCTTGAAGGGAAGTCACCTTCTCCACAAGCTCCCGAGGGAATAATAACCCTCGCGGATCTAAAAATGTTAGAACAATTACCTGAAGTTACCATAGTAGAGCCCACTTTAGGCTCAACTAAATTAATCCGTTATGGTAAGAAAGATCACCGTTCTTACACGCGTACTGCCAGTATTAATTATCCCATTATTTATCACTGGCCTGTCGCCGAAGGTCGCTTTTTTAATGAAGATGAAATTCAACGTGCAGTAGCGGTAGCGGTTATTGGCCTTACTGTTCGTCAAGCTCTGTTTGAGAAAAATGATGATCCTATTGGTAAATTTATTCTAGTGGGAAATAACCCATTTCAAATCATCGGTGTACTTAATAAAAAAGATAATAACGGCGGTAATTGGGATAGAAATGATCAAGTTGCGATTCCCTATTCAACGGCTATTACCCGTGTATTTGGCCCTACTGATCCAGAATTTATCGGCCTATCCGTATCGGAAGACTACCCCCTTGAACATTCAGAAAAAGTCATTATTGAAACTCTCACTCGCTTACACAATGGCGTAGTTGATTTTGAATTAGAAAATAGTGCTGCCTCACAAAAATCAACGGAAGATATTATGGGCAAGCTGTCATTAATGCTAGGTTCTATTGCAGCGGTATCACTATTAGTAGGCGGTATTGGCGTGATGAATGTGATGTTGATGACGGTAAGAGAACGTACCCGTGAAATAGGTATACGTATGGCTACAGGTGCTCGCCAGCGTGATATTCTTCGCCAATTTTTAGCAGAATCAGTGTTGCTATCTATTGTAGGCGGCATCATGGGTATTCTGCTGGCATTTGCTATCTTATTAATTGCCGTATTACTAATCGATGATGTTCCGGTACTGATTACTCCTTTAGTCGTAGGCGGCGCATTCAGTAGTGCCCTTATTACCGGTGTTATATTTGGCTTCACTCCGGCTAAAAAAGCAGCACAACTTGATCCTGTCATCGCATTGGCAAGTGAATAATCTTAATGAGGCCGCTACCATCATGATCTTAGCTAATATACGCTTAAATTTAACTATCGGCTTATGCCTGCTAGTCCTCTCAGGCTGTAGCATTCCTAATAAAACAGTGCGTATACATCCTCAAGATGTAGCTGAAACAGTATTAGCACCTTCATGGCAGCAGGCAGAATCTACTGTCACAGGCTCAAATGTAGATTCAACATGGTGGCACTATTTTAATAGTCCTGAACTCAACCAGCTGATTGAAACCGCCGATCAACAAAGCATGGATCTGGCCTCTGCCATTGCGCGTATTCACCAAGCTGAGTCTCAACTAATAATCTCTTCTGCTGCGCTACTGCCTACAGTAAACGGTTCAGCCTCAGCCTCTCGTTCCGGTGAAGTAAAACATAGCCTCCACAACAACTCATTAGGACTCGGACTCAGCACTTATTATGAAGTAGATTTTTGGGATAAGAATAAATCGAAACAGCACGCTTCTAAAGCGGCCTTGCGTGCGAGTCACTATGATTACAACACTGTTTATCTGACTCTAACCGCCAATATTGCCAAACAATGGCTGCAAGCAGTGAGTCTGAATGAACGACTCAATATTGCCCAACTCAATGTTAAAAATGCTCAGCGCATTTTAACCTTGATTGAAGCCCGAATTAATAGTGGTGCTGGCATGCCACTTGAGCAAGCTCAACAGCAGGCTTTATTAGCTTCGTTGCAACGAACAACAGCGGCATTGATACAACAACGAACTAACAACCTAACGACCATCGCCCTATTACTCGGACAAACACAGCGACTGACCATCACAGAATCATTAGTAGACATTACAATGCCAGTGATTCCGCACTCAGGGCTACCATCTGATTTACTGCTACATCGGCCTGATATTGCCCTTGCTGAAGCAGCTCTGAGTGAAGCTGAAGCTGATATTGCCGTTGCACGTGCAGCTATGATGCCTCAGCTTAGTTTAACGGCTGAAATTGATAGTCATAGCAATATCGTCAGTCAAATACTACACAACCCGCTTTACTCGCTTGCGGCTAATTTAATTGCACCGATTTTTAATGCAGGTAGCCTGGCAGCTCAACATCAGCTTAGTCTGGCAGTGAGAGAACAATTAWTAGCCAATTATCAAACTAGTTTGCTTAATGCCTTTGCAGATGTAGATGTAGATAAAGCACTGACCACATTGTCAGGCTTGAATACACAAGTGCTGGCACACGCAGAACAGCTCAAACAAACACTACGCGCCTTTGAATTAGCAGAGATACGTTACCGTGCCGGTGCCGATACCTTACTAACCCTGCTCAATAGCCAAACAAGCCTGTATGCGGCTGAAGATAGTGCGATTCAACTACGCCAACAGCAGCTACAGGCTAGCGTATCGCTTTACCAAGCCTTAGGCGGCGGTTGGTCTAAATAAGCTTCAAACTTATCCAGCCTTAATCGTCACCGCATTAAACTTAAACTTCCTGTCCGCCAATACAATCAACAGCAACACTGGCAAGCCGATTAAAGCGGTAATTAAGAAGAAATAAGAATAAGAAAATGTCTCCACTAGTTGACCAGAATAACCACCCAATATTTTAGGCAATAACGTCATTAATGAGCTAAAAATAGCATATTGTACTGCGGTGAATGAGATATTGGTTAAGCTTGATAGAAAGGCAATAAAGGCTGCACTAGCAAGGCCAGATGATAAGTTATCCGCTGATATAACTAGATAAAGTAAGGTCATATCATGGCCTGATTGTGCCAACAGCATGAAGAGTAGATTAGTCAGTGATGATAATAGTGCGCCTAAAAATAGGATTTTAATTACCCCAAAACGTACAGCCAGTAGTCCGCCTAAAAAACCACCTGCAATCGTCATCAACAAGCCAAAGCTTTTAACTACACTGGCAATTTCAGTCTTAGTAAAGCCCATATCTTGATAAAACACATTGGCAATGACGCCCAAGACAATATCTGAAATACGATAAAAACCAATCAATGCCAGTAATAGTAAGGCGAATGACCAGCCATAACGCTGAAAGAAATCATTGATCGGTGCAAGATAGGTATTTTTAATTCGTTCACTTTTTACAATACCTAAAGAAATAGTCACTTTGGCAATAATGACTGCCGCGGCAAGCCCTAAGCTAAGTCGACATGTTTCGATAATCACGCTGGCTAATTTAGCGTTATGTAAGCTCGCCGCTAAATTAAGTTTTATCTCTTCAAACAAACTACCACTAAAATAAAAGCTGGCGACAAATCCCATAGCAGAAAAAATAAATAATAATAAGAAACCGATGTGGTTTTCTTTGCCTTCTTTTTTTAATGCATTGCTAGGTTCGGAAATAATTAATGTTGTTAACAATCCCAAAGACATGATGCCAGCCATAGTCAAATAGCTCCATTTCCACGCATCATAGTTATAATTCGCTGATGTCGATCCCCAGTAACTCGCCAGCAATAAAGCACCGGCACCGGAAATAATCATTCCAGTTCGGTAACCGGCAATATAAGTTGATGACATTAAAGCTTGTAAATCATCCTCTGCCGATTCAATACGATAAGCATCAATAACAATATCTTGTGTTGCTGATGAGAATCCCAAAAATACCGCAGCAGCAGCCATTATCCCTAGTGATATATGAGCAGGGTCGGTGAGCGCCATCATTATAATGGCTGTAATCACCATGACCTGAGATAAAAATAACCAACCTCGTCGCCGGCCTAATCGTGACGTTAAAAAAGGCAAAGGCAATGTATCAACTAACGGTGCCCAGACAAACTTGAACGAGTAACCCAGGGCCGCCCAACTAAAATAGGTGACTGCAGCACGATCTAAACCCGCTTCTCGTAGCCATAAACTTAGCGAAGAGAAGATTAATAACAAAGGAATACCCGCTGAAATTCCTAAAAAAAACAGCGCAATAACACGAGGGTGAAAAAATAGTTTTATAGGATCAAGCCAACTTGTCTGGCGCGTAGCCTCAATCATTTTTGATTAAACTTATAATCATATTCAATCGTCAAAGGCGCATGATCAGAGAAACTCTCTTGTCGGTAAACCTCAGTCGATAGCACTTTACCTTTTAAACTTGGCGATAAAATATGGTAATCAATCCGCCAACCGACATTATTAGCTCTAGCCTGACCTCGATTCGACCACCAGGTATATTGATGCTCTTCTTGTTCTAATTCACGAAAAGCATCCACAAAACCAACCTCATCAAATAGCGTATCTAACCACGCGCGCTCTTCAGGTAAGAAGCCCGAGTTCTTTAAATTACCTTTCCAATTACGAATATCTTCATTCTTATGAGCAATATTCCAATCTCCGGTGACAATATAATCACGCCCCGATGCTTTCATCTCTTTTAACTTGGCCATCATATGGTCCATGCAGCGATATTTCAGTAATTGGCGCTCTTCTTTTGATGAGCCTGAAGGCATATAAAGAGAAATAACACTTAATTTACCGAACTTAGCTTCGATATAACGTCCTTCTGAATCAAACTCTTCATCACCCATGCCAACAATGACTTCATCGGGCTGTTCACGACAATAAAGCGCTACACCGCTATAACCTTTCTTTTGAGCATCATGATAAAAACAGGCATAACCTTCGGGATGATATAAGGCGTCTTCTAATTGGTCTATTTGAGCTTTTGTTTCTTGAATACAAATAACATCCGCCTGCTCTTTAGCCACCCAGTCAAAAAAACCTTTCCGCCCAGCGGCTCGAATGCCGTTTACATTCACTGTCACAATTTTCATATTCAAACCTAAAAATAAAAGTTGCCCACATAATACGTGGATCACGTAAAATATGCGATATAGAGCCTGTTTAGAAAATAATTTAAACTTGTTTTTTACAATTCCGATAGTGTTCAACTACTTAAACTGACTATTTGATAGAGATTAGATCTAATATTTCTTTACAATAGCGACAAAGATCGGGATAATGCTCTGTTCATTATATATACAGCATAAAAGCTCAATTTTTCGGAGAAGTATTTTGGCAAACTCAGCACAAGCAAAAAAACGCGCACGTCAAGCAGAAGATGCCCGTCAACGTAACGCTAGTCAACGTTCGGCAATGCGCACAGGTCTTAAAAAATTAGAAGCTGCTATCGAAAGCGGCGACAAAGAACAAGCAACTGCTGCTTTCAAAGCCGCTATCCCAGCATTAGATAAAATGGCTGGTAAAGGTATTGTTCACAGAAATACCGCAGCACGTAGCAAAAGCCGTTTGAACGCACGAGTTCGCGCAATGTAATATTGAGTATTTAATACTTATAAAAAAACCGACGAAAGTCGGTTTTTTTATGTCTGAATTTTATTAACTCTTAATTTGTTGCATTTATATTTAACTGGTAATGACTAAGTTATCTCGATGAATTAATTCTGCCGCATCCACATAGCCTAATAAAGATTCAATTTCTGAGCTTGCATGGCCCATTAGTCGACTTGTTTCATCAAAATTATAGTTAACTAGGCCTCGAGCAACTTCTTTACCAGCACTATCACTGCATACCACCAACTCTCCACGCGAAAAATCACCTTCAACCTGTAGTATGCCAATCGGTAATACACTTCGGCCTTGTTGGCGAATGACACTTACCGCGCCATCATCTAATATGATGCGACCTTTAGCCTGATGACCCAGTAGCCACTGCTGTTTTGCTGACATAGGTTCATCATCAGGCCATAATAATGTGCCCACAGCTGTACCCGCAGCTAACAGGCGTAAATTTTCTGGCTGCTTACCGGATAAAATAACCGTTACAGCACCTGAACGTGCCGCTCGGCGGGCAGCTAACAACTTAGTTGCCATGCCACCACGSCCTARWKRGCCGGYRCCWTCRSYCGCCATYTCATCYAAWGCSKSATTACTMGCSGCMGARGCWGCRATCAKKYKSGCATCWGGATTKTKWCGWGGATCMGARTCAAAYAARCCWTCTTGATCAGTCAAAATRACYAAYACWTCKGCYTCTACTAAATTAGTAGTCATCGCAGCTAAGGTATCATTATCACCAAAGCGAATTTCTTCTGTTGCAATGGTGTCATTTTCATTCACGACCGGTAATACACCTAACTCTAATAGCGTATGCAAAGCACTACGTGCATTCAAATAACGACCACGATCTGATAAATCAGAATGGGTTAATAAGATCTGCGCAGTGTGAATATTATGTTTTTTACACTCTGATGAATAGGCTTGAATTAGTCCCATCTGACCCACACTTGCAGCAGCTTGCAGTTGATGCAAGGCATGCGGTCTTTCGGTCCAACCTAATTCCTGCATGCCGGCAGCTACTGAGCCTGATGTGACCAAAACAACTTCTTTACCTTGTTGTCTTAGCCAGGCAATTTCTGCTGTTAGCCAACTAATTCGATCAAGGTCTAAACCTTCACCGACCTTCGTTAATAACGCGCTACCAATTTTAATTACCCAGCGCTTGGTATTTATTAATTCTTGGTGCGGCGAATTCACAATTATTCCTCAGATGATGGCTTACGTGAGTTTATCAGTTCAGCTCTTTCAGCATCTTTAGCGGCTTGTTCTGCTTCTCTAATATCATCAAGATAGTCCATGATTTCATCACAAAGCTGGTCACAACCTTCGCCTGAATTACCACTGACGCGGAATACTTTTCCTTTCCAATCAAGACGGTCTAAGACTTCCTGACATAAGTCATCACGAATATCTTCTGGCACCAAGTCCATCTTATTCAGCACTAACCATTGATCTTGGCTACCTAAAGCATCGCTATAACGCTCAAGTTCCTTATTGATTATTTTCACACTTTCAACAGGATCTTGCTTAACATCAATCGGTGCCATATCAACCATATGCAACAATAAACGAGTTCGAGTTAGATGTTTGAGGAATTGAATACCTAAACCAGCACCTTCAGAGGCACCTTCAACTAAACCAGGTACATCAGCAATAACAAAACTACGTACATCTTTTAGTGTCACTACGCCTAAATTTGGATATAAGGTAGTAAAAGGGTAATCAGCCACTTTAGGTTGCGCCGCAGAAACTTGACGGATAAAGGTTGATTTACCAGCATTAGGTAAACCTAATAGACCGATATCAGCCAATACTTTCATCTCTAAACGTAGGCGACGTTTTTCACCTTCTGTACCACTTGATGTTTGTCTTGGTGCTCGGTTAGTGCTTGATTTGTAACGTAAGTTACCTAAACCATGCCAACCGCCTTTTGCGACTAATAACTGATCACCATCTTTGGCTAGATCACCAATTAGCTCATCGGTATCATGATCCCATGCCTCAGTACCAATCGGCACTCTGATAACAAGATCTTCTCCGCGATGCCCACTGCATTGCTTACTTTGACCATTTTGGCCTCGTTCAGCTTCGTAGTTACGCTTATAGCGGAAATCAACAAGTGTATTAACTTGTTTATCTGCCACTAAATATAAATCACCGCCATCACCGCCATCACCGCCATCAGGCCCACCAAAGGGAATATATTTTTCACGACGAAAACTCAGGCAACCATTACCACCATCGCCTGCGCGTACTGTAATTTTTGCTTCATCTACAAATTTCATTGTAATTAGCCAATTATTAAATTTAGTTCTAGATAACGTTAGTATGAAAAAGACTACTTTACACCTTTGTTATTCTTAGCAAGAAACTAACAATATAAAGTAGAGTTCAATTCTACGCTTCCAGAAACAAAAAAGCCCCGCATCAGCGGGGCTTCTTCACGATATTGCCCCGAATCTGGGCCAACATACGATTATTTAGTCAGTGATAACACTGATAAATGTGCGGTTCTTTGGACCTTTAACCTCAAACAAAACCTTTCCGTCTGCTTTAGCAAATAATGTGTGATCTTTACCAAGACCAACATTACGACCCGCATGAACGCGAGTTCCACGTTGACGAATAAGGATGTTTCCACCTAATACTGATTCACCACCGTAACGTTTGACACCAAGACGTTTCGACTCCGAATCACGTCCGTTTCTAGTACTACCACCAGCTTTCTTATGAGCCATTTGTAAATCCTCTTGTGTTCGAAAATCTTAAGCAGTAATGCCTGTGATTTTAATTTCAGTGTAAGACTGACGGTGACCCATTTGTCTACGTGAATGTTTACGGCGACGGAATTTAATGATCTTCACTTTAGCTTCACGACCATGGTCAGTAATAGTAGCGGTTACTTTCGCACCCTCTAGGTAAGGAGCGCCGACTTTAATGTCTTCGCCTTCACCTACTAATAAAACCTGTTCCAATTCAATTGAATCACCAGCATCAGCGAACAATTTCTCTACTCGAAGTGTTTCGCCTTCTCTAACACGGTATTGTTTACCGCCAGTCGCGACAATAGCGTACATCGCTGTCTCCAAAAAATAATAAGTAAGGTATTTGCTGGTCAACCCAACAAAAGACCCGCAATTCTAACCGCTTTCTCGAAAGAGATCAAACTATGCTTGAAATATTTGCGATTCATAGCCCTGCATGAGAAAGTACACGTTTTTTCAAACCCAATTATATAGGTAATTAAACACTGTGGATATTCAATCCATTTATTCTTTGATCGAAGATGATATGTCGGCCGTTGACGCTATGATTCAATCACGCTTGCAGTCTGACGTGGTACTGATTAATCAGCTTGGGCATTATATTATAAACAGTGGCGGCAAACGCCTACGTCCAGCGCTCGCTATTTTATGCGCACGCGCAGCAGGTTACCAAGGTGACCAACATATTAATCTTGCGACAATTATTGAGTTTATTCATACCGCCACATTATTGCATGATGATGTTGTTGATAATTCTGCTATGCGACGCGGACGCGAAACAGCTAATAATTTATGGGGCAATGAAGCTAGCGTTTTAGTGGGTGATTTTCTTTATACCCGTTCATTTGAAATGATGGTTGAAATGGACTCTATGCCTTTGATGAAAATCTTATCGCATACTACCAATATCATTTCGGAAGGCGAGGTATTACAACTTCTAAACTGTAATGATGCCGATGTCACTGAACAAAATTACCTTGAAGTAATTCACCATAAAACCGCTAAATTATTTGAATCTGCCGGTGAATTAGGTGCTGTGGTCAGTCAAGCATCTGCTGAAATTGAACGAGCAATGGCCGATTACGCCATGCACTTAGGTAGTGCCTTCCAATTAGTTGATGATTTATTAGATTACAGTGCCTCTAGCGAAACTATTGGTAAAAATATTGGTGATGATTTAGCGGAAGGTAAAGCGACATTACCTCTTATCTATGCCATGCGCGAAGGTAATGAAGTCCAAAAACAGATTATTCGTACTGCAATCGAACAAGGGCAACGCGATAAGATTGATGAAATCATAGTCATCATTCAGCAAACAGGCGCGATTGATTACACCGCCCAAGCGGCTCAAAATGAAATTAAGCGAGCTAAAGAAAGCTTAACTAATTTAGCTGCGTCACCTTATAAAGAGGCATTAATCGGCTTAGCTGACTTTGCAGTTCAACGTACCTTTTAAGTATCTTTATGGCTAAATTGTTTAAACAGCATGTATTCTTTTGCACCCATTCTCGTGATGACAGTTCTAACTGTGCAGAACATAAGGCACAATCCTTACGTGACTACGCTAAGAAGAAAGTAAAAAAATTAAAACTAAAGAAAGTACGTATTAATTCAGCGGGATGCTTAGGCCGTTGCTCTTTAGGACCGATTTTAGTTATTTACCCAGAAGGCGTGTGGTATCAATATCAATCTAAACAAGATATTGACCTCATCATTGAATCTCAATTACAAAATAACCGTATTGTGGAGCACTTAAAACGATGACACCTGATGAATACTGCCAAGATAAAGCCGCTAAAAGTGGCTCTAGCTTTTATTATAGCTTTCGCTTTTTACCTCCTGTACAGCGGCAAGCAATCATTGCCTTGTATGCGTTTTGTCGTGAAGTAGATGATGCGGTTGATGAAACCTCTGATGCGACTGTAGCGCGAGCACAATTAGACTGGTGGCGCGAAGAAGTTCAGCGTACCTTCAAAAATGAAGCCACTCATCCGGTCGGTAAGGCATTACAAATTGCACTAGAAAATTTTGATTTACATGAAGAGTACTTTGTGGAAATCATTGATGGCATGGCGATGGACTTAGAACAGTTTTCTTATGCTGATTTTAGTCAGCTTGCCTTATATTGTCATCGAGCAGCCAGTGTTGTAGGTTTATTATCAGTTGAAATCTTCGGCTATAAAGACCGAAAAACGCTGAAATATGCTGAAAATCTAGGCATGGCATTACAATTGACTAATATTATTCGTGATGTACGTGAAGATGCTCAACGAGGTCGAATTTATTTGCCACTTAATGAGTTAGAACAATTTAATGTTAATCCTGATGATTTATTAGCGCTGAAATCAACACCTGAATTCATCGAGTTACTCAAATTCCAAACTACTCGAGCCAAGCAATATTACCAACAAGCGATGGAAGTTCTACCGACGACTGATCGTTATAGCCAACGCACCGGCTTAATCATGGCTGCCATCTACGAAGCAACACTGAATGAAATTGAGAAAGACAATTTTCAGGTGATGAAACAGCGTATTTCATTAACGCCGCTGAAGAAGTTATGGATTGCTTGGCGTACAGCACGCCATGAAAAAAAGTTTAAATAAATTCATTTATCATGATGCAATCAAAACCTAATACCTTAATTATTGGTGGTGGCTGGAGCGGCCTTGCAGCAGCGGTCACCCTCACTCAGCAAGGTCATGCTGTTCATCTGATTGAGTCAGCCAAACAGTTAGGCGGCCGAGCGCGTAATATTCAATGGAAAGATCAGACGGTTGATAATGGTCAACACCTGATGATCGGCGCTTATGACCGAATGTTAGCGATGATGAATACTATTGGTAGCGATCCTGACAAAATTTTTGAGCGTAGTCCTTTAGACATCACTCTTTATGATACTGACTATCTGCCTTTAAGCTTATCGGCTAACAGCCGACTACCCTGGCCGCTTTCTCTTGTTTGGAGTTTGATTGATAGTGCGGGCATTGGCGGGCTATATCAGCTGACAAAACTACAACACTCTATTCCTAAAATATTATCTGCTGAAGATATTAGTGTCAGTGAGTGGCTATTAAACACAAAACAGTCTCCCCGTTTTATTAAACAATTATGGGAGCCGCTCTGCCTAGCGACGTTAAATACCCCCATCGAACTGGCATCAGCACAATTAATGGCCCGAGTATTAAAAGATAGTTTAGGCCGAGGCAAAGCCGCTGCAGACTCTTTAATTCCACGTATTCCTTTAGGTGATGTATTCCCTCGTGCAGCAGCCCATTATATTGAGCAACACGGAGGCAAGATAAGTTTAAACACCCGTGCTCGCTCACTTATTATCGATAATAATGAAGTCTGCGGTGTGAAAACCAAAGATAGCAGAATTGAATCAAACAATATTATTGTTGCATTAAGCCCATCACAAAGTAGCAAACTACTAGCAGACTTAATCCCAGCGACAAGTACAATTGAATATCCTATTTGTACGGTCTATTTACATTATCCTCCAGAAACTCGGTTGATAAAGCCAATGATCGGCTTAACTGGAACAATCAGTCAATGGGTATTTGATCGCAGTGAACAAACACCGGGCTTAATGGCAGTGGTGATCAGCGCCCCTGGAAAGCATGAGGAAATGACGAACTTAGAACTCATCCAACATGTCTGTGCGGAGCTGCATGACTTTTTCCCTGATATGCCCAAAACAGTTAATGATAGCCTGGTAGTTCGAGAAAAACGGGCTACATTTGCATGCCATGTCAATATCAAGCAAAACCGTCCACAAAGTAAGACCCACATTAAAGGATTGTGGCTTGCTGGCGACTATGTTGAAAATGGTTATCCTGCTTCTTTAGAGGGTGCAATCCGAAATGGTGAGAACTGTGCCCTAAACCTCATAAAAACAATGTACAATTAGTCGATAAGCGCCCACTAAATTGTTATACTCGGAAGTTCTTTCTAACCCCCTCAATTATTTAGGTTTATTATGTTAACTAAAACTAGTCTTACTCTTACTTCTATCGCCCTAATGGCATTATTAACAGCATGTAGCGACAAAACTGATGTTGATACCACGGCTGATTCAGCTGCCACGGAAACGCCAACAACAACTACTACTAGCACGACTGCAGCGACAAGCGGCGAAGTAGAAATAGGCATGTCAGTACAAGAAGTTACTGATTTATTAGGCCCTGTAAGCTTTAGCTCTACTCGCACTATCGACTCTTTAACTATTGTTCACAGCGAATGGACAACAGAAAAAGGTGTTATCAGCGTTCAGTTCCACAATGACAAAGTTCAATTTACTCAATTCGCAGCTAACTAAAAATAAGTTTCGATAGTCATACTCTGCCCATCTGATTAATTAACCACAGCGTTATTTTACTTTCAGATGCAGGCAGGGCTATTGACCTAATGTTAATGTACGATGCAAAACAACATCAATAAATATTCTTTTCCCACTCATTATCCCCGCTTATTACCTCAGTCAAACGACACCGTCGAAAGCTATTTAGCTTTGATTACAGGCAGCCGTAATTAAAAATGGCGAAGTTAATTCTCTTGTCATAAAATGCTCGTCAAATAACCGACACACCATTGTAAGCACTTAATTTAACAAGCTTTATCTAGGTTGGCACAATTTTCGCTACCTTCTAGTCAAATACTTGATTTTAAGGATAGCCAAGATGGAAAACCAATTACATTCTGAAACAGCAAAGCTTTCATTAGTCGGTCAGCATGGACATGCCATTGACGTTAGCACACCACCTGCCAAGGTGGGTAATGCCGAAGAAGTGATCGCCCGTCTACCTGCCGTATTGCAAACGTCACTTGAATTAGATGAAATGATTGGTCTATTCAATAGAGAAGTAAGCAAAATTCTTTCTTATGACAGCTTGCACTACCAGCACCAAGGTACTCACTGTGATATTAGTTCAGGTAAACGGAAACATCATTCATGTAATTACCGTTTAGAAATGAATGGCCTATGGTTAGGTGAAATAACGCTTACTCGCCGCACTAAATTTACCGAAAAAGACACATTATTATTTGAAGATCTACTGTGTAAACTTATCTACCCGGTTAGAAACTGCTTACTTTTTCGCCAAGCTCAAACAGCTGCTTTGCAAGATACGCTAACGGGATTAAATAACCGAGGTGCATTTGATACCAGCTTAAAACGTGAAGTTGATTTGGCTCACCGCCAACACGCTCCAATGTCTCTTATCGTACTTGATATCGACCATTTCAAAGCAGTTAACGACAATTACGGCCATAGTAGTGGTGATAAAGCATTGCAGTTATTAGCTAAATCACTTACCGATTCTATGCGATTAAGTGATATTGCATTCCGCTATGGCGGTGAAGAATTCACCTTAATTCTAAGTAATACCGATGCCAAAGCAGCCCATTTAGTGGCTGAACGTATTCGTAATTCTGTGTCTAAACTTAGCTGTAATGATGGTAACCGTTCATTTGGATTTACTGTTAGCTTAGGTATTGCACAATTAGCTCAAGGCGAGCAAGGTGCCTCATTATTTGACCGTGCCGATCAAGCCTTATATCAAGCTAAAAAATCAGGTCGTAATAAAACAATTTCTGCTGACTAAATCACCTAGGAATTTATCGCAAAAATAGTATTGCCCTGCCTTTCCATTACATTTTTTAAACTAAAAATACACCCGATCTTTATTCCTGTCTTATATAAGGATAAAGACTATAAATAAGCGGCTTAAATTAAGTCCAAAGAATAGTGTGTATTCCGTTAAAAGATATACAAAACAATTTTTTTACTTTAGTATTTCTCTCACTTGTCGGGGTGCCTTTAGTGGCTGAGATGAAACCCGTTGAACCTGAAGAGGCTAGAACCTCCGTAGGAAACAAGCGAATAATCTAATACTATTTGTGCCCATAGACCGTAGTTTTTATWCNASCWCYWNTTYGMKNTATACCTGAATAGCGCAATGGCTCTCTCACTCCGATGTTATTAAAACTGGAGATGTAGCGTGTCAGAAAAAAATACTAAAGTAATTAATATCGAAGGCCGTAGTGGTATATCCACCAAGCCAATGCCAGGATCAGAAAAAGCCTATGTCACGGGAAGCCGTGATGATATTCAAGTCCCTTTTCGAAAAATATCACTCACGGATACCCCGAATCGAGATACCTCTCTACCGGGTACGCCTAACGAGCCTATTTTTATCTACGATACCTCTGGTATTTACACTGATCCTAAAGCCAATATTGACCTTGAGAAAGGACTTCCTGCAATTCGCCAAGCATGGATAAATGATCGTGCTGATACCGAAGTCTTAGCTGAATACAGCTCTGAGTTCACTAAAGAGCAAGAAGAAAAAGAGCTTAACATCCCTTTATTTTCACATAACCGTCCACCTCTACGGGCTAAAAAAGGTAAAAATGTCAGCCAGATGCACTATGCTCGCCAAGGTATCATTACTCCTGAAATGGAGTTTGTGGCTA
The DNA here is from genome assembly GCA_002402245.1 of Gammaproteobacteria bacterium. Lineage (GTDB taxonomy): Bacteria > Pseudomonadota > Gammaproteobacteria > Nitrosococcales > Methylophagaceae. The sequence continues at coordinate 3,598 of NVVP01000025.1, read as the reverse complement.
TTCGTGAAAATATTGGTCGCAGTGAATTACAACAAGAAGGTAATCTACCGGATTGTATCGATAGTCACATCACCCCCGAGTTCGTACGTAAAGAAGTCGCTGAAGGCCGAGCAATTATCCCTGCGAACATCAATCATCCTGAAGCTGAACCCATGGCTATTGGGCGTAATTTCCTAGTTAAAATAAATGCCAATATTGGTAACTCAGCGACCACCTCTTCAATTGAAGAAGAAATTGAAAAAATGGTCTGGAGTATTCGTTGGGGCGGCGATACGGTAATGGATTTATCAACCGGTCGTAATATTCATCAAACACGTGAATGGATTATTCGTAACTCACCGGTGCCAATTGGCACTGTTCCGTTATATCAAGCTTTAGAAAAAGTAAAAGGTATTGCTGAAAACCTAACGTGGGAAGTATTCCGCGACACCTTAATTGAACAAGCGGAACAAGGTGTTGATTACTTTACTATTCATGCAGGAGTACGCTTAGCGCATATCCCATTAACAGTGGAGCGTGTAACCGGTATTGTTTCACGTGGTGGTTCGATCATGGCCGCATGGTGTTTAGCTCATCACCAAGAAAGCTTCTTGTATACCCATTTTGAAGATATCTGTGAAATCATGAAAGAATATGATGTTTCATTCTCATTAGGTGATGGTCTACGTCCTGGTTGCCAAGCAGATGCCAATGATGAAGCACAATTTGCCGAGTTAATTACCTTAGGTGAGTTAACCAAAATCGCTTGGAAACATGATGTACAGGTAATGATTGAAGGCCCAGGCCATGTTGGCATGCACAAAATAAAAGAAAATATGGAAATGCAATTAAAGCATTGTCATGAAGCGCCTTTCTATACCTTAGGTCCGTTAGTAACCGATATTGCACCTGGTTATGACCATATTACGTCGGGTATCGGTGCGGCAATGATTGGTTGGTATGGTACCGCTATGCTGTGTTACGTGACCCCAAAAGAGCATTTAGGCTTGCCCAATAAAGACGATGTGAAAGTAGGTATTATTACTTATAAGCTGGCCGCTCATGCAGCTGATTTAGCTAAAGGCCATCCTGGTGCTGACATTCGTGATCATGCCATTTCACGAGCACGTTTTGAATTTCGTTGGGAAGATCAATTTAACCTTGGCTTAGATCCGGATACTGCTCGTGCATATCATGATGAGACCTTGCCGAGCCCATCGGCAAAAGTCGCTCATTTCTGCTCAATGTGTGGACCTAAATTCTGCTCAATGCGTATATCACATGATGTCAAAGCAGCATTCGCTGAGAAATCAGAAGAATTCAAAGCAGGTGGCAGTAAAATCTATAATCAAGTGTACTAAGTGTAAAATATAAATTGTAGTAAGCGGCCTAATGGGCCGCTTACTAACAAAATAAGCTAAGCTCAATCACTATAATTGAGATCAGTATAGAGTCCTAATTAATGACCGCGAATACGACCACGGCTTGAACTTGTACCTTTGCTAAATGACTCTTTACTAGACGAGCCTTTACTACGTTGTGGTCTAGCTGACTTTCTATCAGTATCTTTCAACGGACGCATTTTCTTCTCACGTTGAGCTCGCCCGGTTTTTTCAACTTCTTTAGGTACCAAATCAACTTCTTCATATAATGCTTGAATATCATCGCTTTCAAGCATCATCCAACGGCCCATTTTAAGCTGTTTAGGAATAATGATCGGTCCATAACGTACTCGCATTAAACGACTAACTTGTACGCCTTGGGTTTCCCACATACGTCTAACCGCACGGTTTCGACCTTCTTGAATGACTACATGGAACCAACGGTTTGCACCTTCACCACCGGCAGGTTGAATATCATTAAACTTCGCTTTACCATCTTCTAATTCAACACCATCACGTAAGTTTTGCATCATGTCGCCAGTCACATCGCCTAATACACGCACGGCATATTCACGATCCATTTCTGCTGAAGGGTGCATCAATTTATTAGCTAACTCACCATCTGTAGTCAAAATGATTAAACCACTGGTATTGATATCAAGTCGGCCAACACTCACCCAACGGCCTTCTTCTGGAGAAGGTAATGATTGGAATATAGTACGTCGACCTTCAGGATCTTTACGTGTACACACTTCGCCAACCGGCTTGTTATACAGTAAAACCTGTTGTGGTTGCTGCCAAAGTCGTTTAGGTGAAACAGCGCGCCCATCTAGCTTAACAAGATCATCAACACCAATTTGATCGCCTAGCTCAGCTACAGCACCATTAACGGTTACCTTGCCTTCTTTAATGGCTGCTTCGATGCCACGACGTGAGCCATAACCTGCTCGTGCTAATGCTTTTTGAATTCGTTCTGCCATATCTATTGTCTCCCGACATTGTTGTTAAATTTTATATAAAGCCAAATCTAGCTTAATCTTTTTTCATAGCAATAAACTTACTGCCATTTTGTTGTAATTATTTTCTAGCTTATTTAAATAATCGAAAATAATTGCTGCGGTACGCCAAATACCACTGAAATGATACTAATACACGTACTGATTAAAGGCCAAATTAGCTGGCCTAAAATACCGAAATAAATGAGTCCTACTAGGATAAAAAAACCATACGGTTCAATTCGTCCCACCTGCCAAGCCAAAGGCCCGGGTAATAAACTGGTTAAAATTCGACCGCCATCTAATGGTGGCAACGGTAATAAATTTAGTGCCATCAACATTAAATTAATCAAAACCCCTGCGATACCCATAAATATCATTGGCTCGCCTATCGCCATTCCAGAACCATAAACAGCAAGTGCAATTTTAACCTCAACCGCCCACAGAATGGCCATAATTAAATTTGATGCAGGCCCTGCAATAGCCACCCAAGCCATGTCTTTTTTAGGATTGCGTAAGTTTTGGTAAGTAACTGGAACCGGTTTGGCCCAGCCAAACATAAACCCACCCGCCATAAATAACAGAGCTGGGACCAAGATAGTGCCAAAAGGGTCGATATGTTTAATCGGGTTTAAGGTCAATCTACCCAACATTTGAGCGGTACGGTCACCTAATTTCAGCGCCACCCAACCATGAGCAACTTCGTGTACTGTAATAGCGAAAATCACTGGGATCCCCCAGATAAATATTTTCTGAATTAGACTAAAATCATCCACCAATAGAGGCCTGACCGCCCATATAAGGACGTAATGCCTCAGGAATATGGATGCGACCTTGTTCGTCTTGATGATTTTCCATTACCGCTAATAATGTACGCCCAACAGCCAATCCAGAACCATTTACTGTATGCACCAACTCCGGTTTACCTGTTTCAGGATTACGCCAGCGAGCTTGTAAACGGCGTGCTTGGAAATCTTGGAAGTTACTGCATGATGAAATTTCACGGTAGGTTTGCTGGCTCGGCAACCAGACTTCTAAATCATAGGTTTTACTTGATGAGAAACCTAAATCACCAATACATAATAAGACCTTACGATACGGTAACTCTAATTCTTGTAAGATTGTTTCAGCATGAGCCGTTAATGCTTCATGGGCAGCATCTGACTCTTCTGGTCGAACAATTTGCACTAATTCGACTTTCTCAAATTGATGTTGACGAATAAGCCCTCGCACATCCCGACC
>NVVP01000024.1 GCA_002402245.1 Gammaproteobacteria bacterium | reverse complement strand
ATTGCGGTGTTTTAGATGGAAATATTCATCACATTGTTGTTTAAACGCTGGATATAGATTCTCACCAAATGGTAAAAGGGCATCTCTGTTGGTGCGATGGAAGTGAATACAATCTTCTTCAAAACCATAGTACGGCGTTAAGTCCATGCCACCACCAAACCACCATATGTCTTTTTCATCCGCTTTTTTTGCTTTTGCGATAAAGAACCGTACATTCATATGGACGGTTGGAATATATGGGTTGTGAGGGTGCAATACGAGTGATACACCCATGGCTTCCCAGTTTCGGCTGGCAGCTTCTGGGTGTGCAATAGTGGCAGTGGGGGGTAATTTGTTGCCAAGCACATGTGAAAAGCCGATTCCAGCACGTTCAAATACATTGCCACCTTCGAGCATACAGGAGTTGCCACCGCCCCCTTCAGGACGTTGCCAACCATCATGCAAGAATGTTTTGCCATCAACAAGCTCTACCGACTCTATGATGCGGGCTTGTAGCCCTTGCAAGTAATCAAATACTGCTTGAGAGTTTAAACTGCTCATTTTTTCACTAGCCTTTTACTGCGCGATAGCCAATATCTTTACGATGCTGTGCGCCTTTAAACTCAATCTCATCAATTATTTTGTAGGCTTGTTGTTGTGCAAATTTTACTGTCTCTCCCAGGGCAGTGACGCATAGCACGCGTCCACCACTGGTGATGACTTTTCCGTCTTTTAACGTCGTGCCAGCATGGAAAACATACCCATCCTCTATGGTGTTTGGCAGGCCTGTAATTTCATCACCAAGTTTTGGCTTTGCGGGGTAGTTGGCACTTGCCATTACGACACCAAGCGCAAAACGTCTGTCCCAGTCGGCTTCTGTTTTATCTAAGGTTCCATCAATGGCGTGTTGTAATAATGTGAACAAATCAGATTTTAAGCGCATAAAGATCGGTTGCGATTCTGGGTCACCCATCCGGCAGTTAAATTCTAATGTTTTAATCTCGCCATCTGGACTGACCATTAACCCTGCATATAAAAAGCCAGTGTATGGGATGCCATCTTCAGCCATGCCTTCTACGGTCGGTCTAATAATCTCACGCATGGTTTTGGCATAAATTTCTGGTGTGATAATTGGTGCTGGAGAGTATGCACCCATGCCGCCAGTGTTCGGTCCTTCGTCACCATCTAGTAAACGTTTATGGTCTTGGCTGGTGGCGAGCGGTAAAATATTTTCGCCATCTACCATCACCATAAAGCTAGCTTCTTCGCCAATTAAAAACTCTTCTATCACAACACGGGCACCGGCGGCACCAAATTTATTGTCGCCTAGCATCATGTCTACTGCGGCATGTGCTTCATCTAACGTCATGGCAACCACGACGCCTTTACCTGCGGCTAAACCATCCGCTTTAATAACAATAGGTGCACCTTTTTGCTCAATATACGCATGTGCGGGTTTTACTTCAGAAAAGGTTGCATAGTCTGCCGTCGGAATTTGATGGCGCACCATAAAGGCTTTAGAGAAATCCTTAGAAGACTCTAATTGTGCAGCTGCTTTCGTTGGGCCGAAAATCTTAAGCCCATTGGCTTGGAAAGCATCCACGATACCTTCACTCAACGGTGCTTCAGGGCCAACGACTGTGATGGCAATATTCTCTTCTTGCGCAAACTTGATTAGTTCGTCTATTTTGGTAATCGGTACATTAACCATATCAGGGTTGGTTGCTGTCCCTGCATTACCCGGCGCCACATAGGTGCGGCTAATGCCTTTATTTTCTGCGATTTTCCAAGCGAGGGCGTGTTCACGCCCTCCGCCACCAATGACTAATACCTTCATAAATTTATTTTATGGGCAAACCACGTTGTCACGTGCTCGCTCACTCCTTGTCTATCAATATGATATGCCTGCGTCATTTACTGCGCGGCCCCTAGTGCTTTATCCCATAGAATCAATTTACAGGTTAAGCTAAATTCTAATTCAAATACGCTTCCTAATGACGGAAGTGACGGATGCCTGTCAGCACCATCGCTAAACCACGTTCATCTGCTGCTGCGCTAATATTTGCGATTAACGCGGTTTGCTCATCAGCATTAATTAATGTTCGTTGACCCTTGTCTTCAACTGCAATCCAAAACAAAGATTCGGGCCTAGCGCGTCCCCAAATAGGCAGATTATTTTGCATCAACAACTGATTCACTTCTGCCTGTTTAAATGACAGTGCTAACTGTAAATGTTCAGGCTCTGTTAAATCTTCACTAATCGTATTGGTTCGTAGATATTGATATTGCTGAACAAGCGTTTCGGCTTGCGCTAAAATGGTCGAAATATTGGTAGMATCTATTCTGTCGGCATCGCCAACGACTTTTAATAACACTTTTTTTAGAATATCAGGCGCTAATTTCGTTCGCTCCTGCTCGCTCTGTGACAAGACAGGTAACTGTGATTGATATAAATTTTCGACATCAGCTGCAAAGCCGTTGAACGAAACGAGGGAAATTAGAACCAAAAATAATCTATGCATTGTGGTATTCTATCACGCTGTTTTTAATGGTGCGCATGCCATTTTTCGACTTCAGGAATTACTTATGACCGACACGAACTCTTCTAAGCCTTCTTCGTTAAGCTACCGCGATGCTGGTGTGGATATTGAGGCAGGAAATGCCTTAGTTGAACGCATCAAACCTTTAGCTGCAAAAACAMKKCGYCCWGRMGTKMTSKCKGGWYTWGGTGGATTTGGWRGYYTWTTTSAACYTSMTYTKKMWSGTWWKRAARARCCTGTKYTWGTKTCWGGYACKGAYGGYGTRGGCACAAAANTTMKTMYTGCTNMWWGAAWMYGRTWTKCMKMAYRYTRYMGGYATTGATTYAGTYGCSATGTGTGTYAATGAYWTKRYYGYWTTRGGTGCTGMRCCTTTATTCTTCCTCGATTATTATGCCACTAGCAAACTTGATATTGATGTTGCGACCTCTGTTGTTTCAGGTATTGCTGATGGTTGTCTGCTTGCAGGTGCTGCTTTAGTCGGCGGCGAAACAGCTGAAATGCCGAGCATGTATGAGGAAGGCGATTATGATCTCGCGGGATTCTGCGTAGGTATTGTTGAAAAAGACAATGTCATTGATGGTAGCCAAGTTAAAGCGGGGGATACCTTAATCGGCTTAGCTTCTTCTGGCCCTCACTCAAATGGTTATTCTTTAATTCGTAAAATYATTGAGCGAAGTGAAGATAARTTATCTAGCCCATTTGAAGGYAGYACATTAGCAGAYCATTTATTAGCRCCTACRCGAATTTATGTTAAGTCACTATTAGAGTTACATAAAGAMATTRATATTCAYGCTTTATCGCACATTACTGGYGGTGGTTTATTAGAAAATATTCCTCGTGTATTRCCAGARAAYGTCAACGCAGTATTAGATGCKAMTAGCTGGACTCGYCCWGCTATCTTTGACTGGTTACAAGAGCAAGGTAATGTCATTGATGAAGAAATGTACCGTACYTTYAATAATGGTATYGGTATGGTKATTGTTGTTGCCGMAGAAGATGCAGATAAAACATTAGCCTTATTAGCTGACTTRGGYGAAAGCGCTTTCAAMATWGGTCATATCGAAGCCTCTGACCAAGCTGCTCCTAGCGTTATTATTAATAGCTAATGGCATTAACTAATAAANCWTCTGTGGTGATCTTAATTTCAGGTCGCGGCAGTAATATGAAATCTATTGTTAATGCCGTRCAGTCTGGTGATTTAGAYGTRAATATTAGYGCGATTATTAGTAATCGCCCTGATGCMGCYGGTTTAGAGTTTGCYCAGCAAGCKAATATTGCTAATGCAGTAGTGGATCAYAARCARTTCGAGTCGCGTGAGTCTTTTGATCARGCTTTRGCTAAAGARATTGATYTWTATTCACCTGACTTAGTTGTTYTAGCTGGCTTTATGCGAATTTTAACGACTGAKTTTGTTAMTCAYTTTRCKGGTAAATTGATTAAYATCCACCCTGCTTTACTGCCTAAGTTTAAAGGTTTGAATACTCACCAACGTGCTATTGATGCSGGTGAAAAAGAACATGGYGCCAGTGTGCAYAKSGTCACAGCAGARTTAGATGATGGTCCTGTAGTATTACARGCYAAAGTRCCSGTRTTAGCWGATGATACCGAACAAACATTAGCTGCCCGTGTATTAGARCAAGAACACCTGCTCTACCCAGCAGCAATTAAACWGCTTATYTCTGGACTCAAACACTANGCGACTCACNTTATGATGCGATTAATCAGTTTTATCTTTATCAGCSTKCTCTCTTATGAGGTTATRGCTCAAGATATTCCTGATTTYTCMGCTAATTAYTTAGTTAARATGAATGGCTTRCAMGCGGGTGARTTAAAACGYAGYYTAAGCACGCAAGARAATGGYCTWCGSAARTTTAAGTCATCAAGCCAAGCTAARGGTGTGTTTGCTTTTTTCAAACCAGATCTAGTTGAAGAAAGCAGTATATTTAAGTGGCARAATAACCAAGTTATTCCCCAGTCTTACCTGTATCAACGCACTGGCGGTAAAAAAGAAAAATACCTTAAGTTAGACTTCAATTGGACTAATAACCATGTTGATATTGATGACCGTAAACATCCATGGACATTGCACGTAAAACCTAACACCCTCGATAAATTAGTCTATCAAATCATGTTAATGGCAGACCTTGCTGATAATAAAATCACACTAAATTATCAAATAGCCGATGGTGGAAAAACCAAACACTACATCATCAAAATTCTCGGTGAAGAAGTGATCAGCACACCATTAGGTAAAATAAAAACAATTAAGTTAACCCGTCAACGTAAAGACTCTAAAGGTCGAAACACAACCCTATGGTGTGCACCAGAGCTTCATTACCTGCCGGTTAAGCTTGAACATACTGAAAAAGGCGGTACTTTCACTGCGCTTCTTCGTCGCTTAAAAGGCATTGATAATCAACCTTTTGAAAAAATAAAATCTAAGCAGCCCGCAACACCTGCATTCGGAACTCACTAAAGCTATGAGTAAAAAGAAATTTGAAATCCTTAAAGAAACTACCGTGCATAACGGCTTTTTTAAGATCAAAGAGTTTCAGTTAAAACATAGCTTATATAAAGGCGGATGGAGCCAGCCTATCACTCGTGAATTATTTCACCGGGGTAATTGTGTGGCGGTATTACTTTATGATCCAATTCTAGATGAAGTGGTGATTATTGAGCAGTTTCGTATTGGTTCCTTACAAATGCCTGAACCCGAACAAGCCTGGTTATTAGAAATAGTTGCCGGTGCGATTGAAGCTGGTGAAACAGCTGAAGATGTCGCCTACCGTGAATCAATTGAAGAAGCCGGTTGTGAAATTCAACAGCTGACTAAAATTAATGATTTTTTTACCTCACCTGGCGGTACATCCGAGCTATTAAGCTTATTCTATGGCAAGGTTGATACCACCCATATTGGTGGCCTACATGGTTTAGAGCATGAAGATGAAGACATCTCTGTCACTGCGATGAAGTTTGATCAGGTCTATCAATTACTGCTTGATGGAAAAATATTATCAGCCATCCCCATTATTGCTATTCAGTGGTTGTTTATCAACCGAGATAAACTTAGAGCTGAATCTTAAGTTAGGCTGTAGCGTGTTGCAGTACTGTGTGATTCACCCGCTGAAAGCGTAATGCAATCATTCGCCGTGTTGGCTGTTTCTACACAAATAAATCGACGGTAGCCATTGTCTTGCATATCCGCCATGCCTTGGCTCGATTCAATCCATGGGTTCCAAACTACTGCCGTTTGACTGCCTGAATTAGTAATCGTCAGTGTCCTATCAAAGCCAGCGTCTTTAACTATTAATTGCTTAGGCGCATCAATGTAAACGCGATCTACTTCCTGCGAAATAGTGATTTCACCTGATTGCTGAAAACTAGCAAAGTCACGTAACYTATCTAAGTAATGAACACCGCTTAAGCCTACTACTTCAATCTTCTCAATATCACTGGCATTAAAATAACTATGCAATGCCTGACTGATTGTAAACTCACTATCGCCTGTATTATGAGTAGTAAGTTTAATATCAAGATTCTGACCAATCACCAGCTCTAACTGTAAGTTAAAAGCATGCGGCCAAACAGCTCGGCTATCCTCAGTATCATTTAACTCTAATACAATTTTAGTACTGCCATCAGCCAAGGATTCTGTTGCAGACACTTGCCAATTAATATTACGTGCAAAACCATGGGCTGCTAAGTCTCTTCCTGACTTGTCAGCACCAAACCAAGGCCAGCAAATAGGAATACCTGCTCGAATAGCTATGCCGTCATTGAAAATGGCTTTATTGCTACAGAAGAATAAATCTTCATCTTGATCATGCGGTTTAAACGCCAGTACATGAGCACCATAAAGTGATACTTTGGCCTGTGCATGGTCATTATTAATGACTAGCATGACAAAACCACTGTCATGCTGTTCAAAGCTTAGTTGGTTTTCAATAGCAAATTGTGAGCTTAATTGTTGTATATTTTTCATCTAGTTACATATTAACAGCTTAAAAAATAAAAGGCGGACTAAAAAGCCCGCCTTTTAAAGACAAAACAGAAAACTGTTTTAATGCTTAGTGGTGGTGACCACCTTCACCGTGTACATGTCCGTGCTCTAATTCTTCTGCTGTTGCTTCACGTACTTCACGTACTTTTACATCAAAGTTTAAGTGAACACCGGCTAAAGGATGGTTACCATCAACAGTAATCATTTCTTCACCCATTTCAACTACTGTTACCATTACAGGGCCTTCATCTGTTGATGATTCAAACTGCATGCCGACTTCAATATTATCAATTCCACCAAATAAGTCTTTTGGCACTTCTTGTTGCATGTCTTCAACGCGTTCGCCATAAGCTTGCTCAGGTTCGATGCTTGCTTTTACTTCATCGCCCGCTTCTTTACCCAATAATGCAGCTTCTAAACCTGGAATAATGTTTCCTTTGCCTTGAAGATAGGCTAATGGGCCTGCATCTTCAGAACTATCAATTACTTTACCGTCATTGTCAGTCAAAGTGTAATCAATTACGACTACTGAGTTTTCACTTACTTTCATAATGTTCTTCCTTCAAAAATATATTTAAAATTTTACTTACATGTTTTTAATAACGGCTGCCGCGTAATCACTCGTGCTTAATGCATCAACACCGACCATATCAGCTAAATCGCATGTTACTTGTGAATTAGCAATCGCACCACTAATACCTTTGATTACTAAATCAGCGGCTTCTAACCAGCCAAGGTGACGTAGCATCATTTCTGCTGACAAAATAATAGACGATGGATTCGCCATATTCTTACCCGCTAATGCAGGCGCTGTACCGTGTGTCGCTTCAAACATCGCAATCGAATCAGAAGTATTTGCACCGGGTGCTATACCAATCCCGCCTACTTGTGCAGCTAAAGCATCTGAAACATAGTCACCATTTAAGTTTAATGTAGCCACAACATCATAAGCACTTGGGTGTAATAAGATTTCTTGTAAGAAGGCATCAGCAATACAATCTTTAATAACAATCTCTTTGCCTGTACTTGGGTTTTTGAATGATTTCCACTCGCCACCGTCAATTGCTTTAGCGCCAAACTCTGCTTCAGCAAGATCATAACCCCAAATTTTGAAGCCACCTTCAGTGAACTTCATAATATTACCTTTATGCACGATGGTAACTGAATCACGATCGTTATCAATGGCATATTGAATAGCTTTACGCACTAAACGCTCTGTTCCTTCACGAGAAACAGGTTTAATACCAATACCTGATGTTTCTGGGAAACGAATTTTGCTCACGCCCATTTCATCTTGCAAGAATGCGATTACTTTTTTAACTTCATCACTGCCTTGTTCCCACTCAATCCCTGCGTAAATATCTTCAGAGTTTTCACGGAAAATCACCATATCAATCTTCTCTGGTGCTTTAACAGGACTAGGCGTACCGGGGTAATAACGAACTGGACGTTGGCACACATAAAGATCTAATGTTTGACGTAATGATACGTTCAATGAACGCATGCCTCCGCCTACTGGTGTCATTAATGGGCCTTTAATCGACACCACATAATCTTCTAATACTTGGTAAGTTTCTTTTGGAAGGTATTGGTCTGCACCATAAACTTGAGTTGCTTTTTCCCCTGCATACGCTTCCATCCATGCAATTTTACGTTCACTACCGTATGATTTTTCAACCGCTGCATCAATAACAGAAATCATCATTGGTGTAATATCAACTCCGATACCATCTCCTTCAATAAAAGGGATAATAGGATTATTAGGCACCTCTAAAGAAAAATCAGCATTTACACGGATGGCACTGCCATTCTCTGGTACATTGATATGTTCGAAAGCCATTATGGGCTCCTGACGATTATTAAAAACCCAACATTTTAACACATCAATCAATTGCTTCTCACATGACAAAACTAATTCTTTTTAATAAACCCTTCGATGTCCTCACTCAGTTTACYGATGAAGSMGGCCGAAAGACGCTRAAAGACTTYATWRATACCCCCGATATCTAYCCTGCWGGCCGTTTAGAYCGTGATAGTGAAGGCCTAGTATTACTCACCGAYTCAGGMCCACTRCAACATTATATTAGYGACCCWAAACATAARTTAGAAAAAACATATTGGGTGCAAGTTGAAAATATTCCYGATGAARCYGCATTAGAAAAAYTGCGTARSGGTGTTGARCTTAAAGATGGCCTCACCCGCCCCGCTAAAGCRARCTTAATWGAAAAMCCTRATGTTTGGCCRMGAAACCMGCCTATTCGAGAACGAGCTGCYATTCCAACACAATGGTTAGARCTYAAAATAAGTGAAGGGAAAAATCGCCAAGTKCGYCGYATGACYGCCGCAATTGGCCACCCWACTTTACGCTTAATTCGTTATGCCATMGGCGATTGGACCTTAGTCGATATTGAACAAGGTGMRTCAAAATCAGTTTCAGTGCCWGATTCTATCTTGAGCATGATAAAATCATCAGATGATATGGACTCCAAGAACCACCGTCGCCGCRGTAATCGARAAARACAATCAGTTTCTGATGGTCGAAGAAMTRATCRACGGACAACTCACKYTMAATCAACCCGCCGGCCATCTCGAGTCAGGCGAAAGCCTGATTGAYGCWRCTATTCGTGAAACATTAGAAGAAACRGCCTGGCARTTTGAGCCAACMTCMCTTATCGGARTTTATCGYTGGCAACATCAAGCWAGTGGTGAAACCTATATGCGTTAYTGYTTYAGCGGTGAGGCTRTNCNCNATCATMRTGMKSWAMKWNNNTTAGATGATGATATTGAACAAGCRRTRTGGTTATCKAAAGATGAATTACTWGCAAGACAARCCGAATTTCGYAGCCCRCTTGTKCTAGATTGCTTTAATGATTATTTAKCMGGCCAGCGTTACCCGCTTACACTTTTAAAAAATTAACCCTATTAACATTGTTATTTCTTGCTKATTTAAGCGAGAATAKAAATACATMCTTGATTAACCAATTGAATTAACAAATTTTATGTCAGATAAAAACAAAGTAGTCGTCGGACTTTCCGGCGGTGTTGACTCTTCCGTTGCAGCCTTATTATTACAACAACAAGGCCATGATGTTGAAGGCATCTTTATGAARAACTGGGTCGACTTCGCTGAMGAAAGTGAATGTACTATTGCYGAAGAYCGTGACGAYGCCAACTCRGTAGCAGATAAAATTGGTATCCCYTTCCATGAAGCTAACTTTGCSATGGARTATTGGGATTATGTATTCAAAAACTTTMTTGATGAATATAAGGCGGGTCGWACACCTAACCCKGATATTTTATGTAACCGAGAAATYAAGTTTAAAGCCTTTTTAGAKCATGCYCTRMAATTAGGTGGTTATCGTATTGCTACYGGCCATTAYGCCCGAGTTGATGARCGTGAAGATGGCTTCCATCTATTAAAAGGTTTAGAYCACAATAAAGATCAAAGYTATTTTTTATATACCYTAGGCCAAGATCAAYTATCTCGCACCTTATTTCCATTAGGTRAYTTACCCAAGCCTGAAGTRCGWARAATTGCCGARCAAGCWGGMTTTATTACYCATGATAAAAAAGACAGTACCGGTATTTGTTTTATTGGTGAACGTCGTTTTCGTGAGTTYTTAGGCCGYTATATTCCWGCTCAACCGGGTGAAATGCAAACWCCTGAAGGTGAAGTMATAGGYAAACAYCAAGGCTTAATGTATTACACMTTAGGWCAACGCCAAGGTTTAGGTATCGGYGGWCGTAAAGATAGTACMGGCGAACCTTGGTTTGTAGCCGGTAAAGATATGGAAAAYAAAATTCTGTATGTTGTGCAAGGTGATCATCCTTGGTTGCATAGCCAATCACTAAAAGCAGAACAGTTATCTTGGGTAGCAGGTTCTCCACCGACATTACCCTGTAAAGCGATGGCTAAAACACGCTATCGCCAACCCGACCAAGCCTGTGTAATTAGCCAAGATGATAATGGCTTGATTCAGGTTGAGTTTGAACAAAAACAACGTGCAGTCACACCGGGACAATCAGTGGTATTTTATCTTGATGATGACTGCTTAGGTGGCGGTATTATAATTAGTACAGATGCGCCAGGTATTCATCCATGAAATCAAATGCTCGCGAACGTGATCGTGTCATTGCCCTAGCAGCATTAGTACAATCAGTGACGCTAGTGCTTAATGTTGCCGAGACAGGCCAACTCAATCAAGCTGACTTTGATACTTTATTACATAGTCTCGTCGCTACCGATGCCAGCTCAACTGAGGCTGTTTACGGTAATTTAAATCAGTTGCAAACTGGTTTTACAGTGATACAAAACCAATTTACTAAAAACAAAAAAAACAGAAAAGATAAAAACGTCCGCCTACTTCGTCATGTCATTAGTATCTTGCACCTTGAACGTCAATTATCTAAAAACCCAGAAATGATCGACTTAATTACTCGTGAAATTGAGCAGGTACCTCAGCAAATAGATTATTTTGGTAGCATTAATAACCCTCAAATTATCGCTCGTTTTGCAGATATTTATCATCGCACCATTAGCGAACTCCGCCCCCGAATCCAAGTTCACGGTGATCAAGCTATTTTTGAGCAAGCAGACAATATCAACCGAGTACGAGCATTACTGTTAGCGGGCATTCGGGCAGCCATGTTGTGGCGCCAAAAAGGCGGCCATCGCTGGCAGTTTATTTTGCAATCAAACAAAATATTAACCCTGGCAGAAAAGCTTGCTAATACCGATAACCACTAGAGACGCTATAACAATGAATCAAATTAAAGTACTGTTCGTTTGCATGGGTAATATTTGTCGATCACCTACAGCTGAAGGTGTATTTTTAAAAGTTATTAAATCAATGAATGCATCGGATCGTTTTATGGTTGATTCTGCTGGCACTCATGCCTATCACGTAGGCGAGCCCTCTGATTCACGTTCACAGCAAGTAGCCCTCCGCCGAGGTGTTGATTTATCCACTATTAGAGCTCGAAAAGTGAGTCCCGCTGACTTTGAACAATTTGATTATATTTTAGCCATGGACAATGACAATTTTAATAACATGATGGCTATTTGTCCGCAAGAGTATCAACACAAGGTTCGCCTATTCCTAGACTTTTCAGCTAACTACACTGAATCAGAAGTACCAGACCCTTATTATGGTGGACCCAATGGTTTTGACCATGTTTTTGATCTTGTTGAAGATGCTTCAAATGGTTTTTACCAGCACGCAATTAAATAATACCCCTAAATCTAGCAGGTTTGCTATCATTAGACCCAAATTTTAGTCCATAGATAATTAAGGCTTCCTTATGTTTAAACACTTAAAATCTAATCAATCGCTTTTATCAACGCTGTTATTCAGTCTGTTGTTATTTGCCTTTCCACAAATTTCTTTTGCTTCATCTGAAGTGAAACTATTAGATTTAACCACCCATTGGGTTGGTTACGCCTCTATTGCGGTCTTTGTCTTTGCCTATACATTGGTAATTTTAGAAGAACAAATTCACATGCGTAAATCTAAACCTGTGATGGTGGCAGCCGGTATTATCTGGGCTATGATTGCTCTTATTTATGCAGGCCAAGAAGATACGGCATTCCATCACACGGCCGAAATAATGATTCGTCATAACTTGCTTGAATATGCTGAGTTATTACTGTTCTTATTAGCGGCGATGACGTATATCAATACRATGGCTGAGCGTGGTGTCTTCGATGCGCTGCGTAGTTGGTTGGTTAATCAAGGTTTCTCGCTTCGTACCATTTTCTGGTTAACCGGTTTACTTGCATTTGTTATTTCACCTATTGCAGATAACCTGACTACAGCCCTATTGATGGCTACAGTGGCGATGGCTGTAGGTGGAACTAATTATAAATTCGTCTCTCTTGCCTGTATTAATATTGTGGTAGCCGCTAACGCCGGTGGCGCATTTAGTCCTTTCGGTGATATCACTACATTAATGGTATGGCAAAAAGGAATTATACCGTTCCAAGACTTCTTTATCCTGTTTATACCTTCTGTCGTTAACTGGATTATCCCTGCGGTAATCATGTCTTTCGCAGTAGAAAAAGCAAGTCCTAAAGCGCTTAATGAAACAGCTACAATGAAAGATGGTGCACTGGTAGTAGTAGGCTTATTCTTAATGACTATCGCCATGGCAGTATGTGCTCATAACTTCTTACATTTACCTCCTGTTATCGGCATGATGACTGGTTTAGGTATCCTGAAACTATATGGTTACATGTTAAAAATGCGTGAAAAACGTGTTATCGATGCTCTTGCTAATAGTGGTGAAACACAACTTTCACTAGAATCTACTGACAAAAAAGCACCTTTTAATATTTTCACTCAGTTAGAACGTGCGGAGTGGGATACATTGATGTTCTTCTACGGTATTATTCTTTCTGTTGGTGGTTTAGGTACCATTGGTTACCTAACATTAGGTTCAGAGTTAATGTACGGTGATATGGGCCCTACCAATGCTAATATTTTAGTCGGTATATTGTCAGCTATTATTGATAACATCCCGGTAATGTTTGCAGTATTATCGATGATGCCAGCAATGGATGAGGGGCAATGGTTACTGGTTACTCTTACAGCCGGTGTCGGTGGTTCATTATTATCTATTGGTTCAGCTGCCGGTGTTGCCGTTATGGGACAAGCACGAGGAATATATACCTTCGTAGCTCATCTAAAATGGATCTGGGCTATTGCGCTAGGTTATGCCGCTAGTATTTGGGTTCACCTATGGTTAAATGCAGAATTATTCACTAATATTCCTGTTGCGACTTAATACCGACATATTACCTATATAAAATAGCCCAAGTAACACGTTTACTTGGGCTATTGTTTAATTTTAAAGAGAATTTAGATCATGCTTTACAGCACTGATGATTTACGTATTTCAGGCATTCAGGAAGTCCTTCCTCCGGCTGAATTACATCAAGCCCTACCTATTACAGATAACGCATCTGAAACCGTATTTAAAGCCCGCAACCTCACCCAGAAAATAGTGCATGGCAACGATGACCGCTTAGTGATTATTGTTGGTCCTTGTTCAATTCATGATCCTGATGCTGCGCGTGAATACGCTACACTTTTAAAACCTTTAATGGAGGAATTAAAAGATGATTTACAGATTATTATGCGAGTCTATTTTGAAAAGCCACGTTCCGTTGTCGGTTGGAAAGGTTTAATTAATGATCCCCACCTTGATGGCAGCTTCAAAATTAATGAAGGTCTTCGTCTAGCAAGAAAGTTATTACTTGATATTGCTGAAATGGGCGTGCCTGCCGGTAGTGAATATTTAGATTTAATCAGCCCTCAATATATTGCTGATCTTATTTCTTGGGGTGCCATTGGCGCACGCACAACTGAAAGCCAAGCTCATCGAGAGTTAGCCTCTGGTCTGTCTTGCCCTATTGGTTTTAAAAATGCCACAGATGGTGGTCTCCAGATTGCGATTGATGCCTGTATGTCAGCAGCTAGACCTCATCACTTTATGTCGCTGACAAAATCTGGCCATTCTGCAATATTTTCTACCACAGGCAATCCAGATTGCCACGTCATTTTACGCGGTGGTAAAAAACCTAATTACAATGCTGAAAGTGTGCAAGAAGTAGCCACAATTATTGGCCGCACAGGTCAACGTGCTTTATTCATGGTTGATTGCAGTCATGCCAATAGTGGTAAAGATCATATTCAGCAAGAAGTGGTCTGTCGTGATGTGGCCAATCAAATTGCTAATGGTGAAAAGCGCATCATGGGCTTAATGCTTGAAAGTAATCTTATAGCCGGCAGACAAAACACTGAAACATGTGACAAGTTAGTCTATGGTCAAAGCATTACTGATGCCTGCATGGCTTGGGAAAATACCGATGTACTTTTACGTGAACTAGCTGAGGCCGTACGCCAACGTCGTTTAAAATAGTAAAACACCAGACTTTCAGCACCGATTATTTCGAATATCTATATAATAAAAACTAATATAGAACCCATTTGAAATTAACTTTAGTAATATTAAAGCTTCAAGAAAAAGTTAAAATACGCTATAATCTCGGTTATTAAATTCACTGTGCCTGATATAAAAACACACGCACTGTTAATCAGTAGGTTATTGCATGGCAGATTATGCCCTCATCTTAATAAGTACCATCCTAGTGAACAATATAGTACTAGTTAAATTTCTAGGACTGTGTCCGTTTATGGGTGTCTCCAGTAAGCTGGAAACAGCTATTGGCATGGGCTTAGCCACTACCTTTGTATTAACTATTGCCTCTATCAGTAGTTATATTATCAATGAATATTTACTCGCGCCCAATGACATCGAGTTTCTAAGAACGATTAGTTTTATTTTTGTTATTGCCGTAGTGGTTCAATTCACTGAGCTCGTTGTACATAAAACAAGCCCGATGCTTTATCAAGTACTGGGTATATTTTTGCCTCTTATTACCACTAACTGTGCTGTTTTAGGGGTGGCATTACTCAATGTGCAAGAAGGACATAACTTTTTAGAGTCTGCTTTATACGGTTTCGGTGCCGCTATTGGGTTTTCAATGGTGTTAGTCATCTTTGCTGCGATGCGTGAACGTATTGATGTGGCCGATGTGCCTGTTGTTTTTCAAGGTGCCGCTATTGCCCTAATTACTGCTGGTTTTATGTCGATGGCCTTTATGGGTTTTGCTGGATTGGTGAAATAGAACCATGTTAACCGCAATCCTCGCCATTGCTGGAATGGCCCTTGTCTTCGGACTTTTATTAGGCTTTGCCGCTATCCACTTCAAAGTGGAAGGGGATCCTATTGCCGAACAGATCGATAAATTACTGCCGCAAACACAATGTGGTCAATGTAGTTTCCCAGGCTGTAAACCTTATGCAGAAGCCATTGCTAGTGGAGAAGCCGATATAAACCGCTGCCCTCCCGGCGGTGAAGCAACTATTCATGCTCTGGCTGATTTATTGGAAGTTGAATTCAAACCACTTGATGATGAAGTCGGCGTTGAAAAACCCAAAACATTAGCGGTGATTGTTGAAGATCGCTGCATTGGTTGCACCTTATGTATTCAAGCCTGCCCGGTTGATGCCATTTTAGGCGCTGCTAAACAAATGCACACTGTTATTACAGATGAGTGTACAGGCTGTGAACTGTGTGTTGCACCCTGCCCCGTTGATTGTATTGATATGGTTGAAACTGAAGTAGAGCCAAGTACATGGCGCTGGCCTGATCCTAGCGTGATTAATGTAGACCAATTAAACCAAAGGGATAATGCTTGATGGAAAAGCTTGGCTCATTCTCTGGCGGTTTAAAGCTTGCGGGGCATAAAAAACGTTCAACACAAACAGCTATTCGCAAGATCCCGCTGAGTAAAACCTTAGTATTGCCGCTACAACAGCATATAGGTGAAGCCTCTGATCCTATCGTTTCAGTCGGTGACAAGGTATTAAAAGGACAAAAAATTGCACGTGCTGATGGCCATGTATCTGTTTATCTGCACGCGCCAAGCTCAGGTACGATTACAGCCATTGATCAGCAACCTATTCCTCATCCATCAGGTTTATCAGCTCTCTGTATTACGCTAGAGACCGATGGTGAAGATCGTTGGCTTGAACGCCCTACTATTGCTGATTTCACTACCTTATCGTCTCATGAAATCCGTCAATCGATTCGTCAAGCCGGTATTGTCGGTTTAGGCGGAGCGGGCTTTCCTAGCTTCATCAAGCTAAACCCAGGTATTCATCACACTGTTGAAACATTAATCATTAACGGCGTTGAGTGTGAACCGTATATCACCTGTGATGATATGTTGATGCGTGAACGTGCTGATGGCATTTTAGATGGCGTTGAAATCATCCGCTACGCCCTGCGTGTTAAAAACTGTGTCATTGCTATCGAAGATAATAAACCCGAAGCTATTGCCGCAATGAAACTTGCACTGGCCGCACGACCGAGTATTGTTGATACCGAAGTAGTTGCTGTGCCGACACGTTACCCAGCCGGTAGTGAGAAACAATTAATCCAAGTAGTAACAGGTAAGCAAGTACCTAGTCATGGCCTGCCCATCGATTTAGGTATTGTTTGTCATAATATTGGAACCACCTATGCCATTGCACGTGCAATTAAGCATGGTGAACCGCTTATTTCTCGTATTGTCACTGTAACCGGTAAATACGTCACTAACCCAGGTAATTTTGAAGTGTTATTCGGCACGCCGATGCACGAATTACTTGCCTACTGTGATACACAACGCCAGCCAAATGAACCTTTCATTCTGGGTGGCCCAATGATGGGTTACAATTTATCTAACGATCAATTACCTGTGACTAAAACGGCTAACTGTATCTTAGTCGGTGTTGAAGACTCTGCACCTGCCGCTGAACCCATGCCGTGTATTCGCTGTGGTGAATGCGCAACTGTTTGCCCAGTAAACTTATTGCCTCAACAGCTTTACTGGCATGCGCGCGCCAAAGATCTTGAGAAAACACGTGAATATAATCTATTTGATTGTATTGAGTGTGGCTGTTGCAGTTATGTCTGCCCGAGTAAAATTCCTCTAGTACATTATTATCGKTTTGCTAAAACAGAAATAATGACGGCTGAACAAGAAGCTAAGAAAGCAGATGCAGCACGTATTCGTCATGATAATAGGCAAGAACGACAAGATCTTGAGAAAAAAGAAAAAGAAGAACGTCAACGCCAACGTAAATTAGCCTTGGCAGCTAGTAAGGCCGCAAAAGAAAAGAAAGCAGCTGAAGAAGCGAAGAAAGCGGCCGAACAAGGACCTGTCGAAGCAGACAGTAAACCTGAACAAGACGGTCAAGACTCTGACRAGACAGATAAAGCAGAATTACTACGTCAACGTAAATTAGAGTTTGCAGCGGCTAGAGCAGAAAAAGAAAAGAAAACCGCCGGAGATGCTCCAGCCGAAGCGAGTAGTAAAGCTGAGCAAGGTGGTCAAGACGCTGCCAAAGAAGATAAAGCTGAATTACTACGCAAACGTAAATTAGAGTTTGCAGCGGCTAGAGCAGCAAAAGAAAATAAAGCAACGGAAGATGCACCTGCTGAAGCTGGTAGTAAAGCTAAACAAGATGACCAAGATGCTGACAAGAAAGAAAAAGCAGAAAAACTACGCCTGCGTAAATTAGAGTTTGCAGCGGCCAGAGCTGCAAAAGAAAACAAAGCTGTTGAAGAAAAACCTGCCAAAGCTGACAGCACAGCTGAAGCCACTACTACTGATAAGAAGGAACCGTAACGATGCCATTAAGTCGACTATCTTCGCCCTTTTTGTCGGGAACCAGCCGTGTCACCTTGCAAATGCTGCAACTATTATTGGCACTTGTGCCTGGGGTTATTGCTCTAGTCTATTTCTTTGGCCCTAGCGTATTAATCACCATCAGCTTTGCTGTTGTAGTGGCATTATTAGCTGAAGCATTGATGCTTAAACTACGTAAAAAACCACTAAAAATGTTCTTAACCGATGGTAGTGCAGTTGTCACTGCCGTATTACTGGCCATTGCTCTGCCGCCATTAGCACCTTGGTGGTTAACCTTTATCGGCATCATCTTCGCGATTGTGTTTGCTAAACACATCTATGGCGGTTTAGGTTACAACCCGTTCAACCCAGCCATGATCGCCTATGTTTTATTATTAATTTCATTTCCTATTGAAATGACTACCTGGTTACCTGTGGCCAGTTTAAGTGAGCAAGCTTATGACTTTGGCTTTGCCTTCAATGTCATTTTTAATGGCCAATTAAGCTCAGGCTTAGCGATTGATTCAATCTCAGGCGCTACGCCTTTAGATGCAATGAAAACACAAATCGGTTTATTGCAATCACCTACACAAATAATGCAACAACCTTTATTTAGCCAATTTGCCGGCAAAGGTTGGATGTGGATTAATATCAGCCTACTAATGGGTGGGCTATACCTTATCTACCGCCGTGTAATTAGCTGGCATATTCCTGTCGCCATGCTGACTGGCTTACTGGGCATTAGCTCAATCGTCTGGTTGTTTGCACCTGAATCAACCGGCACACCACTATTTCACCTATTAAGTGGTGGAACAATGTTAGGTGCCTTCTTTATTGCCACCGACCCGATTACCGCCTCAACTACAGTAAAAGGTCGAATTATATTTGGTGCAGGTGTTGGCATACTGACTTACATAATCCGTGTTTGGGGTGGGTATCCTGATGGCGTCGCCTTTGCCGTATTATTAATGAATATGTTGGTGCCATTAATTGATTATTACACCCAACCTCGTATTTATGGCGCAGTGAAATGAAGGCGCTATTAAATCACCCGATCCTTAAAGTCAGCTTGATGCTCACGCTCTTTGCTATCGGCTTCACCGCCTTAGTTGCGATTACAGAAGAAAGTACCCGCGATAAAATAAGTGAAAATGAACGCCAAACACTATTAAAAGCCATCAATGCTTTAGTAGATAAAAAGCAATACAATAATGATATTTTACTGGATACCATGATCTTAGCGCCGACGGCTGAATTGGGTACTCACGAAGAATCAACGGTATTCCGTGCTCGTAAAGATGGTGACAATGTTGCCGCTATATTTACTAGCATTGCCCCTGATGGATATAGCGGTAAAATAAAACTACTTGTCGGTGTTTATATGGATGGTAGCTTGGCGGGCGTACGGGTAATTAGTCATAAAGAAACACCCGGCTTAGGCGATAAAATTAATGAGAAAAAAGCAGATTGGATCTTACAATTTAAAGGTTTATCATTAACTAAGCCGACAGAATCCAACTGGAAAGTTAAAAAAGATGGTGGTCAATTTGACCAGTTCACCGGTGCGACCATTACTCCTCGCGCAGTGGTGTCAGCAGTAAGAGGTTCACTACATTACTTTGCCCTACACCGTGATGAACTATTTATACCCGTGACCAATCAAAATGCAGATTGATAGCACACATACTAAATACGCTAGCGGCGTTATAATAGTGAGCAATAGAACAACTATTACATCACTATTATGCCTGGCTAGCCCATTCATTATATGCACTAGAAATAGGTATTTTAAATGTTCACGAGTATAAAACCGAGACAACAAAATGAATGAGCAATATAAAACAATTATTCATGATGGTTTATGGAAGAACAATCCAGCCTTAGTCCAACTATTGGGCTTATGCCCATTATTAGCGGTTTCAAACACCACCATTAATGGATTAGGCCTAGGCTTAGCCACTATTTTAACCTTGGTTGTTTCTAATGGATTAGTGTCTTTATTTCGCAATCATATTCCGGATGAAGCCCGCCTACCTGTCTTTGTGATGATCATTGCCTCAATCGTAACCGTAATTGAACTGTCTATGAATGCGTGGTTCCATGAACTTTATCTTGTTCTAGGTATCTTCATTCCTTTGATTGTAACCAACTGTGCCATTACCGGACGTGCAGAAGCCTTTGCAGCCCGTAATCCTGTCGGCCCCGCCTTAGTTGATGGACTAATGATGGGTTTAGGTTTCACCGCCGTACTGGTGTTATTAGGTGCTGCCCGTGAGATGATTGGTCAAGGTACATTACTAAGTGAAGCTCACCTTATGTTTGGTGAATCAGCCCGTAACCTCACCATTGTTTTGGTTGATGATTACCGTGGATTCCTCATGGCCTTATTACCACCAGGCGCCTTTATTGGTTTGGGTTTAATTGTCGCATTAAAAAATGTATTTGATATGCGTGCAGCTAAGAACCCTAAACCCGCTCCAATTCTAGAAGAGCTAGAAACGGATGGCGAAGCCGAACCTGAAGCAGTCACGAGCTAAACTATGAACCAAGCTCAGCGAGTTGATTTTTTTACCGCGCTCCGAGCTCATATGCCTGAGCCGACTACTGAGCTTAATTATCAGAGCCCGTTTGAATTATTAATTGCCGTCATCTTATCTGCACAAGCAACTGATGTCGGTGTTAATAAGGCCACTGATAAGCTATATCCTGTTGCCAATACACCTGAGACTATTTTAGCTTTAGGTGTAGATGGCTTAAAACACTATATTAAAACCATCGGCTTATTTAATAGCAAAGCTGAAAATGTCATTAAAACTTGCCGCCTACTCATTGAGACGCATCAATCCGAAGTACCTGATGATCGTGATGCACTTGAAGCCCTACCCGGTGTGGGTAGAAAGACTGCTAATGTCATTCTCAATACGATCTTCAAGCATCCGGTAATTGCTGTCGATACACATTTATTTCGCCTATCAAACCGTACGGGTCTGGCAAAAGGTAAAACAGTACGTGCCGTTGAAGATCGCTTAATGAAAGTAGTGCCGAGTGAATTTAAACAAGATGCACATCACTGGTTGATTCTACACGGTCGCTACACTTGCACAGCTCGAAAACCCCACTGCTCAAAATGCGTGGTATCTCATTTATGCGATGAACATAAAAGGCAACAAAAGAAAGCAGCCGCATAATGTTAGGCCAAAACCGACAACAATTACGTCAAATGTATCATGATGCATGGCATAAAAAAGTAGCCGGACAAAGCTTATCTGACTTAGAAATAATGATCAGCCAAGTGATTAGTGAACACCCTGAATATCAGAAAATATTCAATTCTGATACCAGCCTGCAACAAGAATACTTTGTAGAAGATGGCCAAACTAACCCCTTCCTCCATATGGGCTTACATATTTCCTTGCACGAACAAATATCAACCAATCGACCAGCAGGTATTCGTGATATTTATCAAAAGCTACAAGCCAAGTTTGCTAATACACATGATACTGAACATCATATGATTGAATGCTTAACTGAATCTTTATGGCTGGCACAACGTAATAATCAAGCTCCCTCTGAATCTGACTACCTTATTGCTTTAAACAAACTACTATGAATCAACTTACCGCTTCCATTGAGTTTTATTTTAAAGGTGAACGCCTTGCCCCTACTGCTCGATTAGATCTTGACCAGTTAATGCAACAATATGGCACACTGCCTGACTTTCACTCATTCCTCGCCCAGCAAAATAATATCGGCGTTTACTCCTATGAGTATGAACTTTTCTTATCAGAAGATATTCAATTTACCCAGGCAACTGACGGGGTAAGTGACTTCATTGAAAATGATCAGTTTGACCAAACTGGCTTTGAACAGCATTGGCATCAGCAACAGATGTTTAATCATCTCGCACCCGTACTTAAACAACAGCTTGATATCGATGATATTAACCAACAACCCGCCCTAAAAACCGTCTTATTAGCAGCCTGGCAGTTAGCTAAAAAAGACTAAACTAATGTTGATAGTCAAAACCTGCCAACATCTGCTCACTGATCCACGACTGTAAAAAAGTAATCGCTTTCAGCGGCGTGTCTTGTTCACTGAAAAAATCTAATAATTTTTCACAGACCACTGCAAATGTTTCACCGTTGATAGCTAATTCTAATGCAGTTACTTCGGCTGGTGATAACAGCCGATAATGGCTAATCAAATCGGCACGGCGCCATAATACCCAAGCAGTAGGCTCTACGTTTTCAAGCTTGGGCGGTGTTTTGTCATTGGCTAAGGCTTGCCATATTTGAAAACTATTATGCTTTAACCATAATAATTGGGTAGATTGCTGAAATCTAAACTGTAATGTTGCCCATGCCTCGGTGGGTAATGCCGCCAACTCGTCCAAATTGGCAAACTGCTGGTTTTGAGCATCAAAACTATCAGCAAATGCACGTTCAATACAGGCCAATTCATACAACTCTGGCAACTGATTAAATGGGGCTTCATCTTGCACTAACTCGGGTAAATAAATACTAAAATAACGTAAGTTAGTAGTATGTGATGGGTGCTTTTCAATATAACGTTCCATCAATTGATCAAATTGATCGTCACCTAAATAACTGGCTAATTTGTCATAATCAGTGGTAATCGCTTCTTTTAATCGTAATTTATAAGCAGAGCCATAAATATCTAACCTATCCGCTGCTGACAACATGGCTGTTGATTCAATATCATTCACAATGTTAGATGATTTATCGAGTAAATATGCCATAAAACGCTGTTGTAAATGCTGTAATTCAGACATTAAGCTGCACCTTGTAACTTTGGCTGAGCACTGATCTGCAATTGCTCAGCTGTCAGCACCTTATGAGCAATATTTTCAGCAATCGTCAGCTCTTGTCGTAATTCAACAAAAGGAGGAATATTGTCATCTCGTTCGATCATGGTGCTCACGGCACCAAACCGTCTAAGTGCGTATTCATATAACTGCCAAACCGGATCGCAGACATCATGATCATGGGTATCTATAATCATGTCACCGTTGTAACTATGGCCAGCAAGGTGAAACTGCATCACCCGGTCACTATCAATGCCATTGACATAATCTTGGGGTTCAAAATGATGATTATTTGCACTGACAAAAATATTATTAATATCAAGCAAGATATAACAATCTGCTCGTTTTGCTATTTCATTTACAAATTCCCATTCCGTCATATCCGAATTATTATAGGTCACATAACTCGACAAATTTTCAATCAACATTTGCCGACCGATACTATCTTGTACCTGTTTAATGCGATCAGCGATATGATCAATGGTTGCCTCATTATAAGGCAGCGGTAATAGATCATGACTATTAATATGATCAACGGTCGTCCAACATAAATGATCTGAAATCCACTGTGGCTCCACCCGATCAATTAACTGTTTTAATTTTTGTAGGTAGCGTTTATTCAATGGATCGGTGCTACCAATAGACATTGACACCCCATGCATCACCATCGGGTAATCTTCCCGTATTTTGTCCAAATGAGCCAGTGGTTTGCCACCCGGGATCAAATAGTTCTCAGAAATAATTTCAAACCAATCGACTTGCGGTTTGTTATCAATAACGTATTGATAATGATCAGTGCGCAGACCTAAACCAAAGCCCAAAAACGGACGTGCCATAATTTAACTTCCCTTTTGAAAAACGCCGTATTTGCCACAGTACAACAAATACGGCGTTCGACATCAAAAAAAATAGCTCATTAAGAGCTATAATTTATTTTCCTACTGTACCACCTTCATCAGCACACGCTTCGGCTGTCATGGCAGCAAAGCCTTGACCTTTACATGATGCTTGGCCTTTACAAGAATTACCTGCAGTTTTACAGTTTGCTAGGCCTTTACAGTCATTACTTGCCGTTTTGCAATCATTATGTCCTGCACAGCCATTGCCAGCAACTTTACAATCATTATGGCCCTTACACGATGTTACGCCATAACAATGTACTAGTTCGGCACTAGAGCTGGTTTCTGCCGTTGTTGTGGTTGCACAACCGACTAAACTTGCTGCAGCAATTGCCAAAGCAAATCCCGTTGTCTTTTTAATCATGTTCATATTTTCTCTCCCTAATAATATGGTTCAATTTAAATTGATAAATTTCCTAACAGGCTATTGGCATAAACCCAGCCTAAAAATGTAGACGAGTACCAACTCAAATAGTTACAAGACTTATCACTTAATCAATTAAATCAATCAAAGGCGTCATATTGAACAACAGTTAATTAATACTAGATCACAATTGTTTTTAGGCTTTTATTCTGGCTAGACCTCCTCGTGTTATTATTCCCAAACTTAAACTCGCACTCGGCGAAGCCTATAAATTAGGCCAACAGGATAATAAAAAATGAAAGCATTTGGTTTCAACGATAGTGACAGCCCAGCCCAGTTAATTGAACAAGACACACCAACAGCACACGGCCATGATCTACTCATTGAGATTGATGCTATTGCCGTTAATCCTGTCGATACCAAAATAAAAGCAGGTATCAAAGCTCCGTTAGCATCAGCAAAAATAGTCGGTTGGGATGCCGTCGGTATCATCACACAAATAGGTGATGAAGTTGAACTATTCAAGGTCGGTGATAAAGTCTTTTATGCCGGTGATGTCACTCGCCCCGGCTGTTATGCCAGCCATCAATTAGTTGATGAACGTATTGTCGGTCACGCCCCAAAAAATCTAAGTACCGAACATGCTGCCGCCATGCCGTTAACCAGCATCACGGCATGGGAAGCCTTATTTTCCCGTTTAAAAATAAATTCCGAAACCGATGCTAATAAACGCATTCTTATTATTGGCGGTGCAGGTGGCGTGGGTTCAATTGCCATTCAACTCGCTAAAAAAGTAGCCAATCTAACCGTGATAACTACGGCATCGCGTAGTGAATCTGAACAATGGTGCCTTGAATTAGGTGCCGATCATGTGATCAATCACCATAGTGATATGGCCCTGCAATACCGCAGTTTAGGTATTGCTGATCCTGATTATATTTTATGCCTAAATAATACCGATCAACATTACCCGGCGATGGCAGAATTAATTGCGCCACAAGGGATGATTTGTACTATTGTCGGTAGCCAGAATAAACTTGACCTCGACCTATTAAAAAACAAAAGTGCCGGCTTGGTATGGGAGTTTATGTTCACCCGCCCCCTATTTAAAACCGATGACTTAATCGCACAGCATCATATACTCAACACCCTTGCCCAACTGCTTGATGACAAGGTCATCATCTCAACATTAAAGTCAGTTATCGGCCCAATTTCCAGTGAAAATATTAGTCGTGCACACCAACAGCTACAGTCTGGAACTACTCTGGGTAAGTTAGTATTAAGCGGCTTAAACTAGCGAACAATTTCATCAATAGCTATTATCCCCGTATAATCAGCGTCTTTATTATTTCATAAGCTCGGGTGTAATTATGGATGTTCAAAAATCAGGCAAATTTCTTATCGGTAGCATTATTGTTTTTATCGTTCTATTTGGTGTCGTCACTTTAGTATTAAATACCATGCTAAATGTAGCAGAAAGTGCAGGTCCAGCACCAGTTGAAGAAGTCGCTGCTGCCGCTGAAGATGCCGTAACTGACTAAGGCACCATGAAAACACTCCACTTCCCTTATATTGCACTCGGATTAAGCTCTGTCTTTTTGCTACTCGTCCTGCAAGGAAGTCAGCCAAATTCTGATGGAATAACAGTATTACCCCTACTCACCTCATTAGTACTCAGTGAGTTTTGTGTATTTATTACTGCTATCGCGGTCTATATCGGCATCAAAAATATAGCCCAATTTGGCCTACGCTCACTCTATGCTTTAAGCACACTATTATGTGCACTCTTATTTATTCGGTTCCTTATTCTCGGAATCGCACTCTGGCCACTGTAATCAGGAATTTTTTGTGACTAATAATGACATCCTTCGTCGACTTCGCTATGCCTTCGACTTTAACGACAATAAAATGATTAAGATCTTTGCAGAAGCAGAGTCTACCGTTAGTCGTGAACAAATCAGCAGCTTCCTAAAAAAAGAAACTGATGAAGACTATAAAAACTGTAGTGACGTGCAACTGGCTACCTTTCTTAACGGCTTAATTAATGTTAACCGTGGCAAACGCGAAGGTGAACAACCTAAGCCAGAAAAGAAAATTAACAATAACATTATCTTTAGAAAGTTAAAGATCGCCTTAAACCTAAAAGATGATGATATTTTAGCCCTTCTAATGCTAGCTGACTTACGTATTAGTCGTCACGAGCTAAGTGCTTTTTTCCGTCGTCCAGACCATAAACACTTCCGTGTTTGCAAAGACCAAATCTTACGTAACTTCCTTCACGGCGTGCAACTACAACAACGCCCTGATGATGAATATATCGATGAAGATGAAGACGCCGCGGATGTAATCGAAGATAAAAGCGAAGAAGATTAAACAATAAAATGCCAGCCTCTAAACTTGTTCAATACTCAATATAACTATGTCTATTGAACAAGAATTAGAGCAATTTTATGCCCGTGTTGGCTTTGGCAAAGAACTAGGCAAAAGACCCTGCACCGTACCCGTGTATACCGGCTGCCTACTTGTACCACTGCCCAATATCGACGCTAGGCACACCTACCTTAAATATCATGATATTCACCACTTAATCACCGGCTATAGTGTCGGCCGTATTGGCGAAGGTGAAGTCAGTGCATGGGAACTCGGCACCGGTTCTTTCTTAAGCAGCCCCTTGTTAGGCACAATGAACCTCATCGCCCTATCGACCGGCTTAGTATTAGAACCAAAACGTATGTGGATAGCTTTTGGCCGAGGCTGCCAAAGCAACAACTTATACCCCTCTAAAACACGACAAGCGATTGATGATGAAAAATGGTCAAGCATTGCTGAAATAAAGAATGATGTTGTTGAAGTAAAAGCGAATAAGCGGCCCAGTGTTATTAGAACCTTTGAGTTCGGTGTATATGCCGCTATCTCGATGCTAATTCACGCCTCAATAGCCCTTCCCGCCTTGATACTACGTATTGGCACTGATGTTATTTTAAAGAAGAATATCATTCAGGCCATTAAACCAGTCAAGCGAAGTGATCTTTATTAAGTAGTAGGAAATAGTAACTCTATTTTAACTTTTCCATGTATAGATAAAGCCAACTACTCCTCACCGAAATAGTACTTAAAATATAGCTGCTTTCAACGCATGGTTTCACCTTGATTATCGACTTACTAGGCGTTATAGTCCTTATATGTATAAGAATTACAGGGAAAATTTATTCCCGTTAATAACTAGTTATATTTTCGGAGAGTTAAGGTGCAGAGGTTCTTTAAATACTTTTGGTTAATTACTCCTGTAAATTCGAAGATATCCAATTTATCCTGTAATGGTTTTAATATTTATAATGCAGAGACTTTAGTTTCTGGCGATACAGAGTTGGGTTCAGAGGGCGCTATTTTCTATGATATGTGTCATCGTAGTATCGGTTTATACGATCATTCATTATGGTTTTTTGCGACCGATAAATTTGAAACTCAAGAAAATGCACACTATTTTAGCAGGATTCTTTGTGTTCTCGCGGAGGCTCTATATGACGTTAAAATATCTAATCCAGGATTATTAATATTCAATCAAGAAACTGGCGAATGTGTTACAAAGCAGCCACCGAATATGCAACAAGGAGATTGTAAAACAGTAAATAATATATACAATCTAAACAATATAAACAAAATAGAGCTAGAAAAACTTTTTCATTTATGCCGCGATATTGTTGCTTTAGACACGGATAAAGCCAATTACTATAAATCAATATTCGATTATTTACGTGATATTCGCCGTTCACCACTCTTTGTTAGTGAGCTAGCATTGTGGTCTTTCTTGGAGCATCATTGGGCTGGTGACGATAAAACTAAGACAGATATTAGAAAATCCCTTAAGTCTCTGCTTAATGAAGTTTGTGAGCGTGAGGAGAAAAAGGATGTTAACAAAATGATTTCAGCTATCGGGAAAGATCTTGGTAGAGACTATAACGAACATGTCCTTAGGAATATTCTTGCTCATGGTAAACATCTGACTTTGCGAGAAAAGTGGAGTGAGGAAAATTGGACAAATTTCTTTGCAATACATAATAAAATTTTTTTATTAATAGTTAGAGGTATTGAAAAAGAAATCAGTGAAATAAAAATATAATAAGCTGTTAAACAAGGACAAAAACGGTTGATTTTTCTCCTTCGTCGATAATTTTAACCAACTGTTTTTTGCCTGTTAACAGAGCGTTAAGTGTAGAACTATGGAATATCGCTTTACCGAAGAATCTTTGCGAACCGCT
The DNA here is from genome assembly GCA_002402245.1 of Gammaproteobacteria bacterium. Taxonomy (GTDB): domain Bacteria; phylum Pseudomonadota; class Gammaproteobacteria; order Nitrosococcales; family Methylophagaceae. The sequence continues at coordinate 8,099 of NVVP01000024.1, read as the reverse complement.
CAGGGACAGATGAAATCGAAAGGCTTGATCTGCTTTGCGCTTTCGTTATCTTTTTTAGCGTTCTTTGTCGTTGGATTGGAATGGTACTTTTCCATCTTGCCATCTACTTTTCTTTCATTTATTGGCTGCGACTATTTTTTATATGGGAGAACGCAACTTAAGAAATACAGGGACGCTATGGTTATAAAGGAATTAGAATCGGGTATTTCCATTTCTGTTTATAGTGCTGATACCCCATTTTTCATTCCATGGGGGGAAATGACGATCGCAAAAGAGCATACTAAAAATGGTATTCTTACAAAATTTACAATCAACACTGGAGACAGATATATTAAAAGCTGGGAGTTTAGTAATGATATTGAGGGCTTTAGCACATTGTATAAAAGTATCTCTCATCATGGAAACACTTAACAAAAACATCATGTTCGCAACCTGCGGTTGCTGGGACGGCTTACACACCACTCGTTCCTCGCTCTGTTACAGCCGCCCCATATGTTGGCGTTATGTGCCGTAATGATATCGGAGTTGAGCAATTAAAATAGAGTCGTCTTGTCGCTTATAAACAATTCTATGTTCATCATTTATACGACGAGACCAATATCCTGATAATCCATGTTTAAGAGGTTCTGGTTTGCCAATACCTTCATTGGGAGTTCTCTGAATATCTTTAATGAGAAAATTAATACGTTTTAATATTTTTTTGTCTGTTGTTTGCCAGTAAAGGTATTGTTCCCAAGCTTTAGTTGAGAAAGTTAGTTTCATTCAAGGAGCTCTCTTTCAGTTCCATTGCCAGATTCAAGTTCAGCAATAGACTCTAAAAGAACTCTAGCATTTGCTGGGGATCTGAGTAAATATGTAGTTTCCTGCATTGCGTTGTAGTCTTCCAAAGACATCATAACAACAGGATCTTCACTTTTACGGGTAATAATAATTGGGGCGTGGTCGTTACAAACATGCGCCATAGTACTTGCTAAGTTGGCTCTAGCTGAGGTATAACTTATTGCATCCATGTTAATCTCCAAAGTGTTCATGTACGTTAATTTGTACATGGTAGCGTAGTGGCACATAACAAGCAATTCAACAGGGACAAAAAACAGTTGGCTTTTTCTCCTTCGTCGCCCTTTTAACCAACTATTCTTCGCCTGTTAACAGGGCGTTAGATGAAATAATAAACAATGAATATAAAACTCCTATTACTTTTAGTATCAATCCTTTTTTACGGTTGTAGCGAGTCTACAAATGACTTACCCAGAACACCCGAAGAAAAATTACAGGTAATAAAACGTCTTATAGAAAGAAACATCAATTTACCATCTGAGATTATTAGCGTAAATTACATTGAAGAAGTTCAGGGCCAAGGCGGGGATTTAGGCCCAACAGATTTTAAGTTTTATCTACGAATCGAAGTCAAACCAAATGTCATTAAGCATTGGTGCAAAGGTCTTAATAGACCTTACAATAACTCGACACGTTATTCCGAACCGAAATCAAGCCAAAGCTGGTGGCTTAAGGAATCTAGTTTTTCTAATACCATGCTTTACGAAACCAAAAGTTATTTTAATAGTTACAATGGTTGGATTTATCTCGATAAGAAACAAGGGTTTATTTATGTCTATACTTTCACCACTTAACTACAAAATTACGTTCCAAAATGTCTAATAAACAGCTAGAGAGGGACTTTCGAAGCCGTGATTTTTTTCTTCAAAGCCCCTCAGCTTAAACGTTGGGTTCTGACAGTCGRGGTCGCATACTATATAGAGACTTATCGTGAGACATGATTAGAGGTGAAGTTGTGGCTGATAGCAGAAATGTACTTCTCCAAATTAGATGTCAGAGAAGTCTTATTGAGGTCGAAGATCTTATTGGGGTTAATACTCATATGGTAAGCGAGTGGATAAAACCTGTATTTGGTACTTTGAAATAAATAGAATGGAAAAATATAATATTTCAGCTATTGCAATGAAAGTAGTGGCTACTTTGTCGTTACTTGGTTCACTATCATTTAGCATCACTGCTTATAATAGATATTACCTTCCCTATAATGCCGAAGGTAAATACTTTGATGGCACGGTTGTTTGGCTACAACAGGCGATCATTAGCTATCTTTTTTAGCCATATTATGCTTACTCGCTGGGATATTCTTGTTCTACTTCTCAAAYAGAATGAGTAGAGATACAACTTAATACGTTTGTGAATGTGATATTTATGCACGCTACGCTCTGAACCACGCATTGAGAGACGTCGTCTTTTTATGGTGGAAATCTCATCTAAAAAAAGCGCATCAACTACACTTTATCTAAACTAACATTATATAAGATCCTATCCCCTCCTCCCGCTAATCACATAGTTCATACTTAAGTTACTTTTGAGTAACTAGGCCACTATCAGGTGCCTTCTTGTTAAGTATTGTGTCTATTCCTATGATTAATTCCATTAAATAATCTTGAACTTAACTTAGGAGTTAGACATGGCTGGTCGTTTAGAAAATAAAGTAATTATTATTACGGGTGCAGGTGGTGGCTTAGGTAGTGAGCAAGCACGATTAATGGCAAAAGAAGGCGCTAAGATTGTAGCCACTAACTTGAAGCAAGATCCTATTATTGCCCCTGATCAAGCTGAAGATGGTTTGTGGAAAAACACCTTATCTTTGGTTGATGAAATTAATCAAAATGGCGGTGAGGCGATTGCTTTACCACTTGATGTGACTCAAGATCAAGACTGGATTAATGCGGTTAACGAAACCGAGAAACACTTTGGTCGCTTAGATGTATTATCAAATAATGCTGGTATTTATTATCACGCAGGCTTACTGGATCATACTATCGAGAAATTTCACCAAATCGTTAACATCAACCAATTAGGTATATTGTTAGGAATGAAAACCGCTATTCCTGCTATGAAACGTGTTGGCGGTGGTTCAATTATTAACTTTGCTTCAATCTACGGTATTGCGGGTGCAGGTTCATCAACAGCCTACCAAGGTACTAAAGGGGCTGTTCGCTTAATGACTAAATCAGCCGCGATGGAATTTGTGGGCGACAATATCCGTGTTAATGCTATTTGTCCCGGTATGTTTGATACTAATTTATTTGAAAGCAGCGTGCCTAAAGAAGAGTGGCAGCCTTTAGTTTCAATGGTGCCTATGCAGCGTTTTGGTAAGCCACATGAAATTGCTTATGGTGCCATCTTCTTAGCATCAGATGAATCATCATTTATGACTGGTTCAGATCTTGTGATTGATGGTGGTTATACCTGCCCTTAATTCAAGGCGTTTGATAGGCATCAATGAGTGCAAGCTTATTGATGCCTATCAAATATATTAGCTACATAGTCACTATTCCAGTGGCATCTAATACAAGTAATGGCACTAGAATGGCTACGAAAGAGACCAGTAAGCAAAGTAGACCAAGACCAAAAACTCGCCAGTTTGAATAAAATTCATAGTGGTCCGACTCTATAATATCGACCTTTTTCATCTGATATTTTTCTGCCACTAAGCGAGCAGTAATCACATAGGCAATTGTGAACGGTAAATTAGGTATATTTTCAGGCAAGAAGGGAGTTGAAACCGTTAGTAACACTAGGTAGAGCAATCCCCAAACAATTGTTTTTTGTTTCATGCCGTATTGTTCAAGTATATTAAAATTGGCCTGAAGGAAATACATCACTCCTGCTGGGCCGCCAACGAATGCACCGCAGGCAACTTGAATGGGCGAATAGATTTTTGTTACTTCCCCTGCTTGAGGATTCTTGCCAATATCAGATTCTGGTGCAGCATAAACGTTATTTTCCAATGGTTTACTTCCTTTAAAGTTAAAGGTGTAAAAATAAAAAGATAACTATAGAACTCAATACGACCTTCGGCAAGCTAGATTAAAGCTTCAGCATCATTATAAATATTAGGCCTCGTCTTTAAAGTAGATATTTTTCGCAATCATGGCGGTTTCATCAGTAGGGATAACCTTCACGGATACCTGACTTGATGATGAGCTAATGATCTGTTTATTTTGTAGATTAGCCTTTTCATCAATTTCAATGCCGAGCCAGTTTAATCTCTGGCATATTTGTTTTCGTATTTCGGCTGAGTGCTCGCCTACTCCAGCGGTAAAGACTAAACAATCAATCCCACCAATAGCGGCCACTATTGAGCCTAACTGTTTTACAATTTGATAAACAAAGAAGGTAATTGCAAAGTCACTTTGTTCAGATGAGTCCATTAATAAGGATTGTATATCGCCTTGATGGCCTGATAAGCCTTTTAAGCCGGCTTCTTCATTCAGCTTTAGTTCTAGGTCTTTATTACTTATCTGATATTTGTCTGATAAATAAAGTACCAAGGCTGGGTCGATATTGCCACTACGACTGGCCATTGGGATGCCTTCTAAAGGACTAAAGCCCATGGTAGCAGCCCTACTCTGCAGTTGTGTTAAACCACACAGGCTAACGCCACTACCGATATGAGCAATAACAATGCGTTCGTTAATAGCATTAGGGTTTAAACGGGCTAGTTCTGTGGCAATATATTGATACGACAAACCATGAAAACCATAACGCTGTACTTCCTTCGATTGCAATGATTTAGGCAGTGCAATGACGGTTTCTTCCTTCGGCATTGTTTGATGAAATGAGGTATCAAAGCAGGCATATTGCTTCATTGCAGGGTAAAGTGACTGCACCGCTTTGATAAACGTTAAACTTTGTGGCTGATGTAACGGGGCTAATAAAGAGAAACTATCAAGGTGAATTAATAGATCTCTCGTTATGGCCATCGTACCCACACAGTCGCCACCATAAACAACGCGGTGACCTACCATTTCAATATTGGCATTGGGAAAATATCGGCCAATTTGATCAATACTAAATTTAACAATACTCAAGGGACTGCAATCAATAAGCCCACATTCACTTGATTGATTAAAGTCGGTTAAGCTTGCCTGTTTATGGTTTAAATCAATATTGGCCTGAAATAGGCAGTTAACCGAATCACTAGTACGGTTATATAAAGAAAATTTAACGCTGGATGAACCGACGTTGAAAACCAAAATCATCGAGTTATACCCTGACTAATGTTATTCATTTATTTGATTATCTCCTAACCAACGCCAATGACGTATTTCAGGCATATCATCACCATATTGGGTAATATAATTTCGGTGCTCAACTAATTTATCTCGCATCGCTTGTTTGATGTATGCGCCACTTTCATTTAGTTTATCAACTCGATCAACCACATCTTGCACTAAATGAAAGCGATCTAGATCATTAAGCACCACCATATCAAACGGTGTGGTGGTGGTACCTTCTTCTTTATAGCCTCGAACATGCAGGTGTTGATGATTATCACGGCGATAAGTCAGCCGATGAATCAGCCAAGGGTAACCATGAAAAGCAAAGATAACCGGCGTATTTTCAGGGAATAAAGAATTAAAATCCTTGTCCGATAATCCATGAGGGTGCTCTGACTCTGGCTGCAAGGTCATTAAATCAACAATATTAATCACCCGGATACGTAATGTCGGTGCATATTCTCTTAATAGTTGCACCGCGGCAATCGTTTCTAATGTCGGCACATCACCGACGCAAGCCATGATGACATCAGGCTGATGACCTTTATCATTACTCGCCCATTCCCAAATGCCTATACCTGCTTCACAATGTTGTATCGCTTGTTCCGTATCCAACCACTGCAATGCAGGCTGTTTGCCGGCCACAATCACATTAATCTTATTTCTACTTTTTAAACATTTATCAGCCACCACCAATAATGTATTGGTATCTGGGGGTAAATAAACCTGAACAATCTCGCCTTTTTTATTCATCACATGATCGATAAAACCCGGATCTTGATGTGAAAAGCCATTGTGATCTTGTCGCCATACATGCGAGGTTAATAAGTAATTCAACGATGCAATCGGCCGCCGCCAAGGAATATCCATACTGGTAGTTTTAAGCCACTTGGCATGCTGATTAAGCATTGAGTCAATAATATGGATAAATGCCTCATAACATGAAAATAAACCATGTCGACCAGTTAACAAATAGCCTTCTAACCAACCTTGGCATAGATGCTCACTCAACACCTCCATCACCCGACCATCATTGGCTAAACTATCATCCGTATCACTTAGYTGATCAAGCCASATRCGATCYGTCTGTTCAAACACGGCAGAYAAWCGRTTKGAKGCYGTCTCATCAGGGCCAAAAAGRCGAAAGTTTTTCTCTTTTTCATTKAGCTTAAATACATCTCGAATYAACTCGCCTAATACCCGCGTAGCTTCTGAAAAMACCTGCCCMGGTGAAGAYACATCAATCATATAATCACGGTAGTCAGGCATTTTCAGGTTCWTTAATAACTTGCCACCATTGGTATGAGGATTAGAGCCCATACGTTKYACTCCTTTAGGGGCAAGGCTGGCAATTTCAGGCAACARACAGCCATTATCATCAAAYAACTCTTCAGGACGATAGCTTTTTAACCATTGTTCCAATATGGCTATGTGCTCATCATTATCTTTCATRCCCGATAAAGGCACTTGATGYGAACGCCACGAACCTTCYGTCTGCTTRCCATCSACYTCTTTCGGCCCMGTCCACCCTTTAGGGCTWCGTAAAATAATCATYGGCCATTGAGGGCGYTGTTGYTCRCCTTSTTCTCTYGCCGCATGCTGTATTTGTTTWATRTCTTCAATACAYAMRTCCATKATSGCTGACATTTTGTGRTGCATMSCTTCWGGCTCACTGCCTTCAACGAAATAAACCTTATAACCATAGCCYTCAAAYAGCTTRGTTAAYTCATCATGAGGRATACGCGATAACAARGTCGGGTTRGCAATTTTATAACCGTTTAAATGYAATATCGGCARTACAGMACCATCACCAACGGGATTGATAAAYTTATTAGAATGCCATGAKGCWGCCAGYGGGCCAGTYTCGGCCTCACCATCSCCCACCACACAACACGCAATCAAATCAGGATTATCTAAAATAGCRCCRTAAGCATGTGAAATGGAATACCCCAACTCGCCACCTTCATGCAATGARCCCGGCGTTTCAGGGGCAACATGRCTAGGAATCCCACCGGGGAAAGAAAACTGYTTAAATAAACGTTGTAGGCCACGYTTATCTTGTGAAATATCAGGGTAATACTCGCTATATGTACCTTCTAAATACACATTAGCCACAATACCCGGGCCACCATGTCCCGGTCCTGCAACATAAAACGCATTAAGGTCATATTTGTTAATCACCCGATTCATATGGACATAAATAAAGTTTAAACCCGGCGTCGTCCCCCAATGGCCCAGTAATCTAGGCTTAATATGCTCTTGCTTTAAAGGCACCTCTAATAAAGGGTTATCCAGCAAATATATTTGTCCAACAGACAGATAATTAGCTGCTCGCCAGTATTGATTTAATTTAGTCAGCTCATCACTATCAAGCCGAGGTAAATGTGAATCAAGCAACACATCATTCATGGTTAATAACCCTATTTAATTTAAGTATATAAATACAATATTTAGTCCTTAACGTCCTTTCTGTCAATGATGTAAGTCACATGGCCATCACCTTGCTGATTAAGTATTAAATACGACAAAATCAGTAATCAACCAAACGCATACATTTACTAGACAATAGCTAATAAATCACCTTAATTTAATCAAATGGTCATAAAGCAATAGGTTATTTAAAATAGACTATTTAAGTAGTCGACATTGACTCATACCTTAAAAATGATCATTTGCGCCCTAAATTTTATCGATATAACGACCGAGTCCACTTACATATAGTATTTATTAGTCATAAATAGGCTAATCTGGCGGCTACTTCGATCTGATGCTGAAATTAATTAAGTAATCACCTCAATTAAAAACACCGTACAATCAATAATATATAAAAATTTAACCAATCAATTTAAAAAAACATCATTTGCCACTTGCCAATACGTCTAAGCAAACGTATAATTCTCCTCTTTCGTAGCCGGTGTAGCTCAGTTGGTAGAGCATCTGATTTGTAATCAGAGGGTCGTAAGTTCAAGTCTTATCTCCGGCTCCAAGAATACCAAAGCCCCAGTAGATTTATCTACTGGGGCTTTTTTATTG
>NVVP01000023.1 GCA_002402245.1 Gammaproteobacteria bacterium | reverse complement strand
GGTATTAAAATCAATGCCACAGCTTTGTTTAACTAAGTCAGCAAGACGTTGTTTATTCGCCTTTTTAACCTGACGCCATTGTTGTTGGAATAATGGGTTTTGAGCGTAAGAGTGTAATTTACTTAATTCACCTAGATCAGTAATCCATTTATCACCAATGGTATCAGACAACAGTGATTTCAACTCAGGGTTACACCATGCCATCCAGCGACGTTGGGTAACACCATTGGTTTTATTGTTGAATTTTTCAGGCCAAAGTTGATAAAAGTCGTTAAACAAACCTTTTTGTAATAGCTCAGAGTGCAATGCCGCTACGCCGTTGATTGAGTAACTACCGACAATGGCCAAGTGCGCCATACGTATATGTTGTTGATGACCTTCTTCAATAATCGACATGCTCGCAATACGCGCTTTATCACCAGGCCAGCGTTGTGATACTTCATTTAAGAAGCGAGCATTTATTTCATACACAATTTCCAATACACGCGGTAACAGGCGACCAAACATATTAACCGACCAGCGTTCTAGTGCTTCTGGTAACAAGGTATGGTTAGTGTAAGCCATGGTGCTGGTGGTTATTTTCCACGCTGAAGCCCATTCAAGGCCATGCTCATCCATTAATAAACGCATTAACTCGGCCACGGCAACCGTTGGGTGAGTATCATTTAATTGAAAACAGTTTTTCTCTGCAAATTGGTCAAAGTTTGAGTTTTTTGAGGTCCAATGAGCAAGAATATCTTGCAAGCTAGCAGAGGCAAGGAAATATTGTTGGCGAAGGCGTAGTTCTTTACCATTTTCGCTACTATCATTGGGGTATAACACCATGCTGATATTTTCAGCTTCATTCTTACTGGCAACCGCTTCGGTATAAGAACCAGCATTAAAATCTTCTAGGTTGAATTCATCTGTAGCGGCAGATTTCCATAGGCGTAATTTGTTAACCGTTCCATTTTGATAACCCGGAATAGGGAGATCATAAGGAATGGCTAAGACATCATTGGAGTTAACCCAATGAACATTCACTTTTCCTTGGCTATCCTTACGGAATTCAGTATGGCCGCCAAATTTGATATGACGAGTAAACTCAGGTCGCTCTAATTCCCAGGGGTTACCATCACGCATCCAATGGTCAGGCATTTCTACTTGACTGCCATTTTCGATACTTTGTTGGAACATGCCGTATTCATAACGTAGCCCGTAACCGGTAACCGGTAACTGTAAGGTGGCGCAGCTATCAATAAAACAGGCTGCAAGTCGGCCTAAACCGCCGTTACCAAGACCAGCATCATGTTCTAATTCGGTTAGTTCTTCAAAGTTTAAACCTAAGTCATGCAGGGCTTGAGTGACTGTTTCTTCTAGGCCTAAATTTAAGGCTGCATTACCCATTGCTCGACCCATCAAGAATTCCATCGATAGGTAATAAGCTTGTTTACAATTACTTTCTTCGTAGGCTAGTTTGGTTTGTTTCATCCGTTCAAATAAACGGTCACGCAGGGTGAGGGCGATAGATGTGTATAGGTAATGGCCAGAGGCACAACCTTTATCTTGTGCTAAATGGTTTCCGTAATAATGTTTAAAATCTACTTGTAATGAATTTTTATCTAAGCCTAATTTAGGTGCGTCATATAAATCAGAACTAGGAGTTACCGTGCATGCATAGCGGGAGCTCATTTCGAGGGTCCTTAAAAATAAATTATGGGATAGGGTAGACAGGTATAAAGCCATCACGATTGGGCATTATTACCTTGGGTAAAGAGTCTTGGTTAAGTGTTGAATTGGCTGGGATTATACCATCTTGGCTAAGAAGGTAGGCGCTTAAAGAATAGACTTCATCTGCGGTTAATGAGAAGGGCGCATTGATAGGCATTGCACGCCGAATATAGTCAAACAGGGTAGTGGCATAAGGCCAGTAACTGGCGACTGTCTTTTCAGGGTATTCGCCGCCGAGCGAACCGACTTCGCCCATTAGAGGTTCGGCACTGCCGCCTATAGCTTGTGGGCCATGACAGGCTGCGCATTGCATGGCAAAGATCTCTGCTCCTTTCTGAGCGGAACCTTGGCCTTGTGGTAAGCCTTTGCCAGAAGGTGGAATGCTAATATTCCACTGTGCTTGTTGGCTGATCTCATCAGCTGGAATACCTAGCTTTTGGTACACAGGATTAGCCATGGCATAGGAAGAAAAAAGCAGTATCAATAACAGTAGTTTATAAGCCATAGACATGATTAATATCACCTTCTTCGGTTATTTCCCAACTGACAATGGCATTGTAATGAAAAAAGCCATATCGACCACGCTGACTGACTAATGCTTCACGTGTGGGTTGAACGTAACCGGTTTCATCGGTAGCACGGCTTTGTAATACGGCATATTCACCTTGCCAATGCCAAGCAAGGCTGAAGCGAGTAAACGCTTTATCAAGGATGGGGCCATGTAATTCTGCATCTGTCCATGATTCACCGCCATCAGTAGATATTTCAACCCGACTAATTTTTCCTCGTCCAGACCAGGCTAAACCTGATATTTGGTAAATGCCGGGACTATCAGGCAGCATCATGCCTAATGAAGGTGAAGTGATTAGTGATTTAGCTTCATTGATAAAGGTGAACTGGCGAGCGCTACCATCTGTTTGTAACTCAGTATATTGAGCTGTTTCATCACGAGACATAATAGGCTCTTCAACCAAGCGTAACTGTCTGAGCCATTTTACATTGAGCACACCTTCCCATCCGGGCAGTACTAAACGCATCGGATAACCATTTTCAGGTCGAATGCGTTCACCATTTTGGTATAAGGCCAGTAAGGCATCATCTAATAATTTTTCGAGAGGAATGCTGATATTAAGCCCCGCAGCATCAGCTCCTTCGGCAATCACCCAAAGTGCCTGTTTTTTAATGCCAGCTTCTTCGAGTAATAATTTAACCGGAACGCCAGTCCACTCGGTATTAGACACTAAGCCGTGGGCATAACCTGCTTTAGCTTGAATGGGAGTGCTACGCCAGCCACTATTACTATTACCTCCACATTCAATAAAGCAAATACGGGACTCCATCGGATAACGCATTAAGCTTTCGACGGAGAACTGCAGAGGCTGTTCGACTAAGCCATCAATCAGCAGAATGTGTTTGTTAGGATCAATTTTTGGCACGCCGTTATGATGGCGTTCATAATGCAATCCGTTAGGTGTGATAGTGCCTTGCAGATCGTGTAAAGGTGTCCATGACACGCCATTTCCTGGGGCATCAGGATTGGCTGAAATCCAACGAATGACTTGCTGTTCGTGGGTAGAAGGTTGGCCATAATTACTAAAGTCACCGCCGGGCTCACGCATCCACTCGGGTAAGCTATCAGGAAACTCACTCGATTCAGAGCGGCTGACGATAGGCAGGCTCATTGCCCCTGTTGCTAAAACACTCCCTAAAGCCGCTTGTTGTAAAAAACGGCGCCGGTTTTTGTGAACTTTGCTGGTCATCAGCTAATCCTTAAAATGAATGCTTCGCAGAGAATCTTGTCTTTAATTTAGCAAGGAAGCAAGTTTATTCGTCGCTATTTTCCTGTTCACTATCCAGCTCATCTTCTTGATTTTTATCATCTAAAAACCAGAGATCTAGTTGTTTTATAGCTTCTTCTCGGCCTGTTTTTTTCAGTGATGAAAATAGTTGCACGGTAGCCAGTAAGTTTTTGCTTTCTAATGTCGAGATTACATGATGCAAACTAGAATTTGCGGGACCATTTTTAAGCTTATCTGATTTGGTTAACAAGATATGCACGGGTAATTCAACATTATTTGCCCATGTGATCATTTGCAGATCAAATTCTTTTAGCGGGTGGCGAGAGTCCATCATTAACATTAAACCGCGCAATGTTTTGCGGGTTTCAAGGTACTTGCCTAGTGTTTGCTGCCAGCGGATTTTGACCTGTTCGGGTACTTTTGCATAACCATAACCAGGTAAATCGACTAATGCACGATGATCATCAAGGGCAAAAAAGTTAATCATTTGTGTTCGGCCAGGGGTTTTACTTGTTCTGGCTAAAGCTTTTTGATCTGTAATGGTATTGATAGCGCTGGATTTACCAGCATTTGATCTGCCTGCAAAGGCGACTTCAATATCAATGTCGTTAGGTAGTTCCGATAATTGGGTGGCACTAACAGTGTAGTGAGCTTGGCGATAAATATGGGACATAGGGAATAACTCAGGGTGCAAAAATACACTAATAAGAGTAGCATATTCACAGTTTTATTTTATTGGATGACGGAGAGCTACAATGAAAATATTCTTTTTGTATTGTGCTTTTTTAACGTATTAAATCTAGTAAAGAAGGCTGTGTGATTATAACTATTAATCACATGGCCTTTTTATTTGAAAATCTTGAACTTTACCAAGTATGGTTAACTGAAAATGTCTGAAAAAAGTACTTCCTCTCGCTCAAATCAAACGTTCGGCCGGCGACTATTTTTGTTCCTGGGAACAATGGATTTAGCGATTACTTTATTGCTAGTGTTAGCGGTCGCCTCCGTTATTGGCACCGTTCTACAACAAAACCAACCTTATACCGACTATATGATTAAGTTCGGCCCTTTTTGGTTTGAGCTATTCGAGCAGGCTGGATTGTATGATGTATATAGCTCCTTATGGTTTTTAGCTATTTTAGTGTTATTAGTTATATCAACCTCGATCTGTGTGACTAGAAATACACCTAGAATGTTGCAGGATATGCTGAGTTTTCGCAGCCAAATCCAAGAGAAATCACTACGAGCAATGCAGCATAGTAAACAATGGACGGTTAATAACTCTATCGAGAATAGTCTGGATGACGCTGAAACGGAGTTAAAAAAACAGGGCTTTAGAGTTAGACGAAAAGAAAAAGACAATCAGGTTATTATTTCGTCAATGCGCGGCGGAATGAACCGCTTGGGTTATATCTTTACTCATTTGGCTATTATTGTGATTTGTATTGGTGGATTATTCGATAGTAACCTTTACCTAAAATTAGCCGAGTGGCAGGGTAAAATAAAAATTGAAACCCGAAACTTAGCTACCGCAGATGTCCCAGATATTAGCCGATTAGCGGTAGGTAAACAGGCCTTTCGAGGTAGTATTCATATTCCTGAAGGGCGTTCATCCGATCATGTTTTTATTGCCGTGCGAGATGGTTACTTAGTGCAAAAACTACCTTTTCGAGTTGAAGTAAAAGATTTCCGCATTGAGCATTATCCTACTGGACAGCCTAAATCATTTGAATCTGATTTAGTGGTCTATGATGATGACTTAGCGCAGCCATTAGAAACGACCATATCGGTTAATCATCCACTTATTTATAAAGGTTATGCGATTTATCAGGCTAGCTTTAGTGATGGTGGTACAGGGTTAGAGTTACAGGTGTGGCCACTATCATATCAAACAGAAAGTGCAGAGGTTGATGTTAGTATTGATGTGTTTGAACGGCGTAAAATGCAGTGGGGTAAAAGTAGTTTACAGTTAGAAATAACATCGTTCCGGCCGTTTAATATTAATCCCGATCCGACAGAGGACGACCCTAATAATTTGCGTGATTTTGGCCCAAGTTTTGGATATAAATTACGTTCAGAAACAGGTGAGGCGAGTGAATATATAAATTACATGCTGCCGGTGCCGCGAAAAGGCCGAGAATTTTATTTAAGTGGTGTTCGCTCAAGTCCAGCAGAAGAGTTTGGTTATTTATACCTGCCGATAGGGGAAGAAGGTGACTTAAGCGAGTTTAATGCCTTTTTAGCCACGCTTAGAGATAGCGAACAAGTCAATGCTGTAGCACGGACAATGATGTTAGAAACATTGTCGACGGTAGCGGATGGGCGAAATGAAAAACTAGAGCAGGTATTGCAAGACACATTAGTCATGCTGATAAAGATGTTCACTGAGGGGGGCTTTACCGTAGTGACACAATTTATTGAAACAACATTGCCTGAAGCTGAGAAAGAGGCTTTAGGGCCTGCTTATTTAGGTATGTTGAGACAAATGCTGGCAAGACTCTACTTTAATAGTCTGGAAGGTGTGGATACGAGTACAGTTAGTGATGAACAGCTGTTATTTTTACAAGATGCCGTTGATGCGATAGGTAGTTTTTCTCGCTATGGTGCCCCGGTCTATTTATCATTAAGCAACTATAATCATATACAAGCGAGTGGGCTGCAAATTGCTCAGTCACCCGGCAAGTCGACGGTTTATTTTGGTTGCGCCTTATTAATTATAGGTGTATTTCTATTGTTTTATGTACCACAGCGTAGACTATGGTTGTGCTTTAGTAAAAAAGGCGACACGGTAGAGTTAATCTTGGCGGGGATGAGTAATCGTGACCCACGAGAGTTTGAACAATTTTTTGAGACCATGTTTCAACAATTAAAGTTAACAATCGGACAAAGGCATAGTAAGTAGTGGATTAGTACGCACTATGCCGCGAGAGTAGAGATAAATAATGATAAATCAAACCGGAATGATAAATAATAAACCCGACTCTGCATTGATGCAGTGGTTGTGGCGAGCACTTGTCGCTTGCTTTGCTGCTATATTAATACAGCGTTATTTTGATGTATTAGATAGTTATGAAATAGCGATTACTATTTTTGTCGCTCTAGGTTTAATCGCCTTAGGGCAAAACTGGTCTGGATTTCGTTTACATATAATCGTCACTGGATTATTAAGTTTTTGGGCGATTTCTCGGTATGGCGATGATTTATCTTTAGCCTCGACTGACTTTTTGTTAAATTTCATCCTCGCAAGCCAATCCGCGATTATGTGGATGAGTGCTTTGTTTGTGATGGCGACATTTACCTATTTCGGCGGTTTATTATTTCGCTCATCTTTCACTGAAAAGGTGGCTAGCGTATTAACATGGTCAGCCACCACCATGGGTTTAGTTGGGTTGATGGTACGTTGGCGTGAGTCTTACCTTATTAGTGCTGATGTCGGCCATATTCCTGTCAGTAATTTATATGAAGTGTTTATTTTATTTTCAATTATCACCGCATTATTATATTTATTTTACGAACGTCGTTATCAAACACGTAGTTTAGGTGGTTTCGTCCTGTTAATTGTTAGTGCGGCAGTGGTGTTTCAGCTTTGGTATGCCTTTGGTAAACAAGCACATGAAATTCAACCTTTGGTGCCAGCCTTACAAAGTTATTGGATGAAAATACATGTGCCGGCTAATTTCGTCGGGTATGGTGCTTTTTCAATGGCTGCAATGATGGGCTTTGCGTATTTATTAAAATCATGGCGGCAAAAAACAAATCAACAGGGATTACTCGCAACGGCATTACCTGATTTAGCGATTATTGATGACTTGATGTATAAAGCCATTGCATTAGGCTTTGCTTTTTTCACTGTAGCCACGGTGTTAGGAGCCTTATGGGCGGCTGAAGCATGGGGCGGCTATTGGTCTTGGGATCCTAAAGAGACCTGGGCTCTTATCGTATGGCTTAATTATGCGGCATGGCTGCATATGCGAATGACTAAAGGCTGGAATGGGGAACCTATGGCATGGTGGGCAGTCATAGGCTTATTCGTTACATTGTTTGCCTTCCTCGGTGTTAATATGTTTTTATCGGGCTTACACTCCTACGGCGAATTATAATTTTATTACAAGGACACAACCATGAAACAGCTTATTCAATCTGCATTGCTACTTAGTGCATCGGTATTATCATTTAATGCAGTGGCGATGCCAGAAGCATTTATTGACGGCGTACATTATAAAAATACAGCAACACGTTTAGCCGTGACTGATAATAGTAAGGTTGAAGTGATGGAGTTGTTTTCATATAGCTGTCCTCATTGTTTTCGTCTAGATCCTCAAGTTGAAAAATGGAAACAAACATTACCTGAAAATGTATCATTTGTACTAGTACCAGCCATTTTTCGAGATAGCTGGTTACAGCTTGCTCGTGTTTTTTATGCTGCTGAGGCGACAGGTGATTTAGAAAAGTTACACCCGCTTTTATTTAATGCAATTCATGTTGAAAAGAGAAAATTACAGACTGAAGCACAATTATTAGAGTTTGTTGCAGATCAGGGTATTGATGCAGTGTCATTCAAAAAAATGATGAACTCAATGACGGTTAAGTCAAAAGTTAAAAAAGCATTGGTGATCAGTCAAACTTCTGGAGTATCAGGCGTGCCATCAATGATTGTTAATGGTCAATATTTTTCAGATGCGCCATTAGCGGGTGGACAAGAAGAATTACTTAAAGCGGTTGATTTCCTGATTCAGAAAGAATCGAATAAATAAACCGTTTTAATACTAAAAAGCCCCCATTAATAGTGATATTAATGGGGGCTTTTTTTATGTCGCAGTATTAAATTTAACCGTCAGAAATACATTTGTTTCGACCTGATTCTTTGGCTCGGTATAAGGCGGCATCAGCGCGTTTAAATACGCTTTCAATAGTATCATTAGGCCGGAAGCTTGCCAGGCCTGCTGAGGCTGTAATAGGCACAGGCCTATTTTCGTAATGGAATTTTGAAGTAGCGATCTTATCGCGGACTTTATTGGCCAATAATAAGGCATCTTCTAAGCGAGTCTCAGGAAATAGTCCTACAAACTCCTCACCACCAAAGCGAGAAATAAAATCGGCATCTCTGGTGGCTTGTTTAAAGATACGGGCGATAGTTTTTAATACTTTATCACCTGCCGCATGACCGTATTCATCATTGACTCGTTTGAAGAAATCAATATCCCAAATAATYAAGCTAAGYGGTTTTTGATAACGCTGCCAGCGGGTATATTCWTTTKCTAGYACTTCATCTAAGGCCTGRCGATTCCAAATTCCKGTTAGYGCATCGGTTAGKGCAAGTTGACGTGATTTTTCAGCTAARTCRCGTAACTCTTCACTTTCTTTTTCCATRTCKTGYAAGCGWGCATTSAGSAKYTGAATCTGTTTYTGYGAYTKTTCRWAATGTTCKGAATCTGATTTTTGATAAYTGTCAAAATGCTCGGCAAGTAAATCTAAGCGGCCACTGACAGATGATTTTAGCTGYTCTAGRTCATCAGCATTTTCTACATGAGTRCGTAAGCCRGTGACTTCATCYTCRACYGTTTTMCCTATATCTTTACGTTGCTGAAAAGAYTTSGCWCCTTCTTCRCTGGTTTGGCTAATATGTTGTTCAAGTTCATTAAGACGGGTAGTTAATGTCTTTAAGAACTCTTGATATTCTTGTTTTTCTGCGACGGCTTGAGTACCTAATGCACTGACAATATCAGCAATATCACTAATGACTTGGTGCAGTTCATCATCATCAATGCCTGATTCTATACGGTGGCGAATTTTAGTCGCTTTTTTACTTAAATCTGTTGGCAGAGATAAATGCTCTAGCAATTTCATTAAGACTAAATGTACTTGCTGGCCTGAGTCTTTTATTTCATCTTCAGCTTGAAGTGTTTCAGATGCTTCATCCTCGAGAGGAGGAGCGTTATCTTTTGGCTTGCCAAAGCCAAATAAGCTGAATTTAGATTTTTTGGCTGACTCGGAACCAGATGGGTTTAAACTTTCATTAAGTAGGGATAATAGGTCAGGTAACAGGTTGGCTGTATCTTGATCATTGGCAGACTTTAGTTGCTTGCTTAATGATTTAGCTTCTTTTTTATACGCTTTAGGTAGGTCTAATGAGCGAAGCAATTCAGCTAAAATTTCGCCTTTTGAAAGCTGACTCTCGGTTGTTTTACTGCTTTCCATTTTAGTGATAGCTTTACCCATATGTCCTAGGATATTTTCTATCTCAGTCTGATCACTCTTGCCCCGTAATACGCTACGCAAAGATTTTAATTGTCTATCTAATGCCGGATCAAGCCCTTGAGCGGCTAAGGCAAGCCTTCCTAAGCTTCGCTGCAATAGATCATCATACGTTTTCTGATTTTCGAGATCAGTAATGGATTGATAGTATTTTTCTTTCCATTCTTTAAGCTGTTGGGAAATATCAGTTGCCATGCGTAAGTCCTTTAGGGCTTATATGTCTTATAAAGATGCAGGAAGATCCGGCTTTTCTGGTTCAGTACTGTCTTCTATAATAGCCATCGTACTGGGTGATTGTACTAAAATGTCATAGTAACGACGAATATTTTCGATATAGCGCACCGCTTCCCCGCCACGAGCATAGCCGTAACGTGTCGATTGGTACCATTTTTTTTTGGTTAATAGAGGTAAATACTTCCTTACATCTGACCATAAATTAGGGTTGGCACCATCATTTTGTGCTAATACTCGCGCATCCTCTAAATGGCCCAAGCCAATATTATAGGATGCCAACGCCATCCACAATCTATCTTGTTCTCGATCTATTTGTTCTGGCAGGCGTCTGTGTATTGAGGCTAAATAGGCCGCACCGGCAGGGATACTTTGTAATGGATCTTCTCGATCTTCAATATTCATTTGTTTAGCTGTATCAAGGGTAAGCATCATTAAACCTTTAACACCGGTACTAGATACTGCTTTTGGATCCCAATGCGATTCTTGATAGGAGACCGCGGCCAATAAGCGCCAATCTATATTGTTATCGATTCCTGCTTGCTCAAAGAGGCGTTGGTAACGAGGAAGGTGGGTTAATATTTTTCTGTGGATAGCGCGAGTATCAACATAATTGAAACGGCGAATATGACCGTAATATTTTTCGATTAAAAGATCTAATTCTCCAGACTCATCCATTTCATTGAAGAAAAAAACGATTTCCTCATACAGAGAGTTATCTTCTGACAGGGGAATGGCCCATGCAAGTGCTTGCGGCTCTGAAACATTAAAGGCAACTTGAAGCTCAGGGAATAAAGGTCGATTTGCGGCAATTTCATTAGAGTCAGCGACGGTGTAATCAATCATTTCTAATTGAACCAGTTCAAGTAAACCACTACTGTCTAGTTCAGTATTACCTGTCCAGCTAAGTTCTGGTACTTCTTGTTGATGCGACAATAATTGTTCGACATGACTACTACTGGCAACCACTTCTAATTGTCCGTTACTCAAGGCTGTAATATCTTTAGGACGCTTAGTTCCTTGACGATAAACGAGTTGTTGAGTGACTTCTTGATAGACTGGACCAAAGCGTATTTTATCTTGTCGGACTGGAGTGATAGTTAGGCCCGCAGCAGCAACATCTGCTTTGCCTTGTTCGATTAAGCTTAAAATATCGGCTAGATTATCCGGCACAATTATTTTTAATTTAACATTGAGATGTTCAGCGAATTTTTGTGCTAATTCATATTCAAACCCCGCTAACTCTTCACCCTTTACATAGTAGCTTGTCGGTCCATAGCGAGTTAAAACACGAAGTTCACCACGTTCATGAATTTCTTCTAGATGTGGCAATGCTTCATCGCATGCGATGAGAAGGTTGAGTGAGAGGAGTAATAGACCAATATACTTCAAATAAATCTCCATTAAAACAGTATGATTATCACCTTTTATTCAGTTTATTGCACTAAACAATCCTATTTTAATGATTAATTTAATGTAGCTGACCAGCTGAATATTCAGTGAAAATAGAGGCCTAAGCTATGCAGAGCTATTAGCGGCGTGCTTGGAAAAAATCATGCAATAAGGTGCTACTTTCTTTGGCAAGTAAGCCATGCTCACAGTGAACATAATGGTTAAGTTGTTGGGTATTAAAAACATCAAAACAACTGCCTGAGGCACCTGTTTTTGGCTCTTTAGATGCAAAAACTACACGTTCAACTCGGGCATGGATGATAGCACCTGCACACATGAGGCAAGGTTCAAGTGTGACATAGAGCGTGCTACCGGCGAGGCGGTAATTTTCCGTTTTTTGGCAAGCAGAACGCAGAGCCATAATTTCAGCATGAGCAGTGGGATCATTGCTTTTTATAGGCTGATTGAAACCTTCCCCTAACAGATTATCATCACGGACAATAACGGCCCCTACCGGTACTTCATTTTGTAGTGCCGCTCTTTTTGCCAGCTCTAAGGCATGCCCCATCCAATAGCGGTCATTTTTCATGGTGGTTAACGTGATATTTGATTAGGTTAACCAGACGTGTGCTTGCGCCCTGGCTATTGGCAATCAATCGTAAGCTTGTTTCGCCCATTTGAGCACGTTGTTGTGGTGTGGTTAATAAGCGAATGACTGTATCAGCAAGTTCTTCAGTGTTATTGACTTGTAATGCTGCATTAGCGGATAGAAACTGCTTAGTGATAGCATTAAAGTTAAAGAAGTGAGGTCCTGTAACAATAGCGCGGCCTAATGCGGCGGGTTCTAATAAATTATGTCCGCCATGAGGGACTAGGCTTCCACCCACAAAGGCGACATCACAGGCCGCATAAAATAAAGGTAAGTCGCCCATGGTATCGACAATTAATATTTGTACATCAGACGCACAAGGTCGTTGTTCGCTCCGGCGTAATGTTTTGCAACCGGATTTTTGGGCTAGAGCGGCAACCCGATCAAACCGTTCTGGATGGCGGGGTACAATAATTAATAATAAATTAGGGCATTGAGAGCGAATTTGGCGAGCGGCATTGAGTACCATTTCTTCTTCACCTTCATGAGTACTTGCAGCTACCAGAACGGGTCTATTGCTATCCCACATATCACGCATTGCCGAGGCTTTTTCTTTTATGCTGACCGCAAGATTAACTTCATATTTTAAATTGCCAATAATATGTACTTTTCTACTTGTTGCGCCTAGTTGCAGAAAACGCTGCTTATCTTCCGTTGTTTGAGCGGCAATCAAGTCAAAGTTATTTAAAATAGACTTGATGAACTTAGGCACACGGCTATAAGAGGTGGCAGAACGCACTGACATTCGTGCATTAGCGAGTACTAATGAAATATTACGCTGTTTACATAAACTAATGACATTGGGCCAAATTTCAGTTTCCATAAGAATGCCAAAGGCAGGCTTAACTTGGTTTAGGAAGCGTTTAATTGCAAAAGGGAGGTCATAAGGAAGATAGCAGTGGGCTACGGAGTCGGCGAATAATAATTTTACTCGTGCACTGCCTGTTGGCGTCATCGTGGTGATTAATATTTTATGATTAGGGTATTCTTGTTTAAGAGCTGAAACCAGTGGCCGGCACGCTTCAACTTCTCCCACCGAGACAGCATGAATCCAGATAAGAGGCTTATCTGATTTTAGCGAAGGACTCGCTCCAAAACGTTCGGGCCAACGCCGCCAGTAAGCGGGTGCACGAAAACCTCGCCATATAAGCTTAAGGATAAGTAATGGCAGAGCAAGAGTGAGGATAAGGGTATAGAGTTGTTTCAAAACAAGTTCATTATTTAAGTGTGAATAAAAAGGGTCAATTCGCTTGAACCAAATGATAGCACAGGGATTTTATGAGGTTTCTTAAATTTATACCCATTATCATTCAAGGGGCATGTTTATAGCCGTGAAACAAAAAAGGCCACCCATAAATGGGTAGCCTTTTAAGGTCAAATAAAGCCAAAGCTTTATCTGGAATTCTAAATACGCGATTAACGTTTTGAGAATTGTGGACGTTTACGCGCTTTGTGTAAACCAATTTTCTTACGCTCAACAGCACGAGCATCACGAGTGACGAAGCCTGCTTTACGTAGTTGTGGTTTTAATTCAGCATCAAATTCAATTAATGCGCGGGTAATACCGTGGCGAATCGCACCGGCTTGACCATTGTTACCACCACCACGAACAGTGATGTTTAGGTCAACTTTATCACCCATTTCAACTAACTCAAGTGGTTGGCGAACAACCATACGAGAAGTTTCGCGACCGAAGTACTCTTCAATAGAACGCGTATTGATTGTTAGTTTACCGCTACCAAGCTTCATGAAAACACGAGCTATTGAACTTTTGCGACGACCTGTTGCGTAGTATGTATCTGCCATGATGATATCCGTTAGATTTCCAGCACTTTAGGCTGTTGGGCTGTATGTGGGTGATCTTCGCCAGCATAAACTTTCAGTTTGCTGAACATTGTGCGACCCAAAGAATTCTTTGGCAACATGCCTTTAACAGCAGATTTAATAACACGATCTGGCGCTTTATCAAGTTGCTTTTCAAGAGTGATAGATTTGATACCACCGATGTAACCTGTGTGGTGGTAGTAAATTTTATCTTTCAATTTGTTACCAGTTACACGGATTTTCTCAGCATTGATAACAACGATGTAATCGCCAGTATCTACATGAGGTGTGTAAATAGTTTTATGTTTACCACGCAAACGACGCGCGATTTCTGAAGCCATACGGCCTAATGTTTTGCCGTCAGCATCAACGACGAACCAGTCGCGACGAACTTCTGCTGGTTTAGCACTTAAAGTGGTTGTTTTCATTCCGCGGGTTGCTCCTGAAAAAATTACGCAAGCGGGTCTAAATAAAGAGGAGAGATGTTACGCATTAGATGCGTTACTGTCAACCGCCTTTACTATATAAATAGAATGAGTAGTAATGAGCCGAGTAATAGACGGTATATTACAAAAGGCCACATACCGATCTTGCTAATTAATTTCATAAACAAGTGAATACAAAGGTATGCACTAATTGCTGAAAGAAATGCGCCTGAAAACAGTGCCAGCCAATCAATTTCTATTGAAGAACGAACTAGTTTAACAGCTATCCAGCTTCCTGCTAGGAAAATAATCGGAATAGACAATAAAAAAGAAAATTGTGCCGCTGCATGGCGGGATAATCCGAGTATTAATCCTGCCGTCATGGTAATGCCTGAACGTGATGTACCCGGTATCAGAGAGACTGCCTGGGCAAGGCCAATGAATAATATATCCTGCCAATTGATATGCTTGAGTTCGCGTCTGCGTTTGCCATACCAATCGGCCCAACCCAGTAATAAACCAAAACCAATAGTAGTGGCGGCAATAACTAAGGGACTGCGCAAATAGCTGTCGACCAGATCATTCAATAACAGCCCGGCAAGCCCTGCTGGAATAGTGGCGAATAATACTGCCCATGCCAATTTACTATCACCAATAGATTGGCGGCGAATGACAGATTGATACCAATCAGCGCTGATTTTTTTCAAGGTGTGGCGAAAGTAAAAAATAATAGCACTCAGGGTACCGACATGGACGGCGACATCAAATGCCAAGCCTTGATCTTGCCATCCTGCAATGAGTGGTAGCAAGATTAAGTGGGCTGAACTTGAGATAGGTAAAAATTCTGTTAGGCCTTGTAATATAGCTAGGGCAAGAATATGTAGTAGGTCCATTTATTTGCGGCAACTTATTTTAGTGGATGATGTATTTATCAGGCTGAATATCTATTATATGCGCAGTTATGTCAAAGGTTGCTTTAGCTTAGGTGCAAAATAAAAGCGTAGTAAGCAAATATTAAAATATCGATATCAATATTATGGGTCACTCTTAACGCTATAGATAATTGAGCTATAATATTTGGAGAAGCTTCGATTTAACCATCGCCATCCTATATCGAGAAATAAAATGTCAGCCCCTAATTCCAAAACAGATTTAATTAATGAGCTAAAGAATGTGGTTGGTAAGGCTTATACCTTAACAGAAGCTGCAAAAACTCAACCTTATAGTAAGGGATTTCGTTTTGGTTCTGGTGATGCATTAGCGGTGGTAAGACCGGCGAGCTTATTAGAAATATGGCAGGTATTACAAGCCTGTTTAAAAGCTGATGTAGCGATTATTATGCAAGCAGCAAATACAGGTTTGACTGGAGGCTCAACGCCCGATGGTAATAATTATGACCGTCCTATTGTTATTATCAGCACAATGCGAATTAGTGAAATTCAATTAATTGATAATGCGCGTCAAATTATTGGTTTACCAGGAAGTACCTTATTTGGTTTAGAAGAAGTATTAGCTCCCTATGGACGTGAACCTCATTCAGTTATTGGTTCGTCTTGTATTGGTGCTTCTATTGTAGGTGGAGTATGTAATAACTCAGGGGGCGCCTTAGTACAAAGAGGGCCCGCCTATACTGAGTTATCCTTGTTTGCGGAGATTAATGACCAGGGTGAATTAGTACTGATCAACAATTTAGGTATTGAGTTAGGTTCTACGCCGGAACAAATACTAACTAATCTTGACCAACAACATTACGCTGAGACAGATGTACAGCATTCTGAGAAACGCGCTTCCGATAATGAGTATCATGAGCGTGTTAGGAAAATAGATGAGGATACGCCCGCGCGCTTTAATAATGATSKTCRTSGCKTNANYWTGAGGCATCAGGCTGTGCGGGTAAATTGGCTGTGTTTGCGGTGCGTTTAGATACCTATCCTATAGCCAAAAGACAACAAGTTTTTTACATCGGTACCAATGACCCAGATGTGCTGACTAAAATACGCCGTGATGTTTTGTCTAGCTTTAAGTCCCTACCTGTTTCGGGCGAATACTTACACCGTGATTGTTACGATGCATCGAAAAAGTACGGCAAAGATACCTTTATAGTTATTGATAAATTTGGCTCAAAATATATTCCCGCTCTTTTTTCAATAAAGAGAAAAGTAGATCATATTGCCGATAAATTTAAGTTTTTGCCGAATAAGCTTTCAGATCGGATGATGCAATATTTTAGTTATCTATGGCCTAATCACTTGCCTAAGAAGATGGAAGCTTATCGGGAACAGTATGAGCATCATTGGATATTAGAAATGAGTGACCAAGGTGTGGATGAAGCCAAAGCCTATTTGGATACATTCTTTCAAAGCAATGAAGGTAATTACTTTGAATGTACGCCAGATGAGGGGGATAAAGCGATATTACATCGTTTTGTGGCCGGTGGTGCGATAGGCCGCTGTCAGGCAATGAACAGTAAAGAGATGGGGGCAATTATGACCATGGATATTGCATTCCCTCGCAATGAGAAGGATTGGTTCGAAACCTTACCCGCGGAGATAGATGATTTAATTGCGGTTAAATTGTATTACGGTCATTTGTTTTGTCATGTAATGCATCATAACTATATTCTCAAAAAGGGTGTGGATGCGAAGGCATTAAAACTGAAGTTATTAGCCCTGTTTGATGCCCGAGGAGCTGAATACCCTGCTGAGCATAATGTGGGTCATGAATACATGGCTAAACCGGCATTAAAGACGTTTTATAAGAAGTTAGATCCAACTAATACCTTCAATCCTGGTATTGGTAAAACCAGTAAGCTTAAATATTGGGCTAAACAGTCAAAATAAAAATGGATAAACCCACACTTCGTTATTAACTAAGTGTGGGTTTACATTATTTTTTAGTATAAAACTCTCAATCTGATCGTGCCTTCAACACTGTTTAAGTGTTCTAAAGCAAGTTGTGAATCAAACTCTGCTACATCAATAAGTAAATAACCTACCTCACCGCGAGTCATCATGTTTTGAGCCAAGATATTGATATTGTGTTTAGCAAATAATTGGTTAATATTTGATAACACGCCTGGTTGGTTATGATGAATATGTAATAAACGGTGTGTATTAGGTTGTTGTTGCACTGCAATTTCTGGGAAGTTAACAGCAGAAACAGTGTTACCTTTCTTCGCGAACTGAACAAATTTTTCCGCTACTTCGGTACCAATATTCGCTTGTGCTTCAACTGTTGAACCACCGACATGCGGCGTTAAGATCACATTAGCATAACCACGAAGTGGTGAATCTAAAGGTTCATCATTTGATTTTGGTTCTTTAGGGAATACATCAATCGCTGCACCACCTACTTTTTTAGAATCAAGCGCTTCAGCTAAGTCTTCTAGCACAACGCAGATCCCACGAGCTGCATTAATAAAGATTGCCCCATCCTTCATTTGGTCAAATTGTGCTTTGGCCATGATGTTATGAGTTGAATCTAGTTCAGGCACATGTAATGAAACTACGTCAGACTGGCTTAACAATTCATTCATTGAAGCTACTTGGCTGGCATTACCTAACGGTAATTTAGTCACAACATCATAATAAATGACGTTCATACCTAAGCTTTCAGCTAATACTGATAATTGTGAACCAATGCTACCGTAACCTACGATACCGAGTGTTTTACCACGTGCTTCATAAGAATCTTTAGCCGATTTAGGCCAGCTACCATTATGGACATGGTGATTTTTTTCAGGCACGCCACGTAATAATAAAATTAATTGGCCGATAACTAGTTCTGCAACTGAACGCGTATTTGAGTACGGCGCATTAAAAACAGGAATACCTTTAATTTGTGCTGCCTGAAGATCAACTTGGTTGGTACCAATGCAGAAACAACCAATACCCGCGAGTCTGTCTGCGGCATCTAATACTTTTTCAGTAAGTTGTGTGCGAGAGCGAATACCAATAAAACGAGCACCTTTAATTTTTTCGATTAAGGTGTCTTCATCAAGTGCATGGGCAATGTATTCAATATTTGTATAACCCGCTTTTTTAATGATATCCACGGCATTTTGATGAACACCTTCTAATAGAAGAAAGCGTGCATCAGACTGTTCTATAGGTTGTAATTCCATGTTTTATTTATCTTAGTTGGATTAATAGGCAAGCTTATTATTATAGCAGGTCTGTTGGAATAATTTACCTAACAGTTTGCTTGTGACATTTTTAGAACGAACAGTAATATTTGCAGAGATTAACGTTATATTTCGCTTTAATAACGACATAATCAGTCAAAATAGGGAGACATAATTTACTAATCTAAGTTAAAGTGTTGTTTTAAATAATTTCCACATTATAAAGGATTAACAATGGATGATTTAGCTTCCAAATTCGAGAAGTTTACTGACCTTACCATCAGTTATGGTAGTCAATTTCTCTTAGCCGTATTGGTTTTAGTTATTGGCTTATGGATAATTAAGCGGGTCATTAAGGCGCTTTCAAAACAGACATCAACAAGTGTAGCGGATGAAACGCTGGCTAAATTTATTGCCAGTGGTGTGGATGTATTACTGAAAGTACTATTGGTTATCAGTGTTGCATCAATGGTAGGAATTGAAACAACCTCCTTTATTGCCATTTTAGGTGCTGCAGGTTTGGCTGTGGGCCTGGCCTTACAAGGTAGCCTGTCTAATTTCGCCGGTGGCGTGATGATTTTGATTTTCCGACCATTTAAAGTGTCGGATTATGTGGAAGCACAAGGCTTAGAAGGTATTGTTAAAAACATTGGTATTTTTGTTACTACCTTAGAAACATTTGATAAGCGTATTTTGATTTTACCTAATGGCCCATTAGCCAATGGCAATATTATTAATCATACTGCTAACGATATTCGTGCAGTTGAAGTGTCGGTTGGTATTGCGTACAGCGATGATATTTATAAAGCTAAAGCAGCATTAGAAGCTGTGCTGGCCGAACATTCACTTATTTTGCAGGGTGAATCAAATATTGTAGCAGTGACTGATTTAGGAGAAAGCTCAGTTGACTTCCTCGTTCGTGGTTTTGTAAAAACGGAAAATTACTGGACTTACTTCTTTGAAATTCGTCCTTTATTGAAAGCAGCTATTGAAGCATCTGGTTGCAGTATCCCATTCCCACAACGCGATGTTCATTTATATAAAAAATAAATAAACATTTGTAGTTAAAAATAGCCCAGGTAGATATAGATTCTATTTGGGCTATTTTTTTGCCTGAACTATGTGCGAGTTAAAGCTTCACCATTAAATTTAATGCCCGCCCAGCCTGTGCTCATAAAGTTACGGATGTTTTGGTGATCATCACCCTTTGGATTTCCAAGCACATCTTGTCGGTAATAATCACCAAAGCAGGCCAGTGTTTGTTGTTCTGTCAGCTTGTTAAGTAAGCCGAATGCAAAGATCTTGCATGAACCATTATTAGTATTACTTTCATTTACACAGTCACCATTGTTAAATGATGTTGGCGAAAAAAGGTAGTTATCATCGATTGTCGCCATGGTGGTGGCAAAGTCTATGTTCTCTTCTGTTTTATTCAATGAGGCTAAAAATTCATTTAATTGCATGTGGGGTCCTAACTTAAGTTTAAGTAAAGTTTCAAAGGTATAGCTGGATATTAATAGGCTTAGCGTGGTGACTCAGGTTCATTTAAGCGATAAATAAAGCCTAATAAAATAACGGCAAAACAGGCTAACATTAATTGCAGCCCAAGCCGACCCGCTAAGACTGCAATCGAAACACTGAAAGTAACGATGATTAATAGAAAGACTTTCTTTTTTATTGACCTTCGAACGGTTTTAGTTTGTTCCCACTGCTGTAGCGGTGGGCCAAACCATTTGTTATCTAATAGCATGCGATAAAATCGTGGGGAGCTTCTGGAGAAACACGCTAATGCGAGCAGCAGGAAGGGAGTGGTGGGCAACAAAGGTAATAAGATCCCAATAGTCCCTAGAACAATAAAAAACCAGCCTAGGAATAGTAGGGTATAGCGTTTAACCTTGCTGTTAACAATCATGGTGCTATCAGTTATGCACGAGACATAAATTTAGCTGAAACGGTGTTTATTTTGACCACTTCACCGGGTTCAATATATTCAGGAACTTGAATTTCTAATCCGGTAGAAAAGGTGGCTGGTTTGGTTCTAGCCGTAGCTGAAGCACCTTTAATTCCTGGGGCGGTATCGATTATTTCCATTGCGACTGCAGCGGGTAGTTCGATGGCCACTAAAATGCCATCAAGTAGTATAGAAACAACACCTTCAAGGCCTTCAATTAAATAGTTTTTTTCATCGTCAATATCATCAGCATTGATGGTGTATTGTTCATAATCATCTAAGCTCATAAAGGTGTAACCATCATCATCTTTAAAAGAGAATTGTAATAACTTACGTTCACAATCGACTTCTTTTAGAAAATCATCACCTTTTAGCGATTCATCACGTTTTTGTTTGGTTTTAAGGTGGTTAAAACGGACTTTATATAAGGTAGATGCGCCACGAGAAGAGGGGTTACGCACTTCAATTGATTTTACTGAGTAGGGTTCATCGTCGACTTCTACTACCATTCCACGTTTAAGATCACTTGCTTTAGGCATGATTCTTCTCTAGTTAGATAAATATAGAGATGTATTATACGGGAGTATTTTTCATGAGGCTTTAACGGGGAGATGTTTATATGTTGTTTTGTAAGGAATGGCTATTTTTTCAAATTTAAAACAGTGGGTCATGAGAGACCCACTGTTTTATATTATGAAGTAGAAAAGGGTGTTTTTCCACTGGCTGCTGGTTTCACAATACGATATACCTTCGCATGCAATTTGAGATAATTAAAACCGGAGAGTAAAAATGTCATCTCAAATAAATCAGCAGTTGATAAGAATGATAATGATTCTTATTTTCACTGTCAAGCTTTTAATCGGATTTATTTGAAGTTTCTTTTCAGGGGCCAATTGGTATAGCCATATTGACCTTATAATATTTTCTGTATACCGGTCGCAAAGCCTGACAGATAAGAGATTATCCAAATACTCCAGACAGATAAACCAAATTGATGGAAGCGTTGTTGGCCTTGTTTATTTCTTATAAATATAATCAATACCCATAAAAAATTAATGGTCATAAGTGCTAAAGCGGAAAATCCTAAAATAGCATGTGGGGTAAAAACGATTGCGCCTACAGCTTTATAGGTTATCCACACACCAAGAGCATCAGCAAGGACGCCAAAGAAAAACACCTGAAGGTGCCAAGGTTTTAATACCCTAGTTAAACGTTCATTCCATATAGCAATAGAATATAAGATTAAAGCCAGTGTAAAGAGTACTGTGGCGATGATTATTTCAATAGGCATAGTAATTTAAGTTTTAATTGTGGGTGATATTAGGCAGGTTTAATTTAATTAGTTTAAATACAAATGATTATTATTGTCAAAAAGATGAGGCTGTAGCGATTATCAATCGTGTGGTTGAGCTGGGGGATAAAATAGGCATAGATTAAGTATGAAAGGAATCTGCCAAAGAATAGCTGATTTTAAATAAAGCTAAGAGTTAGCAGAGTCAAAAATGCAATCATAATGTAGCTAAATTAGTTAATGCCACAGTAATATCCATCCAACGATGGCTATTAGTGTATCTACCAGAAATAACGGAAGTTTTTTTTATAATAGTGACGATAGAGTTCACGCTATTGGGGCTTTTAGCTTCTTATGTTGAGTTAGATGAAAAGATTAAAAAAGGGGCTCGTCATTATAAAATAGACAGCCCCTAAAGTTTGGAGTGAAAAAAAGGGGGCTATTTAACGTCAGCCATATACTTTTTTAGACGATCTTTATTCATTGCAACAGTTTTAGATAGTTTTTTAACGGCTTTTTTAACGGCCTTCTTATTGTGAGTTTCACCTACTTGAATTACGCCTACCATTCCCATCATTGCGTGAGGAGTACATTTATAAAGGTAGACGCCTTCGGTATCAAAGGTAACGGTGACTTCTTTTGAATTCTTTCCTGCCCAGCCCGATGCTCCTTCAGGGGTGTAGACGGAAACAGAGTCATGGCCAGGATCGGTAGGTAAAAAAGTAACTGACTCCCCTTTTTTTACGCGAATAAAAGCAGGTTCAAAAACCATCATTCCCTCTTCACCGCTATTCAACATTTTTACTGTATGTGCGGCCGTATCGCCTGCGTCAGCATAGACTGTTTGAATTCCTAGCATTGAAGTGAAGAGGGTAAAGCCGATAATAGATATAATTTTAAATGTTTTATTTGTCATTATTTTATCCTTAAGTTAAAAGTTATTTTGTAAATGGTTTTAGCATTAGCATCATTAGATGAGTTTGCTTAGGACTCTTACTAGTGTGCTTATTATCAGTGAAGGCTAAAAGTAAGGTTCATAAAAGGGCGCTTTTCTCGAGGCGGCGCGATACGATGTGATGAATAAGCTGTTCTCGTAATAATTAACTATTGTTTAATAATAAGTGTTGTTGTTTTTATTTAATTTGATCTAGATCAAGTTTACTCTTTAATGTTTACAAATAATGAATACCCCTTATTTTACGAGGGTTTAACAAACTAAGAACGAACAGCCTTAGAGAAAAAATAAAGTTTATACAAAACGGTATCTTAAAATACAAATAGGAATCACTTGCATTTGGTGTTTTAGCTAATTATAATCAAATCTCAATAGAAAAAACAACTAAGGAGAGAATGATGAATATAGAAAACTTCCCAATACAATCAGTACCGCATATTCATGTGGCATTCGAACCCAGCACACTTGAATCATTAATTCGTGAAGGAAAGTTACATGCCTCCGATTTTAATTGTTTAGATAAGTCTTCCCAAAAAGGAGTATGGGCTATGATTCGTTCTGCTGCTGCTAGTACGCTGCGTCTATCATGAGTACGGTTAATTCAGAAAGAGACTGTGAACTGCTGTTAAGTGCTAATGATCAGTTAGAAAAGATGTATTACCAAGAGCATGATCCTTGTTTAGCGCTTCATATCTCTCGAAACTATCACTTATTACAAAAGCAAGATGCCAATAACCATCATCAGCAGCAATGGCAAGAGAAAGCCAAGACGTGGTGGCAGCTTTATTGGGGAGAACGCTCTAATAAAAGCCTAGGCTTATTTTACGATGAAAACGATATGTTTCTCGATACAGCATAATTGACATTGCAAATGAGAATCGTTACCATCTAAATAGATTTTAGTACTATGACTTCCAAGGAAACCTTATGAGCTCACCCTCGTGTAAACCAGAAACATTATTAAAAGCACCTACCTGTGATATTCAGTATTGTGCTGATTGTGACATGATCCATTTGATGATGGGCGCGATGACGCTTCGTATCTCAGCGGAACATTTTCAAGGCTTGGCTCAAGATATGGGCAAAGGGCTAATGAAATTGAAAGCACGTGAACAGGCCGAGCCAGGCTATAACTTTCACAATAGTACGGTTACAAAACTGCATAGTTAGCAGGCAGGGTGACAAATGGATAATAAATCGAATTCAGGCTCAATTGCTTACAGACTGTCAGCAACCTCAGCTAAGCGATTAACCTATCAATCTGGTGCTTTGTTTCAAGGTGAGAAATCAATCATTATTAAGCACCAAGATAAGCATTATTTTTTACAAATCACTAAAAGTGGCAAACTTATTTTAACCAAATAACAGTTAAAAACTATCCCGAGCCAGCCACCACAGAGATGTCATTAGTCAGCCAGGGAGTGCCCTATCAATTAGCAGGATGCTAAAGAATTAATAAAATAAAAGGATTAGGTCAGTGAGAGACACTACCCCCTCAAATGTATCAAAAAACATGAGAAAACTTGCTCGTAAAAGAAATAATAGCAATATAGTGTGGCAACGAGAAATTATGGCTGGAAATAGTGCCATGGGTAAGAATCTATTGTTTACAGCGTATGACCATTATAAACAATCACTTAATATTGCTAAGAAGACATTTCTAGCCAATAAACATGCAAGTAAGGTATCAGATAGTTTGATTCCCGCTATTGTCATCTCCTATCTTAATATCTGTGATTTGTGGGGCAAGCAAAATAAAGTAATGGCTCGTAAAGGCTATTTATGTGAAGCCTTCGATTACCTTGTCAGCCAAATACAAGAGCCCAATTTGAACGGTGAGTTACAACAACAAATTAGAGGCGGCTTAGGCAAAATATATGTTGAAATGATCGGTTGCTTAAATGGTGCGGAAGATCGTGAACTATTAACCGCAAGAAAACAGGTTTTAATGACGCTGTGAAGATGTCGGTGACAATAAACAGAAACACAGTAATCATTTTTACTGGTTTTCTAGCATTACTGCTGTGCTCATTTATTGTGCTATCGATGCGACTTATTGTGCTGGAATACACTCAAAACGCACAAGGCAATAAAATCAGTACCGAGACTAAAGTATGGGGCTTCTTTATTGACCCTCATAATACAAGACAGTGGCAACAAAATAAGAATAGAGAAAGTAGCCTATTACATTTATCATCTAATGAGCATATAGCTGTTGAGTATTAAGTAATAATGAACTCTAGTTTTTTGTTAGTGATACTTTATTTACTCGAGGGTGATGGCAGTAGTATTAATGCTTCTTTTGTTAATGTCGAAAGTCGATCTGCAAGCCAAGAGAAAGCAACGGTATTACACGATATTCTATCCTCTTCAAAGGATGTCACGTTGTTAGAAAGTAGCTGTTTCAAGAGTAAATTGAGTTTTTCTAGTTTCAACCATCAATATGAAGACACACTTTACTTTAACTACCGAATGACGCTCGCTGCAGATGAAGCGGTGATCACTTCTAGTGAAACAAAAATAGCCTGTATTATTGAACAAGAGATGGCAGCGCTAGAAGGTATTGAATCATATTGTGTTAAATCAACACAGCATATGAAATAATAAACAGACTAAATATTTGTTAAATATAGTGCATTTGTAATGCGACCTTATCTGTTATTAAGAATCATTCATTAGGCCCTAATCCCGCAGTTTACATGTATCTACGTGCAATTACAGCTCGGCTAATATAAATTATATTAGTCTACTTTTTTCTTAAATCAATCGAAGATTGATGAATTTACTCATAAATTGGATTAATCCGCCATGACACCCTTAATTATTTACGCGGTAATATTATTTACAGCTGCTTTGTTTTTTTATACTGTAGGTGTTTGGAGTGAGCGAATAGGAAAAAGGCTTAAAAGCTGGCACGTAAACTTTTTCTTATTGGGTGTACTGACAGATGCCTCAGCAACATGGTTAATGTTTGAAAACTTAGGTTATATCAAATTTACGGCTCATACCGTATCTGGGTTTATAGCTTTGTTTTTAATGATTTATCACTATTTCTGGGCGTTGATAGTTCTAAAACGAAATAATGAACAGCAGCTAACTAGCTTTCATAAGTTCAGTATTTTTGTTTGGGGCGTATGGATGATCTCGTATTTATCGGGCATGGTCTTAGGTATGCGAATGTTGTAATACGATATTTTATTGGAGAAGATAATGTTAAGTCCTACATTAGCAAAAGCGTTAAACGAACAAATTAATCTTGAGTTTTATTCATCAAACTTATATTTACAAATGAGCTCATGGTGCATCAATCACGGATTAGATGGCTGTGCTAATTTCTTTCGTCAGCATGCGGATGAAGAAAAAATGCATATGCAAAAGTTATTTGATTACGTTAATGAAACAGGTGCCTACGCCATTATTGGAACAATACAAAATGTTCAAGCAGAGTATTCTTCCGTAGTTGAAATATTTGAAGAGACCTATGCTCATGAGCAGCATATTACCCGTAAAATTAATGAGTTAGTCAGTATTTCATTTAAAGAAGCTGATTTTTCTACCTTTAACTTTTTGCAATGGTATGTGGCTGAGCAACATGAAGAAGAACAGTTATTTAAATCGATTTTAGATAAAGTTGAATTGATTGGCCTAGAAGGCAATGGCTTATTCTTTATTGATAAAGAAATTGAGAATCTGCATGCAAACCGTGCACCGCTCAACAGTACTATTGCTTAAATAACGAAGTTAATGGATAGGCTTCATCACTGATGGTGAAGCCTATCCATAATTTTATCGTAACAAAATGATCGAGCGCTTTATTCTTAAGTGCTCTCTAATCAACAATTTCCTAAGCTGAACTTACCCAATTAATAGCAATCACTAAATTTTAGATGATAGTTGTTGTATATTTTTTTCCTTAGTAGCGTAAAATTGCACTTATATAAACTGTGATTAAACGTGAGTGCTTTATGGCTGAGTTAGGAAAGTTAAATACATTAACCGTATTAAAGAAATTAGACTTTGGTGTTTACCTTGATGGTGGTGACTCGGAAGAAATTCTACTGCCACGTCGTTATGTCCCAGAAGGCTGCAGTATTGGCGATGCCGTTGATGTCTTTGTCTATTTAGATTCAGAAGATATGTTGATTGCCACCACCGAAGTTCCTAAGGCTATGGTGGGTGAATGTGCTTATCTAAAAGTACTTGAAGTTAATCAAGTGGGTGCTTTTTTAGATTGGGGCCTACCTAAAGATTTACTGGTTCCCTTTGGCGAACAACAAAAACCAATGCAAGTCGGCCAGTATTATGTTGTTTATCTCTATATTGATGTCGCATCAGAACGTATTGCCGGCAGCACTAAATTAGACAAGTTTATTGGTGACACTTCTCCTTATTATAAAGAGCAACAACAAGTGGATTTATTAATCTCTAGTCGCACAGACTTAGGTTATAAAGCGGTAGTTGATGGCGGCACCATAGGTTTACTGTTTAGTAGTGATGTGTTTAAACCGATTAAAGTCGGTGACAAACTAACAGGCTATATTAAACATGTTCGTGAAGATAAAAAGATAGATCTCTGTCTGCAATTAGTTAGCAGAGAAGCACTAGATAGCCTATCGGAACAAATATTAGCGTTTATCACTGCGGCTGGTGGACGATCTACCATGACAGAAAAAAGTTCTCCTGATGTTATTTCTAAACAGTTCGGTGTCAGCAAATCGAGTTACAAAAAAGCCCTAGGTAAATTATATAAAAAACGACTTATAGTGATTGAAAAGACGTATATCGCCTTAGTTAATGAGGTTGCTGATTAATGGCTAATATTAATTGGTACCCAGGTCATATGCATAAAGCCGGCAAGGAAATGCGTAAGATTATTCCACAAGTAGATCTTATTATTGAGGTCTTAGATGCCCGTATTCCTTTTAGTAGTGAAAACCCGATGTTGGCTACTATTCGGGGTGATAAGCCGTGTATCAAAGTATTAAGTAAAAGTGATCTTGCCGATCCTATTATGACCCAACAATGGCAAGATTATCTAGAACAAGAAAAAGGTGTCAAGACCATTGCTATGACTACGGATGAGCCTGACAAAATGCGTGATATTCTTAGCTTGTGTCATAAAATGGTACCGGTGAAAGCAAGTGGCGATGAGCGTTTAGAAGCGATGATTATGGGCATTCCCAATGTCGGAAAATCAACGTTGATTAATATTCTTGCCGGCCGAACTATCGCAAAAACAGGTAATGAACCTGCTGTGACCAAAAACCAGCAACGGATTAAGCTAGACCGCGGTATTGTCTTGTTGGATACGCCGGGTATGTTATGGCCAAAACTAGAAAATAAGCATGGTGGTTACCGTCTTGCTATTACGGGTGCCATCAAAGAAACCGCGGTGAGCAACGATGATATTGCTATGTATGCGGTGGATTATTTCCGTGATACATACCCAGAATTATTAAAAGAACGTTATAACTTAACTGAACTGGCGGAAGATGCATTACCTCTGCTTGAGTCGATCGGTGCCAAGCGAGGCTGCTTACGTGCTGGAGGCCGGGTTGATTTAGATCGTGCTGCCAAGATTTTATTAACCGAGTTTAGAGATATTACTATCGGCCGAATGACGCTTGAAACGCCGGCAATGATGGAAGCAGAGTTAATTGAAATGGCAGAGATACGTGCTGCAAAAGAAGCTAAGTTAGCAGCGAAGAAAAATAAACGCCATAACTCTCGTAATCAACCCTAGTCATAGCACAGGCTGATATTAGCCAAACTTAAACGACTGAATCCACTTTAATATTTAGAATAGAAATAATGACGATGATTAAGCCTATCCCTTGTTTGAATGTCGTCTCAGAAAAAGAAGATGTCTCTCTCTCTTTCATGGATTCAACGGAATATGATGACTATGCCTACCTTCATTTTGATTATGCAGGGGTTAAAGTCTCACCGAATTCTACTGATAAGACCTTAGAGGGAAATATTCCTCGTCAACTAGACCTTGAACAGCAATGGCTTGATGAGTTTGAGTTGCTTGGCTTTGAAGTTGAAGATATTGTCGAACAGCCTGAAGACTCCTTACGTTTTTATAATATTGATGACGAGCAAGGTTGGATGAACTTCTTTACCTCGCAAGTGGAAGGGCTTCAGCAAGCGGGCTGGCAAGTCACCATCGATAAATCATTTCGATTTATGGTGGTTAATGCTGACAACTGGTATGCCTCATTAGATGATAGTCAAAGTAAGGACTGGTTTAATCTAGAGGTTGGCGTTCAGCTTGAAGATGAACGCGTTAGTTTATTGCCCACTATTATGCAGCTTATTCAGCAGCAAACACGCGCTAAAACACTGGATAGATTTTTACAACAAGATGATTGTCAGCCGTTATTTTTGACCTTGCAAGATAGCCGCATCATTAAAGTTGAATTAGGCAAAGTTCGCCATATTATTGAAACATTAGTTGAGCTGCATCAGCCGGATGCACTGGATGAGCAAGGTAGCTTAACCTTATCACGCGCCCAAGCAGCCCAACTTAATGGTCTCGATGAACTTGATTTGCAGTGGACAGGCTCTAATGCACCTAAAGAATTTGCAGATAAATTAGCAAAATTCAGCAAAATTGAGCATGTTGAACCACCGCTAGCATTAAAGGCTGAGCTGCGACCTTATCAGCAGCAAGGTTTAGATTGGTTACAGTTTTTAACTGAATATGGATTGGCTGGCATTTTAGCCGATGAAATGGGCCTAGGTAAAACCGTGCAAGCGTTAGCCCATATTTTAAAAGAAAAAGAGCGAGGGAATTTAACCTCGCCTTGTTTAATTGTGGCCACTACATCACTGATGGTTAACTGGTCGAGTGAAATAAAGCAGTTTGCACCTTCACTTAAAGTATTAGTGTCACAAGGTGATGCTAGGAAGCCATTTCTAGGTGCTTTTGCAGACTATGACCTAGTATTAACAACTTATCCTTTATTACCACGAGATACTGAGTTCTTATGTGCTCAACAGTGGCATTTGCTAATTTTGGATGAGGCGCAGTATATTAAAAACCCACGTTCAAAAGTGGCCCAAATAGCTCGACAACTGCAAGCAAATCACCGTTTATGTTTGACTGGAACGCCGATGGAAAATCATTTAGGCGAATTATGGTCACAGTATCACTTCTTAATGCCAGGTTTATTAGGTGATGAAAAACAATTTAAATCATTGTTTAGAACACCGATAGAAGAAGAGGGCAATAGCCTCCGCCAACAACAGCTTAATAAACGAATTGCTCCCTTTATGCTACGCCGAGAAAAGTCTCAAGTAGCGAAAGAATTACCTGATAAAATTGAAATCATTACCAAGGTTGAGCTCTCTGGCAAGCAACGTGAGTTATATGAATCTATCCGTATCGCGATGCATAATAAGGTAAAAGCAGAAATAGATAATAAAGGCATATCTCGCAGCCATATTATTATTCTTGATGCCTTATTAAAACTGCGTCAAGTTTGCTGCGATCCTCGATTGGTGAAATTAGATGCGGCTAAAAAAGTGAAAAACTCGGCTAAACTAGAACAGCTGATGGAAATGCTACCTGAAATGATTTTAGAAGGTCGGCGGATACTATTGTTTTCTCAATTTACAAGTATGTTAGCTTTGATTGAAGAAGAATTAAAGCAGCGTAATATTGATTTTGTTAAATTAACCGGCCGAACAAAAGATCGCGCGACACCGATTAATCAATTTCAAGATAAACAAGTCCCGTTATTTTTGATTAGTTTAAAAGCCGGTGGTGCCGGATTAAACCTAACCGCTGCTGATACGGTTATTCACTATGATCCATGGTGGAACCCTGCGGTGGAATCACAAGCCACTGATAGAGCACATCGCATAGGTCAAACAAATAAAGTATTTGTCTATCGATTTATTGCTGCTGCAACAGTAGAAGAAAAAATAAATGTTATGCAACAAAAGAAAAAAGCCTTAGCCAATGCCTTGTTTGATAATAAAAAACAGGCTAATACGTTAACTGCAGATGACATTAGCACCTTATTTGAGCCTCTAGAATAAGATTTAAATGCAAATGAGAATTGTTTTTATTTGATCTATACCTTATTATAGTACTGTAACTATTACAGCTGCTTAAAAACTGTTGAATGACTTACATTTTATATTTTTAAAAGGGTATAAAATGGTGATTTACTAGTAGCCAGCCGCCTTAT
The DNA here is from genome assembly GCA_002402245.1 of Gammaproteobacteria bacterium. Lineage (GTDB taxonomy): Bacteria > Pseudomonadota > Gammaproteobacteria > Nitrosococcales > Methylophagaceae. The sequence continues at coordinate 6,705 of NVVP01000023.1, read as the reverse complement.
AAAATTAGCTGACTCCAAATATTAATCAATCAACATGATGAGCTTGTAATATGAAAAAACTGTCCATTTTATTGAAGGTTGTACTCAGCCTTTTTGCTTTAATATTACTTTCTAGCAAGGTCTTGCTTAATCATAGTGAGCAGCTTGAGCTAGATAAACACTATTTAACTGAGCCATGGCTTTTATCTCATTATGGTATGGGTGAAGTTGAAGCGGATGCGGTCTACTTGCTTGATAACTATGTTATTTCTCAATTTGACTCGCAATTATTTATAGATGCTAGTCCTGCTATCAACTCACCGAAAGCATTACGTGGCGGTATTATCATTGATGATTTGATGGTGATAGCGACAGTAGATGAGCTCTTGTTATTTAGCCGTGAAGGTGAGTTCATTGAGCGAATGACCACAGAGGCAGGCATTCCTCCTCAAATTCAAAATATAGGCCTTTTTCATGGCGATCCGGTGATTCAAACACATCAAGGCATGTGGCGAAGTGATTTTATGCTTGATCAGTGGGAGTCGATTTCATTACAAGGTATTGGCTGGAGTGAGCCGATGTCAATGCCGGCAAGCGTTGAGAAAGAGTTGGCTACATATTTTTACGGTAAAGGCATCAGTGTTGAGCGGCTGCTTATTGATGTTAATAATGGTCAATTTATGGGTTCTTATGGCCGTTGGATTGTGGATATTGTTAGTCTATTATTCCTGTTCATTTTGTTAACAGTATTATGGCCATTACGCCGTGATGGTGAGTAATATTATGAGTGATAACATTAGAGATAACGTATTTTCTTACTTGCCTAARGACTTTATTGAAACAAAAGAAGGGCTTATTTTTGCCGTGGTGAGTTATCAGCCACATGATGGCAAAGTAGCTTGTTTTCTACGTTATGTTCGTAATGGAAACACTTGGTCTAAGGTGAATACTGAGCAGGCTAATAAGTTATTACAAGATAACTATCCTTATTATNNNTATAAATCAGCTCAGTTTGATGCGGTTTTTCAWSCWGYKSCWAYWRMRCATNAKWMWKGAACATCATCAACCAGAACAACGTTTAGAAGCGGTTTTACAGCGAGAACCTAATGATGAGGTTGAGAGAAAATTACATCGTTTAATTCCTATTTTAGTGGCATTAGGAGTAAACCGTGAAAGTTTAGGTCTAACCGGCTCGATGTTGATTAATCAGCAGGGGCCCGAGTCTGATATTGATTTAGTTGTTTATGGCCGTGATGCGTTTAAAGTGGCTAGAAGTGCTGTTGAACAGGGGATTGCTGCAGGGCAATTAGACTTGTTAGATGCCGCTTTGATGGAAGATAACTTTAACCGTCGCTTAGCTGAATTGAGCCGAGAAGAATTTACTTGGCACGAAAACCGTAAATTTAATAAAGCAGCTATTGAAGGCTGTAAATTTGATATAGGCATGGTCAATTCAACAGATGAAGTGACGATTGATAATGAACAATATCAGAAACGAGGTAAGCGAACGTTTATAGCCACGGTGAGTAATGATGATTATGCCTTTGACTTTCCTGCTGTTTATACGGTTGATGATGAATTGACTGCTGAAGTCATATCTTATACGCATACCTATGTAGGCCAAGCTAAAAAAGGTGAAAAAATAGAAGTTTCAGGTGCGATAGAGTGCAATGTTGAAACGGGGAAATGCCGCTTGATTGTAGGATCAACGCGTGAAGCCCAAGGTGAATATATTAAGGTGATTGAATAAATTAAGTTAGGGGTAATAATGGTAAAGGCAAATATCGGTTTAGTGGGTTTAGCTGTAATGGGACAAAACTTAGTATTAAACATGAATGATCACGGTCATACCGTAGCGGTTTATAACCGAACAACTCAGAAGGTAGATGAATTTTTACAAGGTCCTGCAAAGGACACTAATATTATTGGCTTTCATAATTTAAAAAACTTTGTTAATAGTTTAGAAACACCACGTCGAGTGATGTTGATGGTTAAAGCGGGCAGTGTTGTTGATGCTTTTATTGAACAATTACTACCTTATTTAGAACAGGGCGATATTATTATTGATGGTGGTAATTCACTTTATACCGATAGTAACCGCCGCACCCAGACACTAAGTGAAAAAGGTATTTTGTTTATTGGTGCCGGTGTGTCTGGAGGAGAAGAAGGAGCACGCTTTGGACCTTCGATTATGCCGGGTGGCAATAAAGAGGCATGGCAAGCTGTAAAACCTATATTGCAAGCCATTGCTGCCCAAGTTGATGGCGAAGCATGTTGTGATTGGCTAGGTAATGACGGTGCAGGCCATTATGTCAAAATGGTACATAATGGCATTGAATATGGCGATATGCAGCTCATTTGTGAAGCTTATCAGCTGATGCGTGAAGGTCTAGGAATGACTGGCGATGAGATTCAGCAGGTCTTTGGACAATGGAATGAAGGTGTACTTGATTCCTACTTAATCGAAATAACTCGTGATATTTTGTCTGTTAAAGAAGATGATGGCAGTTTATTAATTGATCATATCTTGGATACGGCAGGCCAAAAAGGAACGGGTAAATGGACCGGAATGAATGCCTTAGACCTAGGCATCCCTTTAACCTTAATTGGCGAAGCTGTATTTTCACGCTGCTTATCCGCGCGTAAAGATGAACGTGTAGCAGCATCAAAAGTCTTACCAAAATTAGCCAATGAATTTTCGGGTGATCGGGATGAAATGATAGATGCAATCCGAGATGCCTTATATGCTTCTAAAATAATTTCATATGCCCAAGGTTATATGTTGATGCGTGAAGCATCTGCAACCTATGGCTGGGATTTAAATTATGGCGCTATAGCCTTGATGTGGCGAGGAGGCTGTATTATTCGTAGTCAATTCCTAGCGAATATTCGTGATGCCTTCGAGGAAAATAAAGCGTTAGAGAACCTATTATTAGCCCCTTTCTTTATTGATGCGATTACTACTGCCTTACCGGGTTGGCGTAANGCTGTTGGTACGGCTAYTTCATTAGGTATTCCATCTCCAGCCTTTAGTAGTGCTTTGGCATTTTATGATGGTTACCGCAGTGAACGTCTCCCAGCCAATTTATTGCAAGCACAACGAGATTATTTTGGAGCGCATACTTATGAGCGTTTAGATAAGCCTCGTGGTGAGTTTTTCCATACTAATTGGACTGGCAGAGGAGGAGATATATCTGCTACAAACTATGATGTTTAAGAATGTTATCCGTCGAGGATAAGCTGCATAATGCTTGATTTATAATAGAACTCACCAAGGGATATCGCATTCCTTCATCCCTTAGTGAGTTTATATTGTTAGCTAATTAATTTTAAAGGCATGAACCAAGGTATTTAGTCCGGTAGCCAGTTGTGCTAACTCTTTACTAGAATCAGAAGTTCTTGTGGCACCATCGGCTGTTTCATCGGTTAAAGAATTAATCCGCGCCACATTTTTATTGATGTCTTCAGCCATGACATTTTGTTCTTTAGCTGCTGCGGCTATTTGAGTACTCATCTCATTAATGTGGTTAATAGCCTCAGATATTGTATTTAGAGCTGTACCCGTGGCATCAATTTGAGCCACTGTTTTAGAAACATATTTCTGACTTTGTTCCATGGCCTGTACTGTATTTTTGGAACCTTGTTGTAACATCTCAACCATTTTGGTTATTTCTCCAATAGAACCTTGAGTTCGAGCAGCTAGTCCTCTTACTTCATCTGCAACTACCGCAAAGCCGCGACCATGTTCTCCTGCCCTGGCGGCTTCAATAGCGGCATTTAATGCTAACAAGTTAGTTTGGTCAGCAATACCATGGATCACATCTAAAACACCTGAAATATCAACGGTATAGCCTTCTAGTTTGATTATTTCACCACTGGTTTCTTCCATAGTGGCAGCAAGTTCATTGATGGTATCAATAGTACTTTTCATCGCTTTTGAACCAGCATCAACATGATCAAAGGCTTGGTCAGACACTGAGGATGTTAATGTGGTGTTTTTTGAGATCTCGGTGACAGTAGTAATCATATTATTCATTGCTTGTGCAACCTGCGTGGTTTCTATTTGCTGACTTTTAATTGCATCACTGGTTTGTTTAGTAATACTAGAGCTCTCAGATGCCGCAGCTTCAATTTTATTACTGGCACTAGTGACTTCTTCCATTGAGTTTTGAAATGTATGCAATAAACTATTTAGGGAATGCGAGGCCTCGCCAATTTCATCTTTGCTATTTATATCCAAGCGATTGGTTAAGTCGAGATCGGTTTTAACTTGAGTAATAAAATGTGACATTTTAAGAATAGGCTCAGCAAGTAAGCTGGAGAAAATTATGGCAATCACCACAGAAATAATGGTCATAACAACCAGAATTATCATGCCGTAAAGCCATAAGTTGCTGGCAAGTTCGCGTGAGGCTGCAAAGGCTTCTTCTTTATCAATTTCAGCCATGATAGCCCAATTAAGGCCGGAAATATGCACAGGGGAATAGGCTGATAATACTTCAACACCACGATAGTCAGGGAAAAAATCAAAGCCTTTTTCACCTGCGAGGGCGGTTTTACTTGCTTGGTTATTAACGGAATGAAGGCCTAATGCAGTACCTTTTATATCAATTAAATTAGCAAGATCACCACTAATACTATCACTGTTTTTAAGTGATTCAATATAGTTTTCTTTATTTTCTATTAATTGTCGGCGTTCACTACGTGACACCATATCAGAGCCGATAAGGTATATCTCACCTGATTTACCTAAACCTGCTTCTCCCCACTTACCATCAAATGTCATGATTTGATTAATACGATCAATCGGCATTTGGAATATTAGGGCGCCTATTTTAACTCCATTGTTATAAATTGGCGCGGCAATAAAACTAGCGGCATCTTCATAAGACGGAGTATACGGGGCAAAATCGACAATAGAGACAAATGAACTGTCAGTACTTGCTTTTACTTGTTTAAATACTTGACCAATACCGGTATTGGCATAAGCACCATCAATAAGCGAAGTCGCAAAGTCGAGTTCTTTATAGACTGAATAGACGATATTACCTGAGTTTATATCGACGATGAATACATCATAAAAACCAAAACGCTCAAGGAAATCACGAAAATAAGGATGATATTTACTGTGGAAATAGCTATATTGAGAACCATCATTGGCATCAACTAAACTATGTTTTTCGCCTAATGGTGCAGGGTTTTTGGCAATAAAACTATTTTGTAGGGCAAGGGCATTAGCATCTAATTTGCTTATTAAATCTGAGGTACTAAAATTAGCTGCTTCTGAATTTTTATTGTCATATTTAGACATGAACTGCTGGTCATAATATTTTTTGACGGGGACTGAGCTTGTCGATCGTTCTAGCTGCTCTGTTTCGACAGCATAGCTTTTACTGGCTCGATTCATATTGCTCAGTGCATCTGAAACCAATTCGGAACTAGACAGGTTGAGTAGTTGATTTCTAATAACGGCAAAATAATCCTCTATTTGCCGTTTTTTTACATCACGGAGAGAAACTAGGTGGTGTTCAGTGATATTTTCTAGGGAATCACTCGCCTGTTTACTGGCAATTGAATTGGTTATTATTGCTGATATAAGTAAGGGTAGCGAACAAAGAAGTACCACTACGAGCGTTATTTTCGATTTCAGGTTCATGCCTAATCTCTCCGTGACTATTAAATTCGATAAAATACAACAAGATAAGACTAAGCAAAAAATAGTCCAAGAGCAAGGCATGAGATTATATTTGCTACACAGGTGAGGTGTAAAGGTCAATAATTAATGGTTATTAATTTTTTTATAGTTAATAGGGCTATAGCTTTGCAAGATAGAGGCGGATGTTGAAGTGAGTTAATAAAAAAGTTAATTAATGTTAAGAAACGTTAATCTGGATTATTTTATAGTAAATAAAAAGCGGCAAAAAATAAAAAAGCCCAACATAAATGTCGGGCTTTCTAATTACTTGGATTTTTGATTAAATAAATTTAATCAATGGTTTACTTAATCTTATAAGCTAAATACGCTTAAAATACCGCCTAAGTTAGTCCAGCTAGATAGGCCACCGTATGCACCTACCGCACCTAAACCATCACTACCATTTTCTAGTTCAGGGATGGCTATACCGATACCCGCCCAACCACCAATACCTGACAGGATTGAGATGAACTGTTTACCATCATGCTTATACGTATTTACGTTACCGATAACACCTGAAGCAGTTTTGAATCTCCAAAGCTCACGACCAGACTGTGCGTCAACTGCTTTGATGTAACCTTCTAATGTACCGTAGAAAATAACATCAGATGCGGTAGCTAATGCGCCTGACCAGACTGAGAAACGTTCAGGATTAGACCAAACGATCTTACCAATGCGTGCATCCCAAGCAATGAAGTTACCTAAGCGTGTTTCACCTTCTGGTGGGAACATATTTAATGTTGCACCCACATACGGTTGACCAGCAGTGTATTCAACTTCAAACGGTTCGTAATCCATACAAATATAATTAGTTGGTACGTAGAACAAACCAGTGCGAGGCGAGTAAGCCGCTGGTTGTTGATCTTTAGAACCTAATGCAGCAGGACAAATGCCTGTTGTATTAACATCTTCACCGTTACGAGCAGTTGAGTACTTAGCAACACGATCGTGAAGACCTGTTTTAAGGTCAACACCATTAGACCAGTTAACTGCTGGATCAAATTTTTCAGCAACTAAAGGCTCACCTGTAA
>NVVP01000022.1 GCA_002402245.1 Gammaproteobacteria bacterium | reverse complement strand
GTTTGGTAAATAAGCCCCTAATATGCCATGTTTATTCATACGTCTGAATTCATGGGTGATACCCATTGGCTGACGGATTATTTCCATAAATAAGGCGCAGTTTTTGGGATTGGAGCGAAACTGTTGATTAATTAAGTAGCGGTGAGAATGCAGCTGACGAATAGTATCTGCTCGTACACCCTTTATTTGGGGATTTTGTTGCAGTACAAGAAACAGCTCAAGCATTGCAAGAGGATAAAAGGCAAAAATAGCGGAGTTAATGGTTTCTAAATAGCCATTGTGGATTTGGAAGCGGTTATTGATAGGCTCGATATGACGCGGTTCATCAGCCAGAATAATATTTTCTTCAAATAACTGTAATAGCAGGTCATTCATTTGTCCAACGGAACGGGCGCATAAATAATACTCTTTCATGAACAGTTCAACAGCCATTCGGCTTTCAGTGTCWTTATAGCCTAACTGTGTTGCCAACTCGCGTTGGTGTTCAATCAGTAGTTTTTCTTCTTTTCGTTTTGCTTGATTATGCAATGCAAAACGAACACGCCATAAAAATATTTGGGCTGATTCTAAATGTTCGTATTCAAGGTCAGATAAAAATCCTTCAAGGCGTAATCCTCGCAGATCAGTGACATTAAAGTGWTGCTGTGCCACCCAACTAATAACTTGTAGATCACGTAGTCCACCTGGCGATTCTTTTATATTAGGCTCAAGGTTGTTAGCTGTATCGTTATATTTTTTGTGACGTTGGCGTTGCTCTTTTCTTTTTTGCTTATAAAAACGGCCTGTATCCCATGTTTTATGATTAACAGTTAATTGTATTAATTCGTTATATAAATAACTTTGGCCTGAGAGTTGCCGTGTTTCCAATAGATTGGTTGCAATGGTGATGTCATCAGAGGCTTGTTTTCGGCATTCCTTAATAGTGCGAACACTATGTCCTATCTCTAAACCAATATCCCATAGCTGGGTAAGAAAATCAGATAAGCCTTGAGGAGGCTTCTGCGAGATAGATTCGTCAAGTAAGACTAATAGGTCAATATCAGAATAGGGGTGAAGTTCCCCTCGGCCATAGCCACCAACAGCCAATAACGTCACCGGTGTATTACTGGGTATATGTTGTTGCCATAATTGCTGTAAAACTTGATCTACAAAGTGAGATCGAAGATGAACTAACTGAATAATATCAGCGTTTTTTTCAAATTGGTCTGCTAAATAAGATTGACCTTGTTTTAACGCCTCTCGATAGAATTGGCTACTAGATATGGTGCTATCCGGAGCAGTATTAGGGCCTATATTCCACAGAGATAAAGTCATGGTTTAGATTACTTCATCTTCACGCAGGGTTAATATTTCATAACCTTCTTCTGTAACAAGGATAGTATGTTCCCATTGTGCTGATAGTGAGCGATCTTTAGTTACCACCGTCCAGTTATCAGGAAGTTGTTTGATGTGATGTTTTCCAGCATTAACCATCGGTTCAATTGTAAATGTCATCCCCGCCTCTAAAGTAAAGCCGGTACCGGGTGTACCATAATGTAATACTTGTGGATCTTCGTGAAAACCAAGGCCAATACCATGGCCACAATACTCACGTACAATTGAGAAACGTTCTGCTTCAGCATGCTGCTGAATAATATGACCAATATCACCAAGTTGAATACCTGGTTTGACCAAGCCAATACCCAGTAACATGGCTTCACGTGCATTAGCACATAAACGCTGGGCAATAATAGAGGTTTGACCAATATGAAACATCATGCTGGTATCGCCGTGATAGCCCTCTTTAATTACGGTAATATCAATATTGATAATATCGCCGTCTTTAAGTTTCTTTTTACCAGGAATACCATGACAAATAACATGGTTTACAGAGGTGCAGATAGATTTTGGAAAACCATGGTAGTTTAAAGGCGCAGGTATCGCCTTTTGCACATCAATAATATAGTCATGACAAATTTGGTTAATTTCATCAGTCGTTATGCCCGCTTTAACATAAGGCGTAATCATTGTCAGGACTCCTGCTGCAAGGCGTCCTGCGACACGCATTTTTTTTATTTCATCATTTGTTTTGATGGTAACGGCCATGTTGAAAGGTTCCCAATTTAATACGACTAAAGTATAAGTTAATAGCTAGTTTGGCATAAATTATACGTAACAATAAGATATAAAAGTAACAACATAATAAGTTATTTGATTTTACTTTGTTTTTATCTGTTATTTATGGAATAATATGCGCGCCTATTTAAAGGCAAAATCACACATGCACCGACACAAATATCGGGGTGCTAGCCGCTTAGCGGTTTAGTCGATACTTGGGGTGCGTGGAGGTTTAACCCCACATTTATTAAAAGGTAGAATTTTAAGATGGCAAAAACAACAATGCGCCAAATGCTAGAAGCAGGCGTTCACTTTGGTCACCAAACTCGTTACTGGAATCCAAAAATGGGTCCGTACATCTTTGGTAAACGTAATAATATCCATATCATGAATCTTGAGCATAGCTTACCTATGTTTAACGATGCATTGAATTTTGTGGGTAAATTAGCGTCTAAGAAAGGTCGTATCCTGTTCGTTGGTACTAAACGTGCAGCACAAGATCCTATTCGTGAAGATGCAGAACGTGCAGGAATGCCGTTTGTTAACCGCCGTTGGTTAGGTGGTATGTTGACAAACTACCAAACTGTTCGCCAATCAATCAAACGTTTAGATACTATTCAAGAAATGGTTGATTCAGGTCAGTTAGAAGGTTTGAAGAAAAAAGAAATCTTGAATCTTACTCGTGAACAAGAAAAATTAGATAAAAGTATCGGTGGTATCCGTAAAATGGGCGGCCTACCTGATGCATTATTTGTTATTGATGTTGATCATGAACGTATCGCTATTCAAGAAGCAAATAAATTGAAAATCCCTGTAATTGCGATTGTTGATACCAACAGTAATCCAGATGGTGTTGATTACATTATTCCTGGTAACGACGATTCTATGCGTGCTATCAAGCTTTATACTACAAGTATTGCTGATGCTATCTTAGAAGGTCGTGCATCAGTTTCAACAGGTGATATTGAAGAAGTTGTTGAAGCAGCAGAAAGCAAAGAAGCTGCAGCGGAGTAATCGCTAAAGTTAGTACATAAATGCAGGCTCGCTATTTAGTGGGCCTGCATTGTATCTGGCCGGTGAAAAGGTCATCTGAATTTATAGAATATTTAAGATAAGGGTAATAACCATGGCAATTACTGCTGCACTAGTAAAAGAACTTCGTGAGCGTACAGGCTCTGGCATGATGGAATGTAAAAAAGCATTAGTCGCGTCAAATGGTGATATTGAAGCTGCGATCGAAGCAATGCGTAAATCAGGTTTAGCTAAAGCGGATAAAAAATCTGGTCGTATCGCTGCAGAAGGTATTATCGTAATTGAATCAAGTGCTGATGATAAGCACGTGGTGATGATTGAGATTAACTCTGAAACTGACTTCGTTGCAAAAGCTGATGATTTTCTTGCATTCACAAATAGTGTCGGCAAAAAAGTACTTGAAGCGAAACCAAGTGATATTGATGCGTTAAACGCATTAGTATTAGATGATTCTGGTGAAACTATTGAAGTTACTCGTCAAGCATTGGTATCTAAAATTGGTGAAAACATCCAAATTCGTCGTTTCAAACTATTATCGAATGAAGATGGCGTTGTTGGAACATACCGTCACGGTGATCAAATTGGAACACTTGTAAGTGTTACTGCTGGAGACATGGCATTAGCAAGAGATATTGCTATGCATGTTGCTGCAAGTCGTCCTCAAGCTATTTCAGCTGCGGATTTACCCGCTGAATTGCTAGAAAAAGAACGTGATATCGTTGCAACACAAGCTAAAGATAGCGGTAAACCAGAAGCTATCATTGAGAAAATGGTTGAAGGTCGAATGAAAAAATTCGTCAATGAAATTAGCTTAATGGGTCAATCATTTGTTAAAGATCCTGATGTAACTATTGAACAATTAGTTAAGAAGTCGAATGCAACGGTTAATGAGTTTGCATTCTTTGAAGTGGGTGAAGGTATCGAGAAGAAAGAAGATAACTTTGCTGAAGAAGTTATGGCTCAAGTCTCAGGGAAATAATTGAAAGAGGCTTTTGTATTTTCAAAAGCCTYTTTTCATTCCATTTTTATTCATACTAGAAGAAACAAAAYATGACAWCAACGGGACAAAAACCAGTTTATAAACGTGTACTACTTAAATTAAGTGGTGAGGCGTTAATGGGCGATGCAGATTTCGGTATTGAYCCTAAGGTTATTTCTCGTTTTGCYGAWGAAATTCAYRSCTTAAGTTCGCAAGGYGTTGAATTAGGYGTGGTTATCGGCGGAGGMAATATCTTTCGTGGTGCMGGCTTAGCMGCAAGTGGTATGGACCGRGTYAGTGGCGATCATATGGGTATGCTTGCAACWGTGATGAATGCACTTGCATTACAAGATGCACTTGAACAAAAAGGTGCTTTTTGTCGYGTAATGTCGGCTATTCAAATTAATGAAGTATGTGAAGAYTATCTRCGYCGCCGTGCGATTCGTCATTTAGAAAAAGGYCGMGTAGTKATTTTTGCTGCGGGTACGGGYAATCCATTYTTCACAACGGATTCAGCTGCAAGTTTACGGGCAGTAGAAATTGGTGCTGATGTGATGCTGAAAGCAACACAAGTTGATGGCGTGTATGATTGTGACCCTAAAACAAATCCTAATGCTGTACGTTATACTGAGTTGAGCTATGACGAGGTAATTAACAAGCGTTTAGGGGTGATGGATACAACTGCCGTGGTTATGTGTCAGGAGCAGAATATGCCGGTGCGTATATTTAATGTACATGAGCAAGGCAATTTGACCAAAATAATTTACGGTGAAGAAATCGGCACATTAGTTAAGTAGCAATAAATAAGCTTAGGATTATTAAAAAATGATTGAAGAGATAAAGAAAGACGCTGCAGATAGAATGCAAAAAAGTGTGGCCGCATTAACTAATGCAATGGCAAAAATTCGTGCAGGTCGTGCACATACTAGTCTCTTAGATCATGTCGTTGTGCCTTATTATGGCTCTGATGTAGCCTTAAGTCAGGTAGCAAATGTGGGCATCGAAGATGCGCGTACTTTGACAGTAACACCATGGGAAAAACCCATGTTATCGGTTATTGAGAAGGCTATTATGACCTCAGATTTAGGTGTCAATCCTAATAGTGCAGGTATGACTATTCGAATTCCAATTCCACCTTTAACAGAAGAGCGCCGTCGTGATTTAGTTAAAGTAGCCAAATCAGAGGCTGAAGGTGCGCGTGTTGCAGTGCGTAATATTCGCCGTGATGCTAACGGTACGTTAAAAGATCTATTGAAAGAGAAAGAAATTTCAGAAGATGAAGAACGTGGTGCAGAAGAAGCTATCCAAAAGCTCACAGATGCAGGCATCAAGCAAATTGAAAGTGTATTGACAGATAAAGAATCTGATTTGATGGAAGTGTAACGCACTTACCTATATGTCTGAGCAAGAAGATTTATTACCCCGACATATTGCTATCATCATGGATGGTAATGGTCGCTGGGCCAAACAGCGACATCAGCCTCGGTTTATGGGCCACCGAGCAGGCGTGAAAGCAGTTGAAAACATTGTAAAACACTGTATTGATCGAGGTATTTCGGTTCTTAGCCTATTTGCTTTTAGTAGTGAGAACTGGCGTAGACCAACCAAGGAAGTGAAGCTTCTGATGGAGCTTTTTTCACTGGCATTAAAACGACAAGCCAAGCGTTTACATGAAAATAATATTAAATTAAATATTATTGGTGATATCAGTCGATTTTCAGCTAGCTTACAAAAACAAATTCAAGATGCAGAACAATTAACCATTAATAATACCGGCCTAACAGTTAATATTGCGGCTAATTATGGTGGCCGATGGGATATAACTAATTCGGTGAGACAATTAGCTGAGCAAGTTAAAAGTGGGGCGCTACAACCTGAAGATATTACCGAAGACAGTATTTCAGCTGGCTTAACAACGGCTAAAATCATTGAGCCTGACCTTTTTATTCGAACAGGTGGTGAGCAGAGAATTAGCAATTTCTTATTATGGCAACTAGCCTATACCGAATTCTTTTTTGCAGATACTTTATGGCCAGACTTTAATAGTGATGAGCTAGATTCTGCTATCACATCATTTTGCCAACGTGAACGTCGATTCGGTAAAACATCAGAGCAAATTCAAGGACAAGAAGATGCTTAAACAGCGCTTACTAACTGCAGCGATACTGATTCCAATTGTCGTGCTAAGTATCTTACTATTACCCTCTACTTTATTTCAGCTAGTACTTGCATTAGTGACTATTTTAGCTGGCTGGGAGTGGTTTTCAATTATTGGTTATACCACTACAAAGAAAAAAGCTATAGCATTGCTAAGTTTGGCTGTGGTCGCAAGTGCAATGGCATTACTTTCACCGATTATTATCCTGATATCATCATTGTTAGTTTGGGGGCTAATATTAGCCTTGGTTCAGATCTTTGCTCATAAACCATTATCGCTTACGGTTCAAAATGTATTTATGAATAAAGCCTTAGCATTATTAATGGCCGTTATCGTGTTAGCACTATTCTGGCATGGAGCGGTGTATTTACATGCCTCTTCACCTGCAGGGTCACAACAGTTACTTTATGTCATGGTATTAGTTTGGCTTGCAGATACAGGCGGTTACTTTGCTGGAAAGCGTTGGGGAAAAACACCTTTAGCCAAAGCAATTAGTCCCAACAAAACATGGCAAGGTGTGGCTGGAGCATTAGTATTAGGGGGGATTTGGTCTGTAGTGGCGAGCTTTCTGCCCCTGTCATCTTCAATACCACTACTAACATGGTTGTTATTATCACTTGTAGCCTTATTTGTTTCTATCATAGGTGATTTATTTGAGAGCTTATTTAAACGCTGTTACAAGGTGAAAGATAGTGGTAATTTATTACCTGGTCATGGTGGCATATTAGACCGAATCGATAGTTTAATTGCAGCTATYCCGGTCTTCGCTGCAGGATTATATTTTTTAGGGGCATAATCAATGAAATCCGTTACTATTCTCGGTTCAACGGGGTCTATTGGTGTCAGTACTCTTGATGTATTAGCACAGCATTGCGATAGTTATAAGGTATACGCGCTGACGGCAAACCGGTCGGTGAATACTTTATTTGAACAGTGTCAACAATTTAATCCTAAAATTGCAGTAATGCTTGATGAAGATGCAGCTGAACAACTATCTAAAAAATTAGCACAAACTAGTTTAGAAACGATTGTCTTATCAGGTAAACAAGCCCTAGTTGATGTTTCTGAAAGTGCTAATACAGATTATGTAATGGCGGCAATTGTAGGGGCGGCAGGTTTATTGCCAACTTTGGCTGCTGCAAAAGCAGGCAAGCATATTCTATTAGCCAATAAAGAAGCCTTAGTAATGAGTGGCGGCCTCTTCATGCGAGAAGTTGAAGAGAATAATGCGACTTTATTACCGGTTGATAGCGAACATAATGCCATTTGGCAATGTTTACCTGTGGGTAATCAGCAACACCATAATTTTAATGGTAAGGGCGTTCGTAGAATCATCCTGACAGCATCTGGCGGTCCTTTTCGGGACTATGATGTTGATGCTCTCGAAACGGTGACTCCGGAACAAGCCGTAGCACACCCAAATTGGTCAATGGGACAAAAAATTTCAGTTGATTCGGCGACGATGATGAATAAAGGTTTGGAGGTTATCGAGGCACACTGGTTATTTGGCTTAGCAACAGAGCAAATAGAAGTGCTTCTTCATCGCCAAAGTATTATTCATTCAATGGTAGATTATGTTGATGGCTCCGTTCTGGCCCAATTGGGCAATCCTGATATGAGAACGCCTATTGCTAACGCATTAGCCTGGCCAAAACGAATTGACTCAGGTGTTGAACCRYTAGATTTAGTGAAARTAGGCCGYTTAGACTTCTCTGAAGCSGATCACCWGCACTTCCCATGTTTGGCGTTGGCCTATCAAGCGYTAAAAGCRGGMGGAACGAGTACTGCTATATTAAATGCTGCAAATGAAGTRGCYGTTGATGCATTYTTACAGAAGAAAATAAAATTCACTTATATYGCTAAAATAATTGAATCTGTTCTAGAAAAAATGACGGCTAATTCGGSCGATACACTTGAGCAAATACTGGCTGATGATCTGCARGCGCGTGAGTTAGCGGCKGAGTTGATTTARTTTANGATGAATTCATTACTTTATTTACTGATTACRCTGGGTATTYTRGTTACCATTCATGAGTATGGCCATTTTTGGGTRGCGCGRCGCTGTGGAGTAAAAGTACTTAAGTTTTCTATTGGTTTYGGTAGGACCTTGTGGAGTCGTAAAGGTCGTGATGGAACTGAATATATTATTGCGATGATTCCCCTWGGWGGCTTCGTGARAATGCTAGATGAGCGTGAAGGTRCAGTTAAACAAGAAGAGCTWGACTATGCCTTTAACCGGAAATCACTCGCCGCTAGAACCGCGATTGTAGCGGCAGGTCCGCTGGCAAATTTATTATTCGCCATTATCGCTTATGCCTTCATCTTTATGATTGGGATTCCGGGTATAAAACCTATCATTGAAAGTGTTACAGCTGATTCCCCTGCCAGTTATGCCCAGTTAGTATCTGGCGATGAAATAGTCGCGGTTAATGGACAAGAAACAGCAACATGGAGGAGTGTTAATCGTTATTTAAATCAGGCTAAAACGGAACGTCAACCAATAGAGTTAACGGTTCGATCTAATAATATTGAGTCTCAACGTAGTTTAGAACTCGGCAATGAAATGGATGATAGAGCATCTACTTCATTAGTTGAACGATTAGGGATTAATAAAGTAATAATAGATTTTATTCCTATAATTGCTGCTGTTACTCCTGATGAACCCGCTGCTCAGGCTGGTTTATTAGCGGGCGACTTGATTGTCACAATAGATGACCAAGAGGTGGTGAGTTGGCTAACGGTAGCTGAGCTTATTCAAGCCAGTCCTAATAAAGCAATGAGTTTTTCTGTTAAGCGCGAACTGGAAACGATTAATCTGGTAATAACGCCGTTAGCTACTGAAGATAACAAAGGCAAAATAGGAGTAATGGTAGATAGTAGTAAAACTACTATTCCTGATGAATTAAAAAGTATTGAACGTTATGGACTGCTGGCTGCCTTAAGCAAAGGAATGATACAAACATGGTCTTTTTCAGCTGCAACACTCGATAGCTTGGCCGGGATGGT
This sequence comes from Gammaproteobacteria bacterium, assembly GCA_002402245.1. Lineage (GTDB taxonomy): Bacteria > Pseudomonadota > Gammaproteobacteria > Nitrosococcales > Methylophagaceae. The sequence continues at coordinate 29,352 of NVVP01000022.1, read as the reverse complement.
GACCGGACGAGTGTCGAGTAAAAATATTGGTGGCCCGATTACCATTGCACAGGTAGCGGGATCATCAGCGGAACAAGGACTCATTTCATTTGTTAGTTTTTTAGCAATGATTAGTATTAGCTTAGGATTATTAAATTTATTACCTATTCCGGTTCTAGATGGAGGTCATCTAGCAATGTATTTTATTGAAGCATTAAGAGGGAAACCATTGCCAGAAGAACTACAAATTAAGATTCAAAATATCGGGATTATTCTCTTATTATTACTAATGTCTTTAGCTTTTTTCAATGACTTATCAAGAGTGTTTGGATAATCTGAATATAACAGGTAGACTGACTACTTTTCGCCGAATTATTTATACTTAAAAGAACCTATGAATAAATTATTAAATATTGTTGTTTTATTATTACTTTCAAGCTCTGTTTTTGCTGAGAGCTTTCTTATCAAAGACATTCAGGTAGAAGGTTTACAACGAATTTCTGCCGGAACTGTATTTAATTTCTTGCCTGTTAAAGTCGGTGATGAAATGGATAATAAAGATGCGAAGAGTATTATTCGTGCTTTATATAAATCTAAATATTTCAATGATGTCAGTGTTGAGCAAGAAGAAGGCGTTCTGCTTATTAAGGTCAGTGAGCGTCCCGCTGTATCAAGTATTGAGTTTATCGGTAATAAAGATCTTGATAGTGGTGAATTACTTAAGTCATTAAAACAAATTGGTTTTTCTGAAGGACAAGTTTATGAGCCAGCAATATTAGAACGTGTTGAATTAGAATTACAGCGACAGTATTTTAGCCGAGGAAAATATGGCGTTAATATAGAATCTGAAGTGACCCCGCTATCTCGAAATCGCGTTGGCGTAAGAATCACCATGGAAGAAGGGGTGATTGCAACCATTGGTGCTATTAACATCGTAGGTAATAACGCATTTGATGATGATGATTTACGGGTTGATTTTCAGTCAACGACAGGTGGTTTGTTATCAGTATTTACCAGTGACAATCAGTATTCACGCCAAAAATTATCAGCTGATTTAGAAACACTGCGTTCATTTTATTTAGATCGTGGTTATGTCGATTTTACAGTTGAGTCAACGCAGGTTTCGATTACAGATGATAAAAAACAGATGTTTATTACTATCAATATTTCTGAAGGTAATCGATATAGCATCAAAGAAGTGCGTTTAGCAGGGGATTTAATTGTTGCTGAAGAAGAATTATTTGAACGCGTTACCATTAAGAAAAATGCCTTATTTTCCCGCAAAGCGATTACCAATAGTACTGAATCGTTAACCAATAGATTAGGTGATGATGGTTATGCGTTTGCAAACGTCAATGCCGTCCCTGATATTGACCGAGAAAATAAAGAAGTTACGTTAACTTTTTTCATTGATCCTGGCCGTCGAGCTTATGTACGTCGAATTAATATTTCAGGCAATAGCAAAACACGCGATGTTGTACTTCGTCGTGAAATGCGCCAGCAAGAATCAGCATGGATCTCAACCAGTAAAGTGGATCAGTCGCGCGCACGTATTCAGCGCTTAGGTTATTTTGAAGATGTTAATGTTGAAACGATTCCAGTACATGGTACCACAGACCAAGTGGACCTTGATTTTACTGCAACTGAAATGGCATCCGGTAGCTTATCTGCTGGTTTAGGATTCTCTCAATCTGATGGCCTTATTTTTAACGCTAATATCACTCAAAAGAATTTCTYAGGTAGTGGGAAGCATATTAACTTCGGTTTCAATAATAGTAGTACCAATACGGTATACAGTATGGGCTATACCAACCCTTTTGCTACTGTAGATGGAATTAGCCAAGGTTTTAATGCTTTTTACCGCAAGGTAGATTTAGATGAGTCTGATGTTGCTTACTATAGTACCGATAGCTGGGGTGGTGATATGAGCTTTGGTATTCCTATCTCAGAGACAAACCGTATTCGCCTCGCATTTGGTTATGAAAATACGCAGCTAAATATTGATGAAAGTAATACTATTCAACGCTACCAAGACTTTGTTGATAAAGAAGGTGATAGTTTTGATACTTTTTCTTTGACATTAGGCTGGTCGAGAGATAGTAGAAATAATTCAGTTTTACCAACACGAGGTATGTCACAAAGTGTAACTGCCGAAGTAACCGTACCTATTGGTACATTAAAATATTATAAATTACGTTATAAGCAAAATTGGTATCACCCGCTGAGTGAGTCATTTACCTTAGCATTGAGTGGCGACCTAGGTTATGCTGATTCTTATGGTGATAATGATTTACCTTTCTTTGAAAATTACTATGCAGGTGGTATTCGCAGTGTACGTGGATATAAATCAAATACATTAGGCCTTAAAGAAGATGGTGAAGCATTAGGTGGGAATTTATTAGTAACTGCGGGTGCAGAGATTATTTTCCCTGTCCCTTTCTTGAAAAAAGCACTTAAATCTTTCCGTCTAAGCGCCTTTATTGATGCCGGTAATGTGTATGATGTGTCGCAAAATTTTGAGACAGATTTATTGCGTTATTCAACAGGTATTTCTGCAATATGGATTTCACCTTTTGGTGCAATGTCATTTAGTGTTGCTCGACCATTTAATCAGCAAGAAGATGATGAAACGGAAGCATTCCAGTTCTCATTAGGTTCAACATTTTAATTTAAATATCATYGNSGARATKAATRWKWWARAAGWAAATATACTTGGATTGTTCGGTGCTGCTATTTTAGCTTTTGGTATCTCAGCGCAAGCAGCAGAGTTGAAAATTGGCGTAGTAAATGCAGCAGCTATACTTGAACAGTCACCACAAAAAGAAAAAGCGTTGGCACGCCTTGAAAAAGAATTTTCAGGCCGAAATAAATCGTTAGAAACTAAAGCGAAATCATTACGTAAAAAACAAGAAGCATTAATAAAAGATGGTGCTATTTTAGGTGCAGATGAACGTAAACAAAAAGAGCGTGCAATTGTTAGCGGTCAGAGAGAGTTAAAACGTTTACAAGGTGAATATAGCGAAGACCTTTCAATTCGTCGTAATGAAGAGTTACGTAAATTAGAAAAAGAAATTGCCCAAACAATTGTTGAATTGGCTAAAAAAGATGCCTATGACTTAGTGCTGTATCAAGGTGTTATTTATGCAAGTGATAGTACTGATATAACTAAGAAAGTATTGGCTCTATTGAAGTCAAAAGCGAAGTAATTTTAGGACATAAATAATGTGGACCTTAGCTGAGATTGCAGAGAAAATTGGCGGCCTTCCTTATGGCGATGCAGCTTATACGGTAGAAAGTGTAGGTACATTAATTGCGGCCAAGCCAGAACAGTTAAGCTTTTTATCGAATAGTAAATATAAAAAATACTTGGCAGAGACTAAGGCCGGCATTGTTATTGTTCACCATAGTATGATATCGCATGTGCCTAATAATGCGATTGCTGTCGATGACCCTTATGTTGCTTATGCCAAAGCAGCCAGCTTCTTGCATAGGGATAAAGTAGTTACTCAAGGTATACATCCATCAGCATCAATAGATGATTCTAGTCATTTGGATTCCAGTGTTTCAATTGCTGCTCAAGTAGTTATTAGTGCTGGCGTTACGCTAGAAAAAGATGTGGTTATTGGTCCGGGTTGTGTTTTACTCGAAGATGTCTATATTGCGGCTAGGACTAGGCTTGTAGCCAATGTAACGGTGTGTTCTGATGTGAAAATAGGCCAAAGAGTTATCATTCATCCTGGTGTTGTTATTGGTGCTGATGGTTTTGGTATTGCTAATGATAAAGGCAAGTGGATAAAGGTTCCCCAGCTTGGTGCAGTTACCATTGGTAATGACGTTGAGATAGGCGCTAATACCACCATTGACCGAGGAGCAATTAATGACACCATTATTGCTGATGGGGTTAAATTAGATAATCAAATTCAAATTGGTCATAACGTAATTATTGGTGAAAATACAGTTGTTGCTGGATGTGTTGGTATTGCTGGAAGTACCACCATTGGGAAAAATTGTTTGATTGGTGGTGGTGTTGGCATTAGTGGTCATTTAGAATTGGCTGAAGGTGTTCAGTTGACCGGAATGACGATGGTGACTAAGTCATTAACCAAGTCGGGTGCTTATTCATCAGGAATTCCAGCAGAGTCAACACAGCAGTGGCATCGTAATGTAGTTCGCTACCGACAAATGGATAAAATGGCTGAACGTATTAAAGCGTTAGAATCAAAGTAAATAACTGACAAAATAGTACGCCTTAGAGATAGAGCGTAAATTACATTTAAGTGAAAGGATACAAGCATTGAACACAATAGATATACATGAGATTCAACGTCTTTTACCTCACCGTTATCCTTTTCTATTAATTGATCGCGTTTTGGATTATACGCCGGGTGAATCTTTGGTGGGCATTAAGAATATTACGTTTAATGAGCCTCAATTTACCGGACATTTCCCGCAGCGAGTGATTATGCCGGGGGTTTTGATTTTAGAGGCACTAGCACAAGCAACAGGTTTATTAGCATTTAAGTCTGTCGAAGATTTACGCTCTGATAACGCACTTTACTATCTTGCTGGCATTGACAATGCGCGATTCAAAAAGCCTGTTGAACCAGGTGACCAACTTAAACTGACAGTGAAATTGATTAAAAACAAACGTAATTTGTGGAAGTTTAGTGGCGAAGCTACGGTTGACGGTGAATTAGTGGTGAGTGCAGATATTATGTGTGTTGACCAAGTAATGCCTAAATGATCCATAAGACTGCAATTATTGACCCTTCAGCACGCATTGCTGAAGATGTTTCCATCGGACCCTATAGTATTATTGGTTCTAACGTAGAAATTGGCCGTGGCTGTGAGATTAAATCTCATGTGGTTATTAATGGCCCAACAAAAATAGGTGAAAATAATAAGTTTTTTCAGTTTTCATCTATTGGTGAAGAACCTCAAGATAAAAAATATAAGGGTGAAGATACGGCCTTAGAAATAGGTGACAATAACCTATTTCGTGAAAATGTAACCGTCAATAGAGGGACTGTTCAAGGCGGGGGAATTACTAAAATAGGTGATAATAATTGGATCATGGCTTACGTGCATATTGCTCATGATTGTATTATTGGTAATGATAATATTCTAGCTAATAATGCCTCGCTTGCCGGTCATGTAACCGTTAAAGATAATGTTATTTTGGGCGGTTTTACTTTAGTTAGCCAGTTCAATGAAATAGGCTCTTATTCATTTAGTGCTATGGGTAGTGTTATTTCGAGAAATGTACCCCCTTATGTGTTAGTTTCTGGCCATATGGCAAAACCTATTGGTGTGAATGTTGAAGGGTTACGCCGTCATGATTTCTCTGATACGCAGATCAAAAATGTTCGCCAAGCTTATAAGCTTATTTATCGGTCAGGCCTGGGTATTGAAGATGCGCAACAAAAGTTATCCGAAATAGATCAAGAACAAACAGAAGTAAGCTTGTTTATTGATTTTATTAAATCTCAGCAAGGTGGTTTGATCCGCTAAAGAAGTGTTCCAGGTTCCTATCCGGCACAATAATATGATGGGTCCAAAAGAATTCATTTTCTAATGATGGTTTAAGTTGATAATGTCATATCCACATTATGGCTAGAACCACGTATAATTAATTGTTTAGACATTGATGTAAGTTAATACTTTACTAATATTAACTACGATAACCGAAGGAAATTCAGATGGACATTTATGCCTCAGATGAAGAAAAAGGCGAAGAAATAAAGCAGTGGTGGCGAGATAATGGCCGTTCAGTTGTTATTGCTTGTGTATTAGGTGCAATCGTTATTTTCGGCGGTCGTTACTGGATTAATTATACTAATGTACAGTCAGAGAAAGCATCGCAAGCTTATCAGCAGGTGACAATGTTGCTTGAAGCGGAAAATAACACTGCAGCAGATGCGATAACTCAAACATTATTGAGTGAGTTTTCGGCTACACCTTATGCTGTATTTACTGCATTTGAAATGGCTACATTAGCTGTTCAAAATAAAGATAATGAATCGGCACAAAACTACCTCGAATGGGTAACGTTGAACGCAAAATTATCCGCTCATAAAGAATTAGCGAGCCTGAGACTTGCACAATTATTTTTACTCGATGCTAAGTTTGAACAGTCATTAGCCTTAGCTGAACAGGCCAAATCTACAGCCTTTTCTTCATTATGGGCTGAGTTAAAAGGTGATGTTTATATTGCTCAAGATAATGTGATTAATGCGCGCGAGTCTTATGAAACGGCTCTTTCATCGTTAGCAGCGGGTGAACCGAGACAGTTAATTTTGAAAGTTAAACTTGATGATGTGGCGGAATAAGAAATGAAAAGATCTCTGCGCTTAAGTGGTGTTTTATTAGTGACCGTTTTACTAGCGGCCTGTGGAACGGTTAGTAAATGGTTAGAAGATGATGTTTATGAAGCGCCTGCTGCAGAGTTAACTGAGTTTACAGCAGAATTTGAGCCTAAAGTCGTTTGGTCTACTAATACTGGTGGAAGTGATGATGACTACACCGATCTTGCTGCATGGGTCCAGGATGAACACATTATTGCCGTAGATAGTGATGGTGATGTAGGCAGTTATGATATTTTGACTGGACGTCAATATTGGCAAGTTGATTTAGATGTGGCTATTTCAACTGGAGCAGGGGGCGGTGAAGGTCTGATCTTAATAGGCACACAAGATGGCTCTTTAATTGCACTTGATGAAACTAATGGTTCAGTTAAATGGAAAAAACAACTTACTAGTGAAGTATTATCTCCAGCAAAAGCTGATCAAGGTGTCGTAGTTGTTCGCACTGCCGATGGACGATTAAATGGTCTTTCTGTTGAAAATGGCGGTTTACTGTGGCGTTATCAACGTTCAGTTCCTCTGCTTAGTTTACGAGGTTCAGGTGAACCTGTATTAGCAGATGATTTAGTGATCACGGGTTATGCTAACGGTAAATTAGTGGCCTTATCTATCAGCGATGGTCTAGTAGTATGGGAAAAGAGTATAGCAATACCTCGAGGAAGATCTGAGCTAGATCGTTTAGTAGATATTGACTCAGCCCCTGTGGTTAAAAATGGCATTGTGTATGTAGTCGCTTTTCATGGCCGTTTAGCGGCTTTATCTTTAGATAGTGGCAGAATATTATGGACACGCGATATGTCATCTCGTGTCGGTCTCGATGTTGAGGCAGATGATGCCGTTTATGTTAGCGATGRCTCAAGTTATATCTGGGCATTACAAGATGGTTCAGGTGATGCCTTATGGCGACAAACTCGCCTGTTGCGCCGCAAAGCAACAGCACCTACCATTGTAGGTAATGCTGTCATCGTTGGAGATTTTGAAGGCTATGTTCACTGGATCTCTAGAGATGATGGTCGCTTCATAGCTCGTAAAAAAGTAGCCGATAGTGCTATTCGAAGTAAAGCAGTAGTTAAAGATGATTTAGTCTTTGTAACCGCTGCTGATGGTACATTAACCGCATTCCGGATCAAGTAAAATGAAACCTGTTATTGCCTTAGTAGGCAGGCCTAATGTAGGCAAATCAACATTATTTAATCGTTTAACTCGAAGTCGAGACGCATTAGTTGCTGACTTCTCTGGTTTAACGAGAGATAGAATCTACGGTACAGCTAAAAGTGATGGTTGTGATTTTATTGTCATTGATACCGGAGGTATGACTGCTAAAAATGATGACATTTCTGATTTAATGCGTAAGCAAGCTGATCTAGCGATTGAAGAATCAGATATGGTGTTCTTCCTTGTAGATGGGCGAGCAGGATTGGTGGCTGATGATCATGCCATTGCTAAACAGTTACGTAGCCTTGGTAAACCTTGTATTTTAGTTGTAAACAAAGGTGAAGGCGAACTGAAAGAAATTGTGGCTGCTGAGTTTTACGCGCTAGGTTTAGGTGAACCTCAAGTCATTTCTGCTTCACAAGGACGAGGAATAGCTCCGTTGTTAGCAGAGTTGACTGACGCCGTTCCGGAAGTGGTATCTTCTGTAGAGCTTGATGAAGATGATGTCGATCCCGCTCAGGATATTGGTATTCGTTTGGCGGTATTAGGCCGACCTAATGTGGGTAAATCAACCTTGATTAACCGCATTATGGGTGAAGATAGAGTGGTGACTTTCGATGAGCCAGGTACAACACGCGATAGTATTCATATTCCCTTTGAAAAAGATGGCACAGAATACACGTTAATTGATACAGCTGGCATACGTCGGCGTTCAAAAGTATCTGAGATGTTAGAAAAATTTAGTATTGTTAAAACATTACAAGCACTTGAAGATGCCAATGTSGTRTTRYTAGTRCTWGATGCMCATGAAGGYATTGTTGAACAAGATCTWCATTTRGCYGGMTTGATTATTCAAAGTGGYCGRGCAGTRGTTATTGCTGTWAATAAATGGGATGGWTTRGATAAAKMWGAAMGWGAATGGGTKASYTCWAATRTWGARCGWCGYTTACCTTTYTTAMAYTTTGCCAATACYCATTTYATTTCRGCMTTACATGGTAGYGGTGTRGGYTTGYTATTTAARTCGGTSAARCAAGCYTATRRWTCTGCRATGKCWCARATYCCRACWCCWCGMTTAACMMGRGTKCTAGARGATGCRGTYKCTGATCATCARCCRCCKYTAGTKRRTGGRCGTMGAATTAAATTYMGMTATGCKCATYTWGGKGGYAAAAAYCCWCCKAGAATTATTATTCATGGTAATCAGACTGACTCAACACCCAACAGCTATAAGCGCTATTTAGAGAATACATTTAGAGACGTATTAAAACTACACGGTACGCCGATAGTGATTGAGTTTAAGAAAAGTAGTAATCCCTTTAAAAATGCGAAGAAAAAAGCCATCGATGGCAAGACTTTGGTGCAAAGACCATGGGCAACAAAGAAAAAATAAATTGAGACATGTACAGTATGAAGGTGAAGGTTTTATAATAAGCCTTCATCTTCGCCTAATAAACCTGCATCAGGATTTAACTGCTCACGTATTTTTTCTCGGTTAGATAATTTTTCTTGGGCAATGGCGGGAAGGTCGGTAAATAAGATGACTTGTTTATCGATTAAGGTATTGATTAAATCCTCAAGAACACGGATTAATGAAGCATCAGAAGTAGATAGGACTGTTTTAACATCCTCATTACTTGAGCTTTTACTTAAAAATTCAATCAGCTCTTCATTATCAAAAGCAATGAACTCATCTGCATTCATTTGTTGTGTTTCGAAAACGGCAGTTATCTCACCATTAGAGTTTCGGTTTACATAGGCCATAGTATTACCTGTTTAATTCTGGGTTGGTTTCTAATTATTTTATACAGCTAACGATATATTATATAAGTCCAATTTGAAAGGTTTTGTCTGCTGAGTTAGAGTAGAAGCGTTTATTAGGAAATAAACGTTATATTTTTGATACTTATAGTTTATACTTAATGGGAATTGATCACATTTGTGATGAGCCTCTCGTTTTAATGTTAATTTATATAATTGTGAAGGTTGTCTTAACTAATGGAAGAAGAGTCGAAGTCTAGTCAATGGGATGCCAGCAATGGTCAGCACACACTCGACGACCCTTTATTAAGTTGCCTTACACTATTAAGCAAATTATTACATAAGCCTCACAGTGCCGAGTCTTTAATTCATGGTTTACCGCTTGTTGATAACAAGCTAACGCCTAAGCTGTTCTCTCGTGCGGCAGAAAGAGCTGGCTTATCGTCTAAAGTTGTCCAGCGTCCCTTTCGAAAGATTTCTAATTTAGTACTTCCTGCTGTTTTATTACTAGAAGATAGTAATGCTTGTATTTTACTAAAAATAAATGACAAAACAGCGACGGTTATTTTCCCTGAAACGGGCGAGGGCGAGTCTGAAGTAGAAATTGATAAGCTAACTGCTCAATATACCGGCTATGCAATTTTTATTAAATCGGTTCATCACTTTGACTTTCGAACAGAAGCTTCAGCTATTCCGCGTGCGAAACATTGGTTTTGGGGAACAATCGTTCGTTTTTGGCCTATTTATGCAGAAGTATTCTTAGCCTCTATTTTAGTGAATTCCTTTGCTTTGGTTTCACCGCTATTTGTCATGAATGTCTACGACCGGGTAGTGCCTAATCATGCCTTAGAAACATTATGGGTGTTGGCCATAGGTGTTACTACTGTTTATGTATTTGACTTCTTACTGCGAACATTACGCGGATATTTCATTGATATGGCAGGGAAAAAAGCAGATGTTATTTTATYWRCARSWRWTTTWGWGAANAGTNNTTSGYWTNARAAATRGMKYCTYRWYYARATKMTKTYRRWKMMTTTGCCAATAGCATGCAAGAGTTTGAATCATTTCGCGAGTTTTTCACATCAACAACACTGACAACATTAATTGATTTACCGTTTTCATTTTTATTCATTTTTGTAATTTGGACGCTAGCTGGAGAATTGGCTTATGTGCCTCTAGCAGCCATTCCTTTAGCTATTATTGTCGGCTTGCTTATTCAGATACCTTTGGGAAAGACTATCCAGAATTTATTTCGTCATTCTGGACAAAAAGGTGCAATTTTAATAGAAACATTGACCGGTTTGGAAACGATTAAAAGTATCGGCGCTGAATCTCAGGTGCAGCGAAAATGGGAGCAAACAATAGGATCTATTTCTAAATATAGTCAACAGTCTCGTATTTTGTCATCATTGGCGATTAATTTTACCGCCTTCCTGCAACAAATGGCCTCAGTGTGTATTGTGGTTTTTGGTGTGTATAAAATTGCAGATGGCGATATTACCATGGGGGCATTAATTGCCAGTACATTGCTTACAGGTAGAGCATTAGCACCTTTAGGTCAGGTGGCGGGGATCTTAACTCGCTATCATCAATCTAAAGCTGCCTTTTCTTCGTTAAATAGTTTGATGGCACTACCGGTAGAAAGGCCGACAGGAAAAGAGTTTTTAAATCGACCAGAATTTAAAGGTGGGGTTGAATTTAAGAATGTATCATTTCGTTATCCAGAACAACCGATGGATGCGTTAACAAAGATTTCATTTAAAATTACTCCAGGTGAAAAAGTAGCCTTTATTGGCAGAATCGGTTCAGGTAAAAGCTCAATTGAAAAGTTATTATTAGGCCTATATGAACCTTCAGACGGTGCCATTTTGCTTGATAGTACTGATTTGAGACAGATTGATCCTGTAGATATACGCCGTAATGTAGGTTATGCCCCACAAGATGTGATGCTGTTTTTTGGCAGTATTCGCGACAATATTGCGATGGGAAGCCCTTTTGCTGATGATGATGCGATATTAAGAGCCGCAGATATTGCGGGGGTAACTGAGTTTGTTAACCGTCATCCTGCCGGATTTGATTTGCCTGTAGGTGAGCGTGGAGAAGGCCTTTCAGGTGGACAGCGACAAAGTGTTGCTATTGCTAGGGCCTTATTATTAGAACCCTCAGTATTAGTGCTGGATGAACCTACCAATGCAATGGATAACAGTACAGAAGATCGGTTTAAATCTCGTTTAAGTACAGAGCTGAAAGGTAAAACGATGATTTTAGTTACCCATAAAGCATCACTATTAAATTTAGTCGACCGAATTATTGTAATGGATCAAGGTAATTTAGTAGCCGATGGTCCTCGCGAACAAATATTGGCTGCGCTTAAGAAAGGACATATTAAGGTGTCAAAAGGATGAGAAACTAATGTCAAAGCGTATTCATCCCGATGATGCTGAATTTATGTCTGAAATTAGTGCGGCGACATTAGAATCATCGCATCGTGCAGGGCATATTTTATTAATAATTAGTATTGCATTTTTTGCTATTGCGGGTTGGTGGGCATCAGAAACAGAATTAGATGAAGTTACGCGTGGTGAAGGCAAAGTGGTACCTTCAAGTAAAATTCAGGTTATTCAAAACTTAGAAGGTGGAATTTTATCTGAAGTCTTAATTAAAGAAGGCCAAGCGGTCGAAAAAGGTGAAGTTCTATTGAGAATTGACGATACTCGATTCTCATCATCTTTTAGAGAAAGCGAACTCAAATATTATGAGTTACTGGCTCGTAGTGCTCGTTTAAAAGCAGAAAGTGATGGTGTTAATTTTGTTGTGCCACAAGAAGTAACAGACTCGAGTGAGATGTTAGCTGCAAATGAAATAGCCTTATATAACTCGCGCAAAAGAGAACTGAACTCCGCTATTAATGTATTAAAACAACAAATAAAACAGAGAGAACAGGAGCTAATCGAGCGTCGAGCAAAACAATCGCAGTTAAAGCAAAGTTATGTATTGAGTAAAAAAGAGTTAACCATGACCGAACCGTTAGTTGCCGCGGGAGTAATGTCTGAGGTTGAGATTCTGAGATTAAAACGAACGGTGAATGATTTGCATGGTGAGGTGGAAGCAAATCGTTTGGCAATTCCCAGAATTAAAGCTCTATTAAATGAAGTGAAGCAAAAGGTACAAGAGCAATTGGATCAGTTTAAAGCGAATGCAGCCAGTCAATTTTCAGAAGTAAATGCTGAATTAGCACGCACCAAAGAAATGGTGTTTTCGTCACAAGATCGTGTGCGTAGAACTCAAGTAAGATCGCCGGTTAAAGGTATTATTAAGCTGCTAAAAATTAATACAGTGGGCGGGATTATTCAACCTGGAATGGACTTAGTTGAAATTGTACCCATAGAAGATAACCTATTGATAGAAGTGAAAATTAGACCTGCCGATATCGCTTTTTTAAGGCCTGGGCAAGAAGCCATGGTGAAGTTGACTGCCTATGATTTTTCTATTTATGGTGGATTACCGGCTAAACTTGAGCGAATAAGTGTCGATACCATTAGCGATGAAAAAGAAGAAAGTTTTTATTTGATCTATTTAAGAACAGAAAAAAACTCAATTGAAAGTAGCAAAGGAATGCTAGAGATTATCCCAGGGATGACAGCCACAGTAGATATTCTAACGGGCAAGAAATCAGTGTTAGATTATTTATTGAAACCTATTTTGAAGGCTAAAAATGAGGCTTTAAGAGAACGATGACATCCCTGAATACCAACCTTTATATATTGCACTCTGATGGTGAGCAGAAAAAAGTCGAAGCGGAACTAGATAATCAGTATACCTGCCGATTTTTTTTGACAGTAGATGATTGTCTAGCCAATTTAGATGAGGGCAAAGTAAATTTACTCTTATGTGGACACGATTTTTTGGATGAGAAGGACTCAACTGTACTTAAAGATATTAAGTTAAGAAATGCTGGACTTACTATTTTAGTAATAGGTGCAGGCTGTGATGTTGATGTTCAAATAGACTTATTAAAGAAGGGAGCCAGAGGGTATTTTGATAGCTCATCTTCACTTGATAAGTTGAGTGAGGCTCTGCAAGCCATTTCGTATGGTGGGGTATGGATTGAGCATAATACGATTGAAAAATTAGCAGATGAGTCTGCTAACGCTCCTGAGGTTACAGCTGAGCAACAATTGGCTGTAGATTCATTATCTCCAAAAGAATTGGAGGTAGCAAAATTAGTATGTTACGGATCAACAAATAAAATGATAGCGAAAGCAATGACCATTACCGAGCGTACAGTTAAGGCGCATTTAACCGCTATTTTCCAGAAAATGAATATGCATGATAGGTTATCAGTGGCTATATTCTTTCGTGACTTACGCTAAATTTATTTATAATTATTAAATAAATTATAGAATAATGATAGGACAACAAAATGAAACTTAAACTTATTGCAACAACATGTCTTTTACTAAGCCCTTCGATTTTATTCGCGGTAACATTACAAGATGCCGTGGGGGTGGCGGTCCAAACAAATCCAGATATATTAGCTGCTGGCAGTGTCCGTAATGCGGTATCAAAAGAAGTTAGACAGGCAAAAGCAGGCTATTTTCCGACTTTAGACTTTGCTATTGGAACGGGATGGGAAGTAACCGATAACCCGACGACAAGACGTCAGGGGGCAGGTGAAATTCATAAAAATCGTGATGAAGTAAGTTTAAACTTACGCCAAATGTTATTTGATGGCATGGCAACTAAGAATGAAGTACGTCGTCATACTGCACGAACAGACTCACGTGCATACACTGTATTTGGTGCCGCTGAGAATACAGGCTTAGAAGCAGTTAATGCTTATTTAGGAGTATTACGTAGGCAAGAATTGGTTAATTTAGCCTCAACTAATTTAGAGGCCCATGAGCGTACTCATGACCAAATAAGACTTCGTAGTGAGCGCGGTGTAGGCCGAAAAGCAGATATGGACCAAAGCCAAGGTCGAGTAGCGTTAGCCCAAGCAAATTTAATTGCTGAGCAAAGCAATCAACGTGATGATGAAACTAATTACTTACGTGTCATCGGTGTGAATCCCGAAGCGCTTGAAATACCGGAGCTGATGTTGTCACAATTACCGGAGTCTGTTGAAGAGGCGATTAGTTTTGCATTAGAGCATCACCCGACATTGAAATCAGCGAATGCAGATATTGAATCTGCCCACGCGCAACATGATACGGCCAAGTCACCTTTTTACCCTCGTGTAGATTTTGAATTGGGAACAACGATAAACCATGATATTGATGGTATAAGTGGAACAAATAAAGATATTACTGCAATGTTTCGTTTGCGTTACAACTTATTGAATGGCGGTAAAGATAAAGCGAGACGTGAAGAAACGGCTTATTTGATTAATCAATCGGCTGAAATTCGTAATAATACTATCCGCCAAGTTGAGCAAAGTGTACGTTTATCGTGGAATGCTTTGGAAACCGTCACCCAACAAATGGACTTTTTCCAACTACATGAAACATCAAGTACCAACTCGCGCGATTCATATAAATTACAGTTTAGTTTAGGTCAGCGAACATTATTAGATTTACTTGATTCTGAAAATGAAGTATTTGTTTCTCGTCAAGCAATGACCAACGCAAAATATGACAAACTATTTGCCATGTATCGCGTATTAAATAGCATGGGTGTTTTACTAGAGCACTTAGAGGTCGCTTTGCCCGAAGAAACAGCGCTGTATAATAAAAACGATTAGTTTACAGTAAGATAATCCTGCTTGAATGGAATGTTTAAGCAGGATATTTATGCCTAAAATAAGTCAAATTAGTGATGATTTGTTCTTGTTTTTACTGTGACATGATATTATTACGGTTTAGCCAATAGGACTACTTAAAGAAGAATTCATGAGTAAGCAATCATCATATACATACGAAGAGCTTTTGCAGTGCGGTCGCGGAGAAATGTTCGGCCCTGGAAATGCACAATTACCTACACCTAATATGTTGATGATGGATCGCATTACACATATTTCTAATGAAGGCGGTAAATATGGCAAAGGACAAATTATTGCCGAGTTAGATATTACGTCAGATTTATGGTTCTTTGATTGTCATTTTCCAGGTGACCCCGTAATGCCAGGTTGTTTAGGTCTGGATGCTATGTGGCAATTAGTTGGCTTTTTCCTCGGCTGGGATGGTAATCCAGGTCGTGGTCGTGCGCTAGGTTGTGGCGAGGTTAAATTCTCAGGCCAAGTATTACCGACAGCAAAAAAAGTAACTTATACATTAGATTTAAAACGTGTCATCGCTCGCAAGCTAGTATTAGCTATTGCTGATGGTACAGTCTCTGTAGATGGCCGTGAAATATATGCGGCAAAAGATTTACGAGTCGGTTTATTTACTTCTACAGAAAATTTTTAGGAAACAACGATGAAACGAGTGGTTGTCACGGGTTTAGGTATAACCTCATGTTTAGGTCTTGATGCTGAGACAGTTACAGCATCATTACGATTAGGCCGATCAGGCATTAAGTTTAAGCAAGAATATGCTGATATGGGCTTTAGAAGCCATGTTGCAGGTAGTATTGATATTAATCTGAAAGATCATATTGATCGTAAAATATTACGTTTTATGGGCGATGCAGCAGCGTATGCCTATATTTCAATGAAACAAGCGATTGAAGATGCAGGGTTGAGTGATGAACAGGTTTCTAACCCTCGTACAGGCTTAGTCATGGGATCGGGTGGCGCTTCATCTAAGAGCCAAGTTGAAGCTGCTGATATTTTACGTGAGAAAGGCATTCGTCGTGTTGGCCCTTATCGTGTTACCCAAGTAATGGGAAGTACGACGTCAGCTTGTTTGGCAACTCCTTTTAAGATTAAAGGCGTTAACTACTCAATGTCATCAGCTTGTGCTACAAGCGCACATTGTATTGGTAATGCGATGGAGCAGATTCAGCTCGGCAAACAAGATATTGTATTTGCCGGTGGTGCAGAAGAAGAGCATTGGACAATGAGTTCATTGTTTGATGCCATGGGGGCACTGTCAACAAAATATAATGATACGCCAGATAAAGCTTCACGTGCTTATGATGCAGATCGTGATGGTTTCGTTATTGCCGGTGGTGGTGGTGTCTTAGTATTAGAAGAATATGAACATGCTAAAGCACGTGGTGCAAAAATATATGCAGAATTGACCGGTTACGGTGCGACATCTGATGGCTACGATATGGTTGCTCCATCAGGTGAAGGTGCAGTTCGTTGTATGCAACTTGCGATGTCTACGGTAGAGGCACCTATTGATTACATCAATGCACATGGTACTAGCACACCAGTTGGTGATTTAGCAGAGTTAGGCGCTGTTAAACAAGCTTTTGCAGATAAAGACCTTCCTTTAGTCGGTTCGACTAAATCATTATCAGGTCACTCATTAGGTGGTGCCGGCGTTCAAGAAGCTATTTACTGTTTATTGATGATGGAAAATGACTTTATTGCAGCATCTGCTAATATTGATAACTTAGATCCTGTAGCAAATGAAGGCATATCGATTATCCGTGAGCGTAAAGATAATGCTGGCTTAAAAACGATTATGTCGAATAGCTTTGGTTTTGGTGGCACTAATGCAACCTTAATATTTGAGAAGTTATCTGACTAATTAAGCATAAATTATGTGGAATCATTCATCACTGAAATTTCAGTGATGAATGATTATTGGYATTACTTTTTTCTTAAGAAAAGAGTGTCACTCATACAAAATTGAGAATCAAACTCTCCTGAAGTTAATAATTCATCACCTGCTTGTTGCGGCCCGTCGCCGAATGCCCAAACATAATCATCAATTAGTAACCAGCCTCCAGAACATAATWTATTCGCCCAAGTCTGAATATCTTCTTTGACGTATTCATATTTATGATTACCATCAATATGGATTAATGATGTTTGTGTTGATAGTTTTATTTCTGATAATTGTTCGCACTTTATTGAGCCTGAAGCGCAGTTTTTATTGTAAATGTCTAATGCATTGACAGATATGGCTTTAATATAAGCGATATTATTCAATTGTGCCGCTGTTAACATAAAGTTCATAAAAATATGAGTGAAATTGATACTAGAGCTATTCTTATTCAACATATCTGCTTTTTTTCCTTGGGAATGAACTTTCCCTTTTTCATCCCAAGGATCTATACACACCAAACTCCCAATATTATATTTATCAGCTAACCAAGCTAAAGCTAAAGCTGAGCGGCCAGATAATGAGCCTATTTCAATAAGATTACCTTTAGGCAAAACCCTAATTAGCTGGGTCAAAGTTTCTAGTTTTAGCTCATCTGTTTGTCCCGGAACTGTAAGGAATTGCCGATGAAGGCTGGCATATTGGGCTATAGATAAGGCGGGGGTAACTTGTTTATTTGAGACATGAAACTGGCTTGCTAGGGTACTATTTGCTATAGATTCTGCCCACAAATAATTAGGCTCTATTTCCAGCCATTCATCTTCAAAAGGGTTGTAACCACAGAGTGTTATATTTAAGTAATTCTGACTTATTAATAAATTAATATGGTCCCAAATAGCGGCATTAGGAGTATATATTCTGTCTATTTTATATTTTTTTATTGCAAGGGTAATCTCACTATTGAAATCAATATGGTTGACATAAGGCAAGTGAATATGGGAATGCTCTTCTCCTTTAACTGATATTTCTGAACTGGCAGTTATTATTGAAATACCCATAGTTTTAGCTGATCGAACAAATTTTATCGCTTGATCCATATCAATAGGGAAAACTAATATCTTCATTGCTTATTATTCCAGTAGTGAAAGTGAGCCACTTCATTTAAATAAAAAAGCCAGCGTATTAAACGCTGGCTTTTTTGTTTTTACATTAAATCTTCATCTGTGACTGGGCCACGCTTGCCTGCTAATGCTTCTTGAATCAAACCTATCAGTTTTTCTTTTTTTTCTGGGTCATCAAGAAGCGTAGAGCTAAATGTGATGCCAAATTTTCCGGCATATTGTTGCACCAACATAATTAATACTGTTTCATCTACCACGTAGACTCTCCACTTACAATTGTTAAAAAACGCTTATTATAAACGCCCAGTAGAAAAAGTGTTTAATACCATCAGCGCTGTGTTTAAATAGTGTATTTTGGAAGGATGTAATTAATGAAGTTACACCACACTATTAGCGGAACAGGCCAGCCACTTATTATATTACATGGCCTATTTGGTTCTTCTGATAATTGGCGGGTATTGGCTAAAAAGTTAGCCAATCATGTCCAGGTAATTACCGTTGATTTACGTAATCATGGTTCATCTCCGCATAGCGAGGCGATGACTTATCGATTAATGGCTGATGACTTAAAAGAGTTACTTGATGAGCTTAGTTTAGATAAAATTGATCTAATAGGCCATTCGATTGGCGGCAAAGTCGCAATGGAATTTAGTCAGCATTATTCACAACGGTTAAATAAATTAGCTATTATTGATATAGCGCCTAAGCAATATGCCGAAGAACATACCGCCATATTCACAGCTTTATTAGCCATTGATTTAACCCAATACTCAAGCCGCAGTGAAGTGGATGCTATTTTATCTACATCCATTAGAGATAAAGCGGTTCGCCAATTTTTATTGATGAATCTAGCCGTATCAAATACGGGGTTAGCATGGCGGATAAACTTAGTAGGCTTACGTGACAATTACCCTCATTTACTCCAAGCCGTGTGTGGCCAGAATACGATTCATACGCCTAGTTATTTTCTCAGAGGAGGTAAGTCCTCTTATATTAAAACTGAAGATTATCAGCTAATACAAACGCGTTATAGTACTGTTGAAATTGAAACTATTGAGCAAGCGGGTCACTGGGTTCATGCGGAAGCACCGGATGAGTTTTTAAGCAAGATAAGCGAGTTTTTTAATTATGATTAAAGCTGATGTATTAGATAAATTAATCGAATTCCGTCATCAACGTGATTGGGAGCAGTTTCATAATCCAAAAGATTTAGCCATTTCTTTATCTATTGAAGCATCCGAATTATTGGAGTGGTTTCAATGGAAAACAGATGAAGAGGTTCAAGTTCGTTTAAGGTCTGATAAACGGGTTGAATTAGAAGATGAAATTGCTGATGTGGCAGCGTATTTAAGTTATCTATGTCACGATATTGGTGTCGATATTAATAAAGTATTGGCGGCTAAGATTGATAAGAATGCATTGAAATATCCGGTAGAGAAAGTAAAAGGCCGCTCAGATAAATATAATGAATATTCATAACAAGCTGATGAGTGTTAGGATAAGCTACATAAACGTATTTTAGGTATAAGTAATACTATGGATTCAATTGTTTTTCTCATTCAGTGTCCAGACCAAAAAGGCTTGGTTGCTGGAATTACCGGTTTCTTTTCACAACGTAATTTTAATATTTTACATTGCCAACAATATACTGATGTACAAGATAATCAGTATTTTATGCGAGTAAAACTGGAAACAGGTGATACGCTTAATCGCAATGAATTAGAACAACAGTTTAATGAGTTCTCAGATACGCTAAATTTAACCTGGTCAGTGCACTATTCAGATAAGCCTTATCGGGTAGCATTATTAGTCACTCGGGCCTCACACTGCCCTTATGACTTATTACTTAGAGAGCTGGAAGGTGAATTAAACTGTGATATTCCGCTTATTATTGGTAATCATGCTGATTTAGAACCGATGGCGAAACAATTTTCTAAGCCGTTTTATCACCTGCCTATTACGAAAGACACTAAGCCACAACAAGAAGCACAAATTAATGCACTATTAGATGAGTATCAAATAGATCTCGTGGTCATGGCGCGTTATATGCAAATTTTATCAGAGCAGTTTGTACAACAACATGCTGGCCAAGTGATTAATATCCATCATGGCTTTCTACCTGCATTCCAAGGCGCTAAACCCTATCACCAAGCCTATGACCGCGGAGTTAAGATCATTGGCGCCACATCGCATTACGCAACAGCAGATTTAGATGAAGGTCCAATTATTGAGCAAGATGTGCAACGCGTCATGCATGGTAATGGTCCAGAAGATTTAGTGATGATTGGTAAAGATATTGAACGCTTGGTATTAGCACGTGCAGTAAAAGCCCATATAGAACACAGAATTATTATTTCAGGTCGTCGTACGATTGTATTTTCAGAAGGCGCTTAGTACACTTTAAAACACGTTATTAAAAGGCAAGGGAAAAGTATGTCAAATAAATTGGAATTATTAACTGCGGCACTTCAGCAGAAGGTTAACCGAGGCGAAATTGAAGTACCAGTATTACCCGAGGTCGCTAATAAGGCGCTTTCCTTAGCCCAAAACCCTGATTCAGATGCCAGTGCAATGGCTAATTTGATTCAAGCTGATCAGTCTATGSCAGGTCATGTGATGCGAATTGCCAACTCTGCTGCGTATACTCCCCTATCTAACTTAGTCTCATTACAGCAAGCTATTGCTCGTTTGGGAATGGCTACGATTAGTGAAATTGCCTTAGCCATTGCCATTGGCGCTAAAATGTTTGATACACCTGGATATGAAGATTATACCGCCGAGATTTGGAAGCATGCTTTAGCTAGCTCACTTTGGTCGAAAGAAGTCGCCCGTCAAGGACGAAGTAATGTTGAGGTGGCATTTTTAGCAGGGTTGTTACACTCAATTGGACGCCCAGCTGTATTACAAGCTATTTTAGAACTCGCAAAAGCTGAAGATGCTAGTTTAACGCCAGCTGAAATTAAACACCTAGAAAACACTTATCAGCATCAGGTCACGATTGCTGTGGTAAATAAATGGGAAATGCCAACACTCGTCATTGATGCTGTGAGTACTTATAACGAATCAAGTGCGACAGCTCAGGCTGCTGAGGTTAATGTAGGAACTGCATTTGCTAGTTATATGTTAGCCCAGGAAGTAATTGATAAAGAAACCTTATTACATTTGCCTACACTGTCTACTTTAAATTTATACCCCGAGGATGTTGCATCATTACTTGATAAATTAGATGTGGTAGAAAGTCGTTTAGAAGGATTGTCATTATGAGTTTTGATTACGATGTCTTAGTCATTGGTAGTGGTCCAGCAGGTCAAAAATCAGCTATTCAAGCGGCAAAAGCAGGCAAACGTGTTGCCATTATTGAGCGTGATAATTTGTTTGGTGGGGCGTGTGTACACCGAGGCACGATTCCATCTAAAACCTTACGTGAGAATGCATTAAGAGTTAAAAATATGCGCCAAAATGCCGCATTATCTAATTTTGAGCTAGCAGAAGATACTGAGATGGTGACACTGTTTGGTCGCCTAGATGAGGTATTAAAGTCTCATGATGTCTATATGCGAAAACAAATGGATCGCAATGATATTGATCGCATTCACGGTCGTGCAAGTTTTGTTGATAGTCACACGATAAGTATTACCAAAGTAAATGGTGAAAGCCGCAATGTAAGTGTTGATATTATTATTGTAGCTGCAGGCTCCTATCCTCGTGAGCCAGATAATGTACCTATCGATCATGAACATATTTTTGATAGTGATTCTATTTTATCAATGCTGTATTTACCTTCTAGTCTGACGGTTTTAGGCGGAGGAGTAATCGCGAGTGAATATGCCTCTATTTTTCAGGCATTAGGCGTGCAGGTGACGATGATTGATCGTTATCCAACACCGCTTGGTTTCTTAGATAGTGATATGACTGATACCTTTTTAGCTGAATTCAAAGCCATGGGCGGAACATGGCTTGGCGAGAAAAAGGTCGAAAAAGTATATTGGGATGATGTCAGTGATGTCGTTACTGAATGTGCCGATGGTACGATTGTTCGTAGTCAAAAATTATTGYGTGCAGCAGGAAGACTGGCCAATGTTAAAGGCCTTCAACTAGAAAAATCAGGTTTAACGTTAAATGAACGCGGCTTAATTAGTGTTGATGAAAACTTACGCACCAATGTTGATAATATTTATGCTGCCGGTGATGTAATTGGACCGCCGTCATTAGCTTCAGCTTCAATGGAACAAGGTCGACGAGCTGCATGTAATGCATTAGGTATCGACATTGGTACTATGAGCCAGTTAATACCATCAGGTATTTATTCTATTCCTGAATTATCGTCTGTAGGCCTGACAGAAAAACAAGCGAAAGAGCAATATGGTGATGTAATTGTCGGTAAAGCCAAGTTCTCTGAAGTGGCACGAGGGCAGATTTCAGGTAATACCGAAGGCATGTTAAAAATTGTGTCCGATACAGAAGGTAAGAAGATTTTAGGCGTGATGGTCGCGGGTGAAGGCTCTACAGAAGTGGTACATATTGGCCATATGGCGATGTTATGTGATGCAGAAGTAGATATCTTTATTGAAAGTACATTCAACTTTCCAACATTGGCCGAAGCCTATCGAATTGCGGCATTAGATATTCTGGCTAAACGACCAAACTAGACATAAATTAAGTTCAGAAATAAAAAAACCGCACTGAAATTTCAGTGCGGTTTTTTTGTTTGTAGCTTAGTTGGACTTTAAAACTTTAAGAGAACATCCAAGCAGTAGGGTTAGGGTGTGCTTGTTGTGCATCTAAGAACTTCATGCCATTAACATTACGAATCACAATCCAGACTAAGGTGAATAGAATCACTAACCAGCCGATAATCACTACCGTTAATATTGAGCCAATAACGAAGTAAAGAATACTTATCCAAAAGGTACGGATTTGAAATTGATAATGAGTTTGTAGCCATTCTGGTGCATCGGCTTTATTTACATAGGCCATGACTAAGCCAATTAAACCTAAAAATGGAATAATGAGGTTAGCTAAAAACATGATGTACACAAGCTTTGCGGTTGAGGTGCTGACTGGAGCATCCGACATATTTAATCCTTAAATAGTTATAAAATAACGAACTATTTTAACAGGATTTTAAATGCGGTTCTGTTAAGTAGTAGCTTAACTAATAAACTACTTATTAATAATGTCCACACCGTGATGGCCCCGGTAGGAAGATCAAAGCTTAATGAGGCTATAATACCTAGAATATAACCTATTAGGCCGGTTAAATAAGCTAAGCCTAATTGATGTGATCTTTTCTTTATTCCTCGGCTAACTAATGCTGGCAGAATCAAGCTGGCAAATACTAAATAGATGCCTACTAATTGCACTGATGCCGTAACTGCTAGTGAAAAAATAAAGTAAAATAGCCATGGACGTTGCGAATTATTTAACAAAAATAAAGCAAGTAATAAAGGTAGGTACAATAAGCTTACCCATAGAAGTTGTTCATAGTTAACCCAGAGAATCTGTCCTACGAGTAAGTCATGCAATAGCTCTGCACTATGTGGGGCATAGCTCGCTAATAAAATACCGCCACTAGCTGCGAGAACAAACACTAAGCCAATTAATGCTTCTAAAGCAGACTGATAGTGTCTTTCCAAATAACGAATAAGAACTGCACCCAGTAGTGCACTTAAACCAGCAAAAACCTGAACTTTCCAAGTACTTAGTTCACCACCAAATACAGTTGCGATAATCACACCTAATGCGGCTACTTGAGCAATGGCAATATCAATAAAGATAATGCCACGCTTAAGTACTTCTTGCCCCAAGGGAACATGAATCGATAGCACAATAGTGCCTGCCAATAAGGCAGGCACTATGAGCATTAAATCAAGGTTTCCCCAGATCATTATTGAGCAGACAACAAACGTTGAAGCGTATTATCAAACAAACTAAATAAATCCTTACTTTGCTCATTTCCACCTACAGTGAAAGGCAATGTAACCTTAGTAATATCTGTTTTATTACTCAACCAATCTGTTGCTTTAGAAGGTTGGTAAGCCGCATTAATCACAATCTTAGCAGGTGAAACCTTAAGCGTATTAAGTACATTATTTAAGTCCTTAATCGTCGGTGGAATACCAGCTTTAGCTTCTAATACAGCTACTTTATTCAACTCTAACCATTCTGATAAATAGGTCCAGTTATTATGTTGAACAACAATAGCCATACCTTTTAATGGCTGTGCTTGCTGCTGCCAGCGATCAATGGCAGTAGACCAACGTTGTTCAAAATCAAGCCAACGCTGTTGATAGGCGACTGCATTATCAGGGTCAAGTTGTTGCAGACGCTGTGTTAATGCGCGGGCAACGAGCATTATTTTCACTGGACTGGTCTGAATATGTGGATTACCAGCGGCGTGAACATCACCTTGGCTACGATCGAGTGATGCAGGAATATCAGATAGACTGACATAGTCTGTCGCCATGAAATACCCATTAGCACCTACTTGAATTGACGTATTGCCTGCTTTACGCTGCAATAAGGGTAACCAACCTATTTCTAACTCAGCACCGGTACACACCAATAAATCAGCTTGTCTTGCCTTAGCAATAAGGCTAGGACGAGCTTGAATATAGTGAGGATCTTGCAGGCCTGTAGTAGCAGAAAAAACAGTGATATTATCACCGCCTAACTCTTGGCTTAATGAGGCCCATTCAGGTTCACAGGCAAATACATTCAATTTTGCTGCTGCGGGTGAACTAACGACGAGTAGTAATAATAAAGAAATAAATTTTTTCATTGTAAACTCCTATTAAAAGCTATGAGCGCCATGAGCGCCAATGCTAACAGTGTATTGTAGGAAAAGCTGAGTATCATCATTATCTCGTGATGATTTATCATGGTTTATTTGAGCGCGGACACGACTAAATTCACTCGGTAACCATTCAAGCATCAAGCTATAACGTTGCGGATGGTAGCCTGAAAAGTCTAGGTCAGCATCCGTTAGTAGCTCATCATCAGATGCAGTTAAATTACTACCTAATCGGTCATAACGAAGACCTGTTCGCCATTGAGGGTTAACTTGATAAATCCCTTCAACAAAACCACCGTATTGCTTACCATCATAAGTAGCTAGTTCGGCACTATTATTAAGTTTTCCATCTTCATTAAGGTAAAATAACTCACCTAATAGGGTAAAGTTTTGTTGTCTGAAATTACCATTAGGCGCCCATTTATAGACTAATGAAATATTACTTATTTCAGTGTCGCCATTAAACAAGACTGGATCAGGTGTACCTGTACCACCGTGATCATGGCCGCCACTATAAGCTCTATCTTCAGGACTAGACTGCCAATGAGAAACACTTGCTTGCCAGCTATGACTAACACCCATATCACCACCAGTACGGGCATACACTAACCAGTCGCCAAGGCCACTATTTTCACCACTACCTGGATACTGATCGCCATTACCCACCGTACCACCTAGTTCAATAAATAAATCACTAGGTACAACATAAGATAATTTAACACCATCAGTAGATAATTGATTACCAAATAAGCCTCGGTAAATCAGCGGTGCATCAGCAAAATTCCAAGCATGAATATGCTTTTCATTTAAATAGCCGATAGGAGAGAAGAAACGACCCGCTCGAATCGTTACACCATTATCTAAACCTAGAGTTTCAATAAAGGCTTCTTCAATTTCTACTTCAGTTTCACCTTCATGATCATGCAAGGCAAAAGTTGATTGACCAAATAAAAGTTGATCAATACTGGCACTCATAGTCATTTCGCTCTCACCTAGAGAGAAGCCTTTAGTGGCGAGGCCACCTTCGCCATGTTGGCTAAAGCCATCAAGCTCATAATCATCGCCCTCACGGCGATAATCACTAAATTGACCATTCATTACGACGCTAATGGCAGGGTTAAAACTATTATTACTGGCTGATTTAGTTCTTGTAGCAGGTCGTTGAGCTATTTTTGTAACAGCAGTATTATTGGCTTTAACTGACTTTTCTGCTTGATTAAGACGTTGTTCTAATTGTTGGATACGGGTTTCGTAATCTGCACGGATATGTGACAGTTCTTGTTTTAAGTCACTGATATCATCTGCAAAAACAGGTGATGACAGGCTCGCGGCGATAAGCAGCGCTAAACATGATTTATTCATGATTATTCCTCATAGCATAGGGTTCCAAAGCCAATTAGAGTTCAAATCTCAACATGACTTTGGTAAATAGATTACAGGCAAGAGTGCGTCCATTAAGGACGGATCTAGACTGCTAAATTTTGATTGGGCTATGAAAAATGGGGAGGGGCGCGAATATTATGGTTATCGCGTAATTTTGTGCTGATATACGCGACGGATGAAACAGGTTCAATAACACGACTGTGTGTATTGAATTCTAGTGGGGAAGAAAGAGCTAGATCGAGTGTTGGAGTGTGACTAACACCTTCAAGGCGATCACACTGTTCACTAGCGGTATGAAAGGGATGTGAGACATCATGCCAAACGGCAAAGCTCTGCATAAACAGCACTAATGCTGCGAGCAGGTATAACCATTGACGTTGTTTAAGATGAGCTGACATAAAACCTAGAGTAGTCTAAGGGGAATTTGCGGGCATAATATAGCGGTTCCATCATACTGTCAACTTTGTAAATGACAGTAATGGAAAGGCTGTTATTAAATATGAGTAGAACTTAAATGACTAAGTATTTAACTGATATTGCTGGTTGTTTTTAGTACTTACTCTTCTTCTAATCCCCACTAGACCAAGGAATGATGTTAAAAATAACCAAGCTGCTGCAGGAAGAGGTACTGCAGCAGGAGCCCCATAGATGTACTGAATTCCTGCAATGTCATCAGCCTGAAGTGAAGCTAATGTTAAATCGTAATAGGGCCCCATTACCGATGTTTCTGTAGTTTCATGCCCCAGGCCTAACGCATGGCCAATTTCATGTAGTGCCACCCAAAAAATATCAAAGCCAGATAAGCCATCGCCTACGCTACTCCAAATAAGGTCTGAATTAAAGTGGATRTCTCCTRRTATTGAKAKAYYTGRRCYARAAGGGAGATAAGCATGGGCTAATGTACTTGAACTAGTAAAATCATGGCCKCCAATACGAATATCGCTTGAACTWGARAATGARTTATAGTYTGWACCATCATCTAAAACATTGATAAAAGTGAGGTCAGCWACYGAGCTCCAMGCATTAAAGGCACGTTCTATTTCCGAGAAAAAMCCTGTMGGCATAAARCTATCGAGAGARGAGCATGTTTCTGAAAAGTMACAGTTAACRCCRCTCGACATAAAGCTATAAGTAATKGTTGCTCCYGTACCGAACACAGGYGCTCCCCATTTTKCAGATGGCGTCAAATTAACAGTATAGGCATGGGMGATATTTGATACGGTCAATAGTATTAATAYCTGTATAAACTTGATCNTCAAAAWKWYCYTAGAGGGGATGTAAAGTATTGAGTCTACACTATTATTTAATAAATAAATGTCCTAGTAAAGCCTGATAAATATCAGACAAAGTATCAAGGTCTGCTACTGAAACACATTCATCAACTTGATGGATAGTCGCATTAAGAGGGCCAAGTTCAATTACTTGTGCTCCGGTCGGTGCGATAAATCGGCCATCGGAAGTGCCGCCTGAGGTTGATAACTCAGTTTCTTCACCAGTAACAGATTTGATAGCCGTTTTAACTGCATCGACTAACGCGCCACTGGCTGTACGGAAAGGCTTTCCTGATAATATCCACGACAAGTCATAGTCTAATTGATGCTTGTCTAATAAGGCTTCAACTCGTTGCTGTAGCTGTTCATGAGTGACTTCCGTTGAATAGCGAAAGTTGAAAATAACCTCTGCTGTGCCGGGAATAACATTAGTTACGCCAGTGCCTGAATTCAGGTTTGAAACCTGGAAGCTGGTGGGAGGAAAATCTTCATTACCTTGATCCCATTCAATATCACAAAGCTCGGCTAAAGCTGGAGTCAATAAATGAATGGGGTTGTTAGCAAGATGAGGGTAAGCAATATGGCCTTGTTTACCTTTAACCGTTAAATAGCCATTGATTGAACCTCGGCGGCCATTTTTAACAATATCACCTACTGCGTTAGTACTGCTAGGCTCGCCCACTAAACACCAATCTATTTTTTCATTTCTAGCTTCAAGTGTCTCAATGACTTTTACTGTCCCACCAGTTGCAGGGCCTTCCTCATCACTGGTGATTAGAAATGCAATACTACCGTTATGCTCTGGATATTCAGCCACAAAGCGTTCACATGCCGTAACCATTGCCGCAATACTACCCTTCATATCAGCGGTGCCACGACCATATAACAAACCATCACGAATTTCAGGTTCAAAAGGATGCGAAGTCCATGTGTCTTCTGGCCCAGTGGGCACTACATCAGTATGACCCGCAAAGGCAAATAAAGGACCTTCTGTGCCCCGTCGTGCCCATATATTATCTGTCCAATTACCCGCTTCACCGAAACGTAAATGTTCAATGGTAAAGCCAATAGCTTCTAAGCGATCAGCTAATAATTGCTGACAGCCAAAGTCTTCCGGCGTCACACTCGGGCGGCTGATAAGGTCTTTAGTTAATTCAAGAGTTGCTGACATTATTATTTTCCAAAATGGTTGGCATAAATATCTGCTTTAAAGCCGAGTATGCAGTGTGAGTTATCCATTAATACCGGACGTTTAATTAAGGTCGGGTTTTCAATCATTAAGGCGATGGCATTGTTGGCATCCAGTTGATCTTTACGAGGATCATCTAAATTGCGCCATGTGGTGCTGCGTTTATTGAGTAAGTCTTCCCACGTCACCAGTGTTAACCATTGATTTAGGATTGTTTCATCTAAACCATCAGAGCGAAAGTCATGGAATTTCACCTCAATATCATTAGCCTCACACCAACGACGTGCTTTTCTAACTGTATCGCAATTTTTAATGCCGTATAAGATCATAGCCATTCTTTTAAAACCTAAATTTATAGTTGTTCAATTAACTGTTTAATTCGGTGGGCTGCTTCAATACATTCTGCTAATGGAGCAACTAATGCCATACGAATACGATTTTTTCCAGGATTTCCATGCTCAGTATCACGAGCTAAAAAACTACCAGGTAAGACAGTGACATGATGTTGGTCAAATAGTTTTTGTGCAAAGTCTACATCAGAAATCGGTGTTTCAGCCCATAGATAAAAACTTGCTTCGGGTAAGCTTACATTCATTATAGGCGATAAAATTTCTAAAACAGCGGCAAATTTCTCACGATAAAGTTCACGATTATAAGCAACATGATCTTCATCATTCCAGGCCACA
>NVVP01000021.1 GCA_002402245.1 Gammaproteobacteria bacterium | reverse complement strand
CAAGGTAAAACAATATTAGACGGACAAGCCCCCGCCTATAAAGAACTTGATACAGCATTAAGTTTTGATTTGCTTAATGCCTATGGCGTATTACGTATTGCTAAGCAGACAGTGCATGCTTTAGCTAAAAAACAGGGTATTGAAGTTAACGATGTGTTTGAAAGTAGAGCATCGCAAAATCTAATTAAAACCAATGATTTTGCCTTACTTGAAGCCTTATCAAAAGAGTGTAAAAAAGCACTTGAGAATTATAATGAACAACAATTATCCATTATACTGGCTGATAAACGCATTAGAGACTATAAAAGAAGCTTAGAATTACGTGATGTGCAATCAGTTTATTCATTAGGCTCAACAGCGTGGATCCTTGCTCAAGATCGTATTAATAAAGCAGCAATGGGACATATTCCTGACTTTAAGGAATTAATTGCCGAACATTTAGTTAAAGCCGTATTAAAAGCCAACCAAGCAGCTTAAGCTTAGCTAAACTAAGCTTAAGTAGTATAAATAATAGAGTTTAATATTTATGTCAGAGAAAAAAATAATTGCAACAGGAACACCATTCAGCGAAGACCAACAACAATGGTTAAGTGGCTTTTTTGCTGGAGCGAATACACGTTTATTGAAACAAGATGATTCTGCCCAATCAAACAATAGACCGCTGACTATTATTTATGGCACCCAAACCGGTAATAGTGAAAGTATTGGTGACGATATTGTAGCCCTTGCCAATGACTATGGCCTCGCGGCTGAATTAGTAGATATGGGTGATATCGAAGTTGAAAATCTCGCTGATATTGAACGCTTATTAGTCATTTGTAGTACCTATGGCGAAGGTGAAATGCCCGATAATGCTGAAATGTTATGGGAAGCAATCAGTGAAGATAGCGCAGCTAAACTAGACCATATGCATTTCTCAGTATTATCTCTCGGTGATAGCTCTTATGATGAGTTTTGTTTAGCCGGTAGACAATGGGATACGCGTTTAGCAGAACTAGGCGCGAACCGTGTAGTAGACCGAGTCGACTGTGATGTTGATTTTGATGATGATGCTGAAGCCTGGAGTAAAGCAGCATTAGATGCTATTAAAGAAACAGGTAGCGCGCCAAGCGGAGCCGCTTCATCAGCCCCAGCTAAAGCGAAGAAAGAGAAATCACAATATAACCGTAAAAACCCGTTCCCATCTGCATTGTTAAGCAACAAAACCATTACAGGTGCGAACTCAAGTAAAGAAATCAAACACTTTGAGTTTAGCTTAAAAGACAGTGGTTTGAGTTATGAAGCCGGTGATGCACTCAATGTGGTGCCTTTAAATGATCCAGAATTAGTTGACTCATTAATTGCCAATCTAGGTTTAACAGGCGATGAAGTCATTGAAGGTAAAAGCCTGCGTGATACCTTAATTACTGAATATGAAATTAAGTTACCCGCCACATCATTCCTAGAAGCCGTTGCAGCGAAGTCTAAGGATGAAGAGTTAAATCGTTTACTTAAAAATGGCGATAAAGAAGCCTTAAACGACTACCTTTGGGGCCGTGATATTATCGATTTCATCATCGATCTTAAAGTGAACTTTAGCGTAGAAGAGCTTATGCCTTTACTACGTAAACTTCAGGCTCGTGCTTATTCGATTTCTAGTTCATCTAAGAAACACCAAGATGAAGTTCATTTAACCATTTCTAGTGTTCGCTATGAGAGCCAAGGCCGTGACCATCAAGGTGTTGCCTCATGCTACCTTGCCGATCGCGTAGAAGAAAATGCCAAAGTAGCCGTTTACTTTAGCCCTAATACCTCATTTAGAGTACCTAACAATCCTGAAGCACCGATGATCATGGTCGGCCCAGGTACCGGTATTGCACCTTTCAGAGCCTTTTTAGAAGAACGTGAATCAACACAAGCAAAAGGTGATAACTGGTTGTTCTTTGGCGATAGAAAGAAAGCTGATGACTTCATTTACCAAGATGAAATTGAAGCGTGGCAAGCAAGCGGTTTATTAACTAAACTTGATCTTGCTTTCTCTCGTGACCAAGAAGATAAAATCTATGTGCAAACTCGCATGCAGGAAAAAGGCGCTGAGTTATTTGCATGGCTTGACCGTGGCGGCTACTTCTTCATCTGTGGTGATGCAATGTATATGGCTAAAGACGTTGATAAGACCCTACACAATATTATCAGTGAACACGGCAAGATGGATGAAGATGCTGCCATTGCCTACGTTAATGATTTGAAAAAAGCCAAACGTTATGTACGTGACGTGTACTAAATAGCAGGTAGCTAACTATAATTCGTTCAAAATTATGTTTACTGTTTGCTAAATTCTAAAGGTCAACAATGTCAGAACTAAAAAATGATCGCTACCTTCGTGCTTTATTAGGCCAGCCTGTTGATAAAACACCCGTCTGGATAATGCGACAGGCAGGACGTTATTTGCCTGAATATCGAGCAGTACGAGCCAAAGCAGGCGATTTTATGACCCTTTGTTCGACGCCAGAGCTTGCATGTGAAGTAACATTGCAGCCACTGCGTCGGTTTGAGCTCGATGCCGCGATTATTTTCTCAGATATTCTCACTATTCCTGATGCCATGGGATTAGGCCTGCACTTTGTCGCAGGTGAAGGACCTAAGTTCACCAATACAATTAAAAACGCCCGAGACATCGCTAATTTAGCCGTGCCTGACATGGAAGATAGCCTAGGCTATGTGATGGATGCCATTCGCCTAACTCGCCGTGAACTTGATGGCCAAGTACCTTTAATTGGCTTTAGTGGCAGCCCTTGGACACTTGCTTGTTATATGGTTGAAGGTGGCTCAAGCAAAGATTTCGCTAAAGTAAAAGGCATGATGTTTGATGAGCCTAAGCAAATGCACGCTTTGCTTAATGTACTTGCTGACTCTGTTATTGCTTATTTAAATGCTCAAATAGCCGCAGGGGCACAATCTGTCATGTTATTTGATACATGGGGTGGCGCATTAAGTACCAGTAATTATCAAGAATTCTCATTAGCCTATATGCAAAAAATTATTGCCGGTCTAAACCGTGAAAATGAAGGCCGTACTGTCCCTGTGACTTTGTTTACAAAAGGTGGCAGCCAATGGTTAGAAGCCATGACAGCAACCAGYGTTGATGCAATAGGCTTAGACTGGACTATCGATCTTGCTACCGCTCGCCAACGTGTTGGTGATAAGGTCGCCTTACAGGGTAATATGGATCCTTGTGTACTGTATGCTTCAAAAGAGCGTATTGAACAAGAAGTCGCCAGCACCTTAGCCAGTTTTGGTAAAGGCAATAGCGGTCATGTGTTTAATTTAGGTCATGGCATTCACCCTACAATTGATCCAGATAAAATGAAGCATTTAATTGATTCAGTACATACATTAAGCGAACYCTACCATCAATAAGATCGACCCCGCTCATCCCCTATGGCAGGGCYTTGCCTTAGCTATTTTTGGAACCCTTTTATTTTCACTTAAATCTATTTTCATCAAGTTCCTATATCAACAAGGGCTTGATGCTGATTCCGTCCTWGTTTTACGAATGGCTTTATCTCTGCCTATTTACCTCGGTATTTTAGCTTGGCTTCATCTACGCGGGCCAAGTAACCCTCACTTCACAGCCAAAACACTGTCCATCGTGTTCTTACTCGGTTTTCTCGGCTATTATTTAGCATCGCTACTTGATTTAATGGGCTTAGAACTCATTTCAGCCCAATTAGAACGGTTAAGTTTATTTACCTATCCCTTTTTAGTCACGCTCATTGGTTTCTTATTATTCAAACAGCCTGTTAGCCGAGCATTAATAATGTCTCTTATCATTAGTTACAGTGGTTTATGGATTGTAATGAGCCAAGAGCTGCAATTAACCGCTAATAATGTCTGGCAAGGAGTCGGGCTGGTGTTAGCCTCAGCACTTAGCTTTGCATTTTATGTTCTATTCAGTCGAAAATTCATCAAAAACTTAGGTAGCTTACTTTTTACCAGTCTCGCCATGATTGCCTCAAGTATTTTTAGCCTAGCGCATGGTGTCGTTGTACTGGAGTGGTCTGAACTAGTCATCAGTAATAGCGCCTGGTTTTGGCTAGGTATGCTGGTACTGTTCAGTACCGTTATACCTAGCTTCATGATGACCGAAGCCATTCATCGTATTGGACCAGCTCAAACGGGTGTTGTCGGCATGCTTGGTCCTGTATTCACTATTGGCTTAGCTATTTATTTATTAAATGAACCGTTCAGTATCATGATTGCACTAGGTGTTTTGATGGTACTTTTAGGTGTAATGAATCTAATTATTAAAAAATAAGCAAAAAACTACACTTTTTTTAAACAAAAGCTTCTCATCTAAGTCAGGATTATGTATAATTTCCTGCTTGATGCCTGGGTGGTGAAATTGGTAGACACAAGGGACTTAAAATCCCTCGGCTTCACGGCCGTGCCGGTTCGATTCCGGCCCTAGGTACCAACAAATACAAAACCTCAGTAGTTAATTCTACTGAGGTTTTTTATTGCCTGTTATTTGTGGGTTAAGAGATGAGTAGGCTGAAAACTCACTAAATCAAACGAGGGCGTGTGGATCACTGTTTCTTGCCAGCCATGGTGATGTGCCAGCTGATTTGCAGTATCGTTTCACTGTTGAGCTGAGGGTAGCGTAACGTAAGCTGAGAGGAATAAATATAATCCTAACACCGTTGTTCTGCTGAGTTTCTGGAATGCATTGTTAATAATATATAAGTGTAGCCCGTCAACACAAAAAAGGCACCCGCAGGTGCCTTTTTATAAGCCGTCTTATTTATAAGCTTAGAACAGCATTCTAAGGTTAACGCTCAACGATTGGTCGGTGTAATCTTGACGTGCATCAATCGTGTAGTTGGCTGATATTTCAGTGCCATTAGTTAAACTGTATTTAGCACCGACACCGGCGTTATACACTACTTCATCAGGCTCAATACCTTCAGTAGTAAATTGAGCGCCGCCCCCCGCAAATGAAGACGTTAAACTGGAGCGGTCGGTCATCACATCATAACCGACACCGGCATTGACCATTATCGACAAGCTATCCGATACCGTTTGAACTGCTTTAGCACCCACACCAATGACTAAGCTATCAGCACTATCATCATCCACCTTTAAGTTTAATGCCCCCGCACCCGACTCACTGTAGCTACCCACATTGACATAACTATAGTCCGCGTGAATGTACGGTGCAATGATGGTGTTATCTGATAGCGAGTAACTCCGTCCAAGTTCAGCACTTAATTGGCCATTCCAGCTATGGTAATCAGCATTAGCGACATCGCCTGTGAAAATACGACGATGACTGTCATAGTTAGCAATACCGGCACCCGCTTGAAGATTTAAAACCGTTATATCATCCAGTGTCTTTGACGCATAAACTTTAGCGATATAACTGTCCATATCAACCCGGTTGCTACCGGCGGCTAACTTACTTTTAGCATCACTATTAATATAAGCAAGGGCGCCACCGACATTCCATGATGAAGAAATATCACCATCAATACCGACGGCGAGACCATAGCTATTGACGTCATAGCCGGTGACACGTTGACGGGTATCTTGCTCCGTTCTACCACCAAAGGGTTTTAACCAAATATGATGGTTAGTCAGAAACGCATCCCCTGACGATAGACCTTGTAATGTATTTTGCCGAGAAGAGACAATACCTTTCACTGCGTTGGCAGCATTACTCGTCATTTGAGCGGTGCCGCCTGACATACTCGGTAGCATAGTCTCAATGGCATCGGTTAAGGCTTTCTCAGTTGTAAACTGCCCTAGCTTAGTGATCACCGCATCCATTTTAGTGTTACCGGTTGAGCCATTGGCAGCTACCGCACCTGACAATTTATCAACAACGTTAGCGGCCCCCGTTGCAGCCGAGCTGCCGGTCGAGCCAACAGCGGTGACGGCACCAGCAGCAGTTAAGGTTAAATCAACCGTATTACCATCCTTAACGGCGATAAAATCAAACAAGACTGAATTATCCGTCACGGCAAAGGTGCCATCGGACACCAGTGTGCTGGCTGAGATAATATCGGCCATGTCTGTGGCAGAGAAGCTGAAATTAGTATTTGCAACATCAATATTGATTTTAGCATTACTGGCTAAGGTCGCCGTGCCATCAACAACCAATTTACCAAAGGTCGTATCATCTGCAACGCCAATAGAGAGAACACCATTTGCAGCTTGGGTGTAATCCGTACCTAATGACAGGGTGTCACCACTATGAATGGCTAAGGTACCGCCATCAATAGTGAACGTCCCCCCATTATACGTGCTTAAGTCACCTGAAAAATGGGTGCTGCCGGCTAATAATGTAACCGCGCCACCACCTGCAATATCGGCCGCAAAGTCATAGGCCGCGTCAGTATGATTAAAGACTAGTGAGCTATTGCCTGGACCAAGATGCACGCGAGCTGCATTGAGCGTACCGGCGGCTACCGCTGTGTCACCACTGGCCGCACCAATGTTTAGTGTGCCTGTTCTGCCACTACCGGCAGCAAGGTCGACGTTGCCCGTACCGGAACCTGCCGTCACTGTGCCGCCATTACTAATAGTGAGGCTGCCATCGCCAATAGATAGAACACCATTTGCAGTTTGTGTGTAGTGGGTATTTGTACCTAATAACAGGGTGTCTCCACTATGAATGGCTAAAGTACCGCCATCAACAGTGAGCGTACCCCTATACGTGCTTAAGTCACCTGAAAAATGGGTACTGCCGGCTAATAATGTAACCGCGCCACCACCTACAATATCGACCGCAAAGTCATAGGCCGTGTCAGTATGATTAAAGACTAGTGAGCCATTGCCTGAACCAAAATTCACGCGATCTGCATTGAGCGTACCGGCGGCTACCGTTGTGTCACCACTGGCCGCACCAATGTTGAGTGTGCCTGTTGCGTCACTATTGACAGCAATGTCGGCGCTGCCCGTACCGGAACCTGCCGCGGCACTTACCGTCACTGCGCCGCCATTACTAATAGTGAGGCTGCCGGTGCCATGAGTACCTACGTTAAGGGTACCGGGATCGGTACCGCCCATTGTCCAGCTAGAGCCTGCGCCCTCTACAGTGACAGTGCCTGTTGATCCTGAGCTATAGCCTATAAAGCCATTGGTACCTGTCGTCACTGTGCCGCCATTACTAATAGTGAGGCTGCCATCGCCGCCACTGCCCACGCCAAGGGTGCGGCTCATTGTCCAGCTAGAGCCTGTACCCTCTACAGTGACAGTGCCTGTTGATCCTGAGCTATAGCTTATATAGCCATCGCTATTACTCATCACTGCGCCACCATTACTAATGGTGAGACTGCCGGCATTGTCATAACCAATAACCAGGCTTCGGCTTACATTGGCTGAACCCGAACTAACTTCAGCAGTACCCGCATTATTAATATAGGCGTCATCGCTAGCGGTGGGCAGAGAATTTGTCCGCCAGTTAGTAGGTGTAAACCAGTCAGCTGTGCCAGCGTCCCAAAAGATATTCGCTGCCAATACTTGTATCGGGATAGCACTCATTCCGGCCGCTAATAATGCCGCACTGAGATTGCGGGTTAGCTTGCCTATTGATGCAGTGCTACTTTTGCTCTTACCTTTCGATTTACTGAGCTCGCCTACAATCATCCATGTTTGACGGCTAACGTTCCAAATAACTTTATATGCTTTATTCATGACGACTTAAAGTGCCCCGTATTGTCAATATGAAAATGAATGTTTTGCCAGTTATTTTAGAAATGAAAATAAAACACGACCAAAGATAACTGGACAAATAATTCCAGAAAAATCATCTAATTTTTAGTGAATTTTACAATCTTATCCAGCCAATAGAATCAGTCTTTAGTATGATTTTAAATGCCGCCTGTCCCCCTTTATGCCACTGTTTTTGTAGCTGATAGTGGCACTTGTTGGCGAGGCGAATGACGATATGTTAGCGGTAGCGGTGAATAGTCTGTTTTCAGCCTCAGAACGTATTTTATCGTCACTACCCTCACCGCCTGATAATGTAATAAAAGGCTGGAAAAAGGCTTTATTAAGACTTAATGAAGCACTTTCAGCTAAATGGTCTAAGATTGATATAGAAAGTCGTGTATGGGTGATCCCTGCTAGAAATTCTAAATCAAAACGTGTGAGGTCTGTGCCATTAAACCAATCAGCATTAGATGTACTTGCTCAATTGGGCACTGAAAACCATGATTATTTATTCATAAGTCACCGTTCAGGTACGCATTTGAAAGAGATTCATTCTGGCTGGAAAACACTTAGGGAGAAAGCTGAATTACCTCATTTACGAATTCACGATTTGAGGCATAGCTTTGCCAGTTTTCTCGTGAATAGTGGTCGTACACTGTATGAAGTTCAGAAGATATTAGGACATTCTGTACCGACTGTACGCAGCGCTATTCCCATCTTAGCGCTAAAACATTATTGTCGGCAACTGATGCTGCTTCAAACTGTATTAGTGCTGCAATGAAGTAACTCGTAAACCTGCTCAAATTAGACTAGCCGGAGGTAGCTGGATATGTCTCGTCAGTTACCCCTCGGTGATTTTATTTTTGTAAAATTTCGGTTTTCGTTCACCATTAAATTTAGAAATTCCATTACATTTCTTTGGCTTAGTCACTGTCTGGCCGAGAAACGCTTCGCTTTATTTCTATATAGTCTCACTTGAAACTATTCAAGATAAATGCAGAAGCTCAGTAGTTAATTCTACTGAGGTTTTTTATTGTCTGTTATTTGTGGCGGGGCAAGGTTTTGAGCTGAAATACAAATCATATAGCTTCTTAACTGCGATTTTCGCTGGCTTTTATTATAAGCTAAGTCCAAAAAAAACCTCGCTTAACAATAAGTTTAGCCTATTTTAACTTCACATTAAATTTACTCAGAAACGGTCAAATAAACTTGCTTTAACAGACTTCTAACCTTGTCCGCCGCAAGATGCAAATGGCTCAGATCATTTCGTGCGAGTTCAATCTCGCCTTTTTCATATGCATATAAAATATCATTAGCAATACGATGCACGTCTTCATGGAGAGACAATAAACTATTAAGCCATGTCCCATCGAATTGTTGTTCTTGTTTGGCCCTTTTCATCCAATGATGGCATTGACAATATTGACTATCCATTACAGGCCAATCTAATCCATTTTGAGGTAAGCGATTAATATTTGTCTCAAATAAATTTATCCATCGTTCAAAGAATAAGTTGAATAACTTAATTTTGTCTTCTTTTACTGTCAGCCATTCATTGCCATATTCCATCCAGTCCAGATTAGGTTGGTAGCTCAAATACCACTCAGGAACATCCTTTGCCGGCATCGGCCTCGCGATTCCGTAACCTTGCGCTTCTATACAACCGCTAATCAATAACACTAAACCATGCTCGGTTGTTTCAACCCCTTCAGCTATAACACTACGGCTAAAGGAGTCAGCTAGTCCGATAACACCATTCACAATGGCATAATCACTTGGATCATCTAACATACCTCTCACAAAACTTTGATCAATCTTAATATTATCAACAGGTAAGCGCCTCATATGAGTAAGAGAGGAATAACCAGTACCAAAATCATCTAGAGCGATATTCACACCTAAATCTTTGCAAGCTTCAATAATAGTACTTATCGCTTGAAGATCACCCAGTGCACTGCTTTCTAAAATTTCGAGTTGTAATAATTTTGATTCAATACTAGGATATTTTGATAATGTATTTTCAAGGTTTATTGTAAATAGTTCGGACTGTAAATGATGAGAGGAAATGTTAACACTCACTTCAAGATTAATGCCTTGTGACTGCCACACTTCTAATTGCATCAGCGCCTGATTGATAACCCAGTCGCCAATTTGGTTTTCTAATTCAACTCCTTCGATAACAGGCAAAAAATCTAACGGTAGGATAAGTCCTTTTTCTGGATGAATCCAGCGAATTAATGCTTCGAAACCAAAANTATCCCCCGTCACCATATTTACTTTGGGTTGATAAAATAATACCAATTGGTTTCTAATTAATGCTTGTTCAATTTCTTCTATTTGGTGACGTTTTTGAATTATTTTCTGATTGTATTGAGCATTAAATAAGTGATAGCAATGCTTACCGGCTAATTTAGCATTGTACATTGCTTGATCAGCATGCCTCATCAAGGTATCAATATCACCATCATCAGAAGGGTATAATGTAATACCTGCTGAAACAGTTATTTTATGTACATAATTATCAATTTTATAAGGTTTTGCAACTGCTCGGACAACGCGATCAATGGACTGCTCATATTGCTCAAATGATTGAATATCACCTAACAATATTGCAAACTCATCTCCTCCTTGACGAGATACGGTATCTTCTTCTCTGACACTCTCTGAAATACGTTTAGCCACTTCAATTAGTAATTTATCACCAACGTCATGACCAAAGTTATCATTAATGGGTTTAAAGTTATCTAAATCCAAAAAACAAACTGCCAGTTGAGTTTTTGTTCGCTTGCTATGGGCAATGGCAATATGAAAGTGATCAATAAATAATGAGCGATTAGGAATCCCCGTTAACTCATCATACAAGGCCAAGCGCTGTAGATGCTCATCTCGACTCTGTATCTCCCCTAGCATCGAGTTAAAACCTTCAGTTAATTTTTTAATTTCAAGGTATTCAGTATTATCAACACGAATACTGTAATCCTTATTCTCTTTAACCTGTTCGGTAGCCTGTAAAAGCCTGAGAATAGGAGCGGAAATTAACTTTTGTAATTTAGTTGTAATGAATACGGCTACTATTAACACTGATAGAACGATCAGTGCTGTCACCATAATATTTTGTTTTAATTGCTCGTATNGTGGTGCCAGCGTCGCTTTCAAATAAACATACCCCACTATCGAACTTTCAGCTCGCAGTGTAATAGGTTGGTATAAGTGAAGAACACCATCTTCTAATTGATACCGCCTTCCTTGCTCGGTAAATTCAAATAGCGTAGATATGTTTTTATTGGATACATCATAAGCTGCAAATAATTTTTTCTCCTCGGTGTAAATAGCGGCAGTGAGAATCCTAGAGTCATTAGAAAATTCTGTAAGAATTTTATTTGCGTCACGCTTATTATCAAACCAAACTGCAGCTTGTACATTTTCAGCAGTAATACTTGCCGTGCTTGTTAAGCTTTCAATCATTGACTGTCGATATTCACGCAGTTGAAACAGTGTGAATAGCGTTGCAGAGAGGAGCAAAGCCACTGTAGTTACTGTAACTATGATCTGTACTAACTTACTCTGAATAGTGACTTTGCGGCCAGAAAAATAATTATTCGCCATGTTCATTGGTATAGATCTGATCTGCTATCCGCAGTATCTGTGATGAAATATCTAGGCCCGCTTGCTTTAAAGCACTTACACTAATCTCAAAACGAAGTGTGGAATCTTTACGAATTAAGTTAATCATTCCTCCCTGCCTTATGAATTGATCAGACTCACCTATCGTTAAACTAGGTGTATTTACCATATTAGTCAGTATTTTTTGAATATCTTCACTTGTGTTATCACTGAAAAAAAATATTTGGCAAGATTGTTTTATTTCGGAATCATCATTTTTATATATAAAAATAATATTCAATTCTCCTCCAAACTCTGTTGTCTCTGGCATTGACTTAAAGGATGAAGCGTCTTCATCATTCGCACCATAAATACATATCTTCAAGTCCTGACTCGGTGGCCATTCAATAAAATGCAAGAGCTTATAGACTAAAGCAACCTTTATTTGAGACTCGCTATATGTTTTTTCTGTTTGTTCAGCA
Organism: Gammaproteobacteria bacterium; assembly: GCA_002402245.1. Classification (GTDB taxonomy): domain Bacteria; phylum Pseudomonadota; class Gammaproteobacteria; order Nitrosococcales; family Methylophagaceae. The sequence continues at coordinate 27,178 of NVVP01000021.1, read as the reverse complement.
AGCACATTTCCAGCGAATAGAATAAAACAGCACGCTATTTTTACGACAATAGCCAAGCTATCGAGCCATTTAGATCTGGTGAACATTCAAAATCCCCATGTCACCCCTACCCTCATTTCTCGTCCACGACGTGGGACTCCCTCTGTCAAGCTAGTACCAGCAGGTGGTGACCTCAACTCCTCATCCAATAGGTTTTTTACTTGCACAAAACTTTGTAATTGGGAGTTGAATACATAAGCTAGTTTTCCATTCAATTGCCACTGTTCATCTAAGTCCATACGATTACTATTAGAGCCACCTGTCGCCATTTCACTCTTGCCACGATAGCTTGCGAGTAAATTAGCATTCCACTGCCCTTGTTGGTAATTCACCATCAAAGAAGCTAATTGTTCAGCTTCTCGGAAGGTACTGTCCGGCTGTTCAAAAATGTGAGTATAGGTGCCACGTAATAGCCAGTGCTTATTTAACTCATAGGCAACTTCAAGTTCAACACCTTTAGAGTCAGTGTCGACTATCGCGTTCTGATATTGAAGTCTACCGCCTCCAATATCAGCTGCTATAATGGAATCATCAAAATGGTTTTCGAAATACCCTAGAGAGAAACTGGTTTGAGACCATTGAGCAGCCCAAATAAGATCCCAGCTTGTTACTGTTTCCGGCTTTAATTCTTGATTGCCTAAAAGCACAGAATTATTTATTAAATTGAGCTCATTTTCAGCTGGTGCACGAAAAGCCTGGCCATAAATCAACTTAATTGTATGATGTTTATTTAGATCATGAACTAAAGCTATGCGTGGTGAAAATTGGCCTTCAATACTAGAAAAATGGTCATAACGTAGGCCTAAGGTTAATTGTGTTTGTTTCAGTAGTTGCCGTTGATATTGGCCATATATACCGAAAATATCACGATGAGATTTTGCTTGAATCTCTGCTGCAAAATCAAAGGTATTAGATGATGCGATAGGTAAAGCACCATTGGCTAAGGCTGTTAAATCAAAATTACGCTTGGTCACTGCCTCAGATACATCAAGGTGTCTATATTCAAAGCCAAATTGTAAGTCACTTTTTTCATCGACATGCCAGTCATTATGCCATTGCATTCGAATCTCACTATTCTTACCAAAATCAGGCTGACTAAATGCCCCAGCATTACTCGCTCCACCACTTGCGGCAAGAAGTGCCCCTGGCGCTGCCAGCTGAAGGTCAGCAAACAGTTGTGATTGACTATAACTAAAAACAAGCCACGATGAGAGCGACTGCCATTCAAATTTTTGTTTAAGTGAAGCAGCGCTATACTCTACTTCAACTTTATTAAAGTTGTTAGACAACCTATCCGTTACGTAAAAATTTTCTGCAGCAAGCTGGCCATATTTCACGTTAATCTGAGTATCTCGCCAGTGTAGTTTGAAATTTAGCTCCGCAAGTTCTCGTGGATCATCCGTGTTAATGCGATTGCTACTAAAGGTATCTTGCACCTTATAATCATCACCGTTATCAGTATCATAGTTACCGTAAAAATCTAATTTCACCTCACCAATTTGTTTTGAAGCAAATACATCGGCACGATAACGGTCAAAACTACCATAACTGATGCTCACTTCATTAACATCGGAGCGGGTAATGATATTAATGATGCCCAGCATGGCATTAGAGCCGTAAATAGCCGATCCTGAGCCGCGAATAAATTCAACTCGTTCAATTTTTTCAAGCGGGAACTTAGACATAATATTCACGTTTCCACTAGTGCGCGCTTCGTTCACCCGTTGGCCATCTACCAACATCAATATCTCCGCAGAGTCAGCTGCAATTCGTCGTCCTCGTGAAGAAAATGAGGAGGTCAATGGAGTAGTACTATCTCGATATGATTGATAGCCAGGAACTAAATTCATTAGTTCATCAAGGCTATCAAGCCCCATACGTTTTATTTGTTCATAAGTGAAGACCGTGACAGCGGAAGGCACCGTTCTGGAATTTTCCTCTGTCAATGTTGAACCGGTAATAGTCACTGCCATCAATTGTTCAAGGGACATGGAAAAAAGATCGTTTTTAGCTTCACTGGCCATTACCTGAACAGATACAAGCCCTAGCGAAATAATACCAAAGCGTTTTATTGTTACCAGTAAATACTCAAACAACCTATCCATTGTTATTCAGCCTAATTCCTATCGTTAATTTAAGTTAACACAGTTAACACAGCTATAGTCAGTTAGCTCCCTTCTTCTAATTTAACCTGTCCCTAATTTTAGGTATAAAGAAGTCGTTGCCATAGCCGTATATTTAAATCGTAAATTCATTCTTATTTCTCTAACACCTATCTTACATCTCAGATTGTATACCTTCTTACGAGCTTGTATCATATCTGTATTACCCCCTCATGTTAGGGCTATTTGAGGCAGGTTGAACATTTAAAAATGCTGTAAGTAATTGATTTAAAAAAACCACGGGATTTACCAATTTCGACACAGCCCCCGACCCAAAAAAAACAGAGACTCTAACCTCTTTTGGTGCATTTTTTGCATCAATAACACCATTCTATATTCTTAACATCTTAATGGACTGAAATAATGAGAAAACAGCTAATTCGTATTTTATTAATGTTTGGTATTGTGCCAGCATTATTACTTACTATCTTACTGGTTTGGCTTTCTGCTAATCAGGCAAAAACTGTATTAAAAGACGAAATAACCACTAAGTTAGTTTCTCAACGTGAATCGAAAAAGTCTGAGGTTGAGCATTATATTGAGACTCTACAAGGGCAAGTTAGAACATTCTCAAATGATCAAATGGTCATTGATGCCATGCTAGGGTTCAAGCATTCTTTTCAAGGCTATCGAGATGATACCCTTATGGTAGTTGGCCCTAAGCATAGAGAAAGCCTTGAACGTTATTATTCACAAGAATTCCAGACTCGATATAAGTCTCGTAATAGTGGCCGATCTTTTGATGTGAAATCAGTACTATCTCAGCTTGATGACGACTCTATCGCGCTACAATATAGTTATATCAGTGCCAACCCGGAAGCATTAGGTGAAAAAGATGCCTTATTGGATACTGATGATGGCTCACTCTACGACCAAAACCACCAGAATTATCATCCTCATTTTAGAGCCTTTCTACAAGAGTTTGGCTTTTACGATATATTTTTAGTTGATGCTGATAGTGGTGATATTGTTTACTCTGTATTTAAAAAGTTAGATTATACAACCTCATTAAAAAATGGCCCTTACGCTGCTAGCGGACTAGGTCAAGCCTTTACACAAGCTAATGAAACTACCAATGAAAATTCGGTGTCGCTAATAGATTTTGCGGCTTACCCGCCTTCTTATGAAGATCCTGCTGCTTTTATCTCTTCACCCATCTACGATAATGGTGAAAAGGTGGGGATTTTAATTTTCCAGATGCCAGTTGATCGTCTTAATGACATCATGACTTACGATCATAATTGGCAGAATGTAGGCTTGGGTAATTCAGGCGAAACATATCTAGTGGCTAATGATAAAACCATGAGAAGCATGTCTCGCTTTCTAATCGAAGATAAAGCCTCATATATATCTGATTTAAAAGAATCAGATATCTCCGAGCAACTTATCGCGTTAATCGATGAAAAAGAAACCACCATGGGCCTACAACCCATAGACACTATAGGCTCTAAGGCTGCATTATCAGGTAAATCAGGCACAGCTATTTTTAATTCATACCACCATGAATCTGTCTTATCAGCCTACGCACCTATAAATATCGGAGGCCTTAATTGGGCTATTTTAAGTGAAATTAATGAACAAGAAGCCTTTTCACCTGTAGACGATATTGTAAAAAATATTCTCCTTTGGTCGGTAGGCGGTTTAATTTTTATCGCTCTATTAACCACGGTGATTAGTTACAAGTTTGCCCGGGCATTTATTAGTCCATTACAGTACATTACCGGCTCGTTAACGTGGATAGCCAAAGACATTGATGCAGGCAATGTTGACTTAACACAGCCATTAGCACCGCCAGGTAATAATATCCTTGCGAACTCATTGGCTGATGGCGTTAATACCGTGTTAGCTAAGTTCGCTGATGTATTACGCGTATTTTCTGAATCAACTGCCAGTATTGTTGCAGCGACTGAACAGGTAAGCGCCCTATCTCTTAAATCCAGTAATGATATGGCCTCGCAACGCAAAGAAACAGATCAAGTAACGGCTGCTATTACCGAGCTATCTGCTTCATCAGAAGATGTTGCTGGGACGGCACAAATGGGCGCTGATGCGGCAAGACTTGCCGACTCTGAAACCAAAGAAGCATCGGTCACGGTCAATGAAGCAGCTGCGACAATAAAAGAACTCTCTAGCCGCTTAACAAATGCAGCCATTGTTACTCACCAATTAGAAGAGGATAGTGAAAGTATTGGTTCAGTATTATCTGTTATTCAAGGTATTGCAGAACAAACCAACTTATTAGCGCTGAATGCCGCTATTGAGGCTGCTCGGGCTGGCGAACAAGGTCGAGGCTTCGCAGTTGTAGCTGATGAAGTTAGAACCTTAGCTGCGCGAACTCAAGATGCAACACTTGAAATAAAAGTTATTATTGAGCAATTGCAGCAGCGTTCTAAAKMRMYMSWYWTMGYGNTSGNYGRTGGTNSTNSWATGSYGGMASWYRSRYTKMMGRMAKCWWMSKTMGCRSGMRAWGCNNMKYRAYAGGTATTGCTGAAAAAGTAGCTGATATTGATAGTATGAATGAGAAAATATCGGCAGCAGCTAAAGCCCAATCTATAGTGTCTAATGAAGTAAGTGAAAATGTAATCAAAATAAGCCACTTAACTGAGCATACTACTGATGGCGCCAGCCAAATATCCACTGCCAGTCAGGAATTAATGACCTTAGCCACTCATTTACAAAAAGTCGCAGGACAATTTAAAGTCTAGAATTTACTATAAACTGACAGTCACTCTAATATTAATCTTGTGACTGTCAGTCTTTCCCCTAGCATGATACTTTTACTCAAAATAATGAAGAGTTCGACTAAGACTTGTTAAAATAGCACTTATTCTTGGGCTAGCAGCGCTAAGCCTTCTTCATAATGAGACAATATGAAAGTATCTAATCACGGGCTATTGTTAGCGATCTCAGCCTATACTATTTGGGGATTTTTCCCGCTCTATTTCAACTATTTAAGTTCGGTTCATTCTGTAGAAGTACTAAGCCAACGCATTATCTGGTCTTTCGTGGCTACTCTCTCTATCGGTTTATTACTTGGCTATGGTAAGCCGTTAATAAACGCGATTAAAGATCGGCAGCTGATGGCTTGGCTTAGCCTATCAGCACTATTAATAGCTATTAATTGGCTGGTTTATATTTGGGCCGTAGAACAGCACCGTATTATTGAGTCTAGCTTAGGTTATTTCATGTCGCCTGTTGTTAGCTTGATTCTTGCTCGGGTTTTTTTCAAAGAAAAACTACATCCTTTGCAGTTTTGGGCGGGAATAGTCGCTTCACTTGCGATCCTTTGGGAGTTATTCAGTCTCGGCCAACTACCTTGGATCAGCCTCGTGCTCGCCTTTGCTTTTTCACTTTATGGCGTAGTGAGAAAACACTGCCAGATTGACGGTATCAGTGGCATGACCATTGAAACACTATTTTTATTACCTTTCGCCTTGCTTTGGCTAACATGGCAAACCACATCACAGCCTTCAAACTTAAGTTTTGGAACCGATCAAAATTTAACCCTACTATTAATTGGCGTAGGCTTTGTGTCTGCATTGCCACTTATTTTATTTGCCATGGCAACCAAACGTATCGATCTATCCGTTGTGGGGTTTATTATGTATATCAACCCGACCATGCAATTCTTAATCGCTATTTTTGTATTAGAAGAAAGTTATCCACCTGAAAGAATCATCACATTTGGCCTTATTTGGTTTGCATTAGTCCTGTTCACCCTAGGCTTAGTGAAACGGCATCGAACCACCTCTGAACAGCCATAATAGCGGTAATATACCTACTTAAGCTCATAATGCTTTTTATTGACTGAAATTTAGTATAATCTGACTCTATGAAAATACCCAAACAGATCCAACCGCTTATTGATGATGGCCTAGTCGATGAAGTTCTAAGCCGATTAATGAGTGGTAAAGAGGCTGATGTTTATGTCGTGCGTTGTGGAAATTCAATTCGCTGTGCCAAAGTCTATAAAGAAATAACCAAGCGTAGTTTTAAACAAGCAGCAAAATACCAAGAAGGTCGTAAGGTTCGCAATAGCCGCCGAGCCCGTGCGATGTCAAAAGGATCTAAGTTTGGCCGTAAACAGCAAGAAGAAACCTGGCAAAATGCAGAGATAGATGCGCTTTATCTATTATCAGATGCCGGTGTACGCGTGCCTAAGCCCTACGATTGTTTAAATGGTGTATTGCTGATGGAGCTCATTATTGATGAGGATGGTGACATTGCCTCACGCTTAAATGATATTGAGTTTTCTAGTGAGCAAGCAATTGAAGATCATGCTTTGATAATAAGTTATATTGTTAAAATGTTATGCGTTGGCATTATTCATGGCGATTTATCAGAGTTCAACGTATTAGTCGATGAGCAAGGCCCCGTTATTATCGATCTGCCTCAAGCAGTCAATGCTGCTGCCAATAATAATGCCCAATCGATGTTAGACCGCGATGTGAATAATATGACCCGCTATTACGGCCAATTTGCCCCAGAGCTGCTAAAAACTAATTACGCTAAAGAAATGTGGGCATTATATAAAAATGGTGAACTTGAGCCTGACACTCAACTGACCGGTTTATTTGCTGAAGACACTAGCTCTGCCGACGTTGACAGCGTAATGCTCGAAATAAAAGCAACATTGGATGAAGAACGATCTAGACAAGAGCGTTTAAAGGAAGACTTGGAGTAAGGTTGGGCAAGGAAGGGGTTTGGTGGCTATACCTAGATTCGAACTAGGGACCCCATCATTATGAGTGATGTGCTCTAACCAACTGAGCTATATAGCCATACCAAGCGGAGCATTTTACGATGGTAGTCATTAAAGATCAAGTGATTAGTTAAATTTATAACCAGTCACTTAATTTTATACCGACGCCTATGCTATTAGAATAAGCATTATAATCAATCAGGCTTTCACCATAGCCGTTAAACCACTGTACATAGSCCTTTATATTGCTTGAAATAGGGAAGCTCCAGCCTAGCTGAAGCGCGCCATGATTATCACTAAAATCTAAATTATCTCGAATCATAAAGTCAAAGCTATGCTCACCGCGCTTATAAAGACCACTTAATTCAAAGTTGCCTAAATAATCTTCTATATCAGCATTGTCATCAGTGGCTTTATCTTCAGGCAAACGTAACCACGGTTTGAATGAGAAGTAAAAGTCGCCTTTTTCAATAATGAAGTCAGCATAAGCTCTATTCCAACTTCGTGATAAAACGCCTGCTTGACCATTTGATTGATGCACAATACCGGTTCTAATCACTGAGTTTTTAAAGCCCCAAAGCTCACTATCATTTTTAAACGATAGCCAAATTTCAGGCTCATGATTTGAGTCCCTAAACGGTGAAGAGCTATCTTTATTAAATTGCTGCCAAAATGAACGGTTAGTATAGGCAACGAATAAATCACCATTACCTGCAAATAAACCTCGTGCTATCGGTACTTTTAAGCTAAGTTGAAACTTAGTTTCCCATGGCTGGAAGTGAACATCATCGCCTGAAGAGGCTAGATTAAAGGGTCTTTCATTCGCTGAAGCCATATTATTACTGATCATAATATAGTTCGGCTTATGTGGCTGTAAGGAGAATAACTTACCGTCGTTATCTCGCTCAATTCTCAACCGACGTGCTAATGCTGATTCCTCCGCTGGTACCGCATCTAACTCTGCAAGATTATCTTTAGATCCATCAATTTCATTGCTGCAATAAGCACGTAGCTCACCTAAAGTCATACTATCGGCTGAGGTTTGCAGCTGTTGCTGCAAACAGTGGTCAATTGATTGAGAAAATGCCAGTTCAGCATGAACCAAGCTCATCATGCTTAACAACAATAATGTTATAAACCTCATCTGACCCTCTCTCAACTTAAACTGTTGATATTAACTAATTCTAGCTAACCGCTTAGACATTAAAACGGAAATGCATCACATCACCATCTTTAATAATGTAGTCTTTTCCTTCTAAACGCCATTTACCTGCATCTTTAGAACCCGCTTCACCTTTATATTCAACAAAGTCTTCATAAGCAATCACTTCTGCTCGAATAAAGCCTTTTTGGAAGTCGGTATGAATAACACCAGCACCTTCTGGTGCTGTTGCACCTACTTTTACCGTCCATGCTCGTACTTCTTGAACACCGGCAGTAAAATAAGTCTGCAAGCCTAATAAGCTGTAACCACTACGAATAACACGGTTTAAACCAGGTTCGTCTTGGCCAAGTTCTGCTAAGAAATCTGCTTTTTCATCATCATCAAGCTCGGCTATATCTGATTCGATTGAAGCACAAATGGCTACAATAGCAGCGCCTTCAGCCTCGGCTAATGCTGTTAATGCATCTAATAAAGGGTTATTTTCAAAGCCATCTTCAGCTACATTAGCGATATACATGGTGGGTTTAATGGTTAATAGGTGAATATCGTATAACAACTCAAGTTGTTCTTCATCTAAGCCCATTGAGCGAACACTTTTGCCCTGATCAAGTTCTGCTTGTACAAGGGTTAACACCTTTAAACGTGCTTTAGCTGTTTTATCGCCACCTTTCGCATCACGTGTTGTTTTAGTGATCGCTTTATCTACACTTTCTAAGTCTGCAAGAGCCAACTCAGTATTAATGACTTCAACATCATCAACAGGTGAGATTCTATTGGCAACATGAATTACATTTTCATCTTCAAAACAACGTACTACATGAGCAATCGCATCTGTTTCGCGGATATTAGCCAAAAACTTATTGCCTAAGCCTTCACCTTTTGATGCACCAGCCACTAGGCCAGCAATATCAACAAATTCCATGGTGGTGGGTAAGACGCGTTCTGGTATTACGATCTCAGCCAAAGCATCCATTCTAGGATCAGGAACAGGTACAATGCCGACATTCGGTTCAATAGTACAAAAAGGATAGTTTTGGGCTTCAATGCCTGCTTGAGTTAACGCATTAAATAAGGTTGATTTGCCGACATTTGGTAGACCGACGATACCGCATTTGAATCCCATTATACTTTTCCTTTTGGCGTAATTAACACCCTAAATAGCTTACTGTGAATGTAGCCAATTCATGGCTTTTTGAAGATCATCCGATAATACTTCAGGTAATATTCTAAGTGAGTTGTCTATCGCAGATAGAATAGCTTGCCGATCTGTTTGAGACGGCTTACTTAAGACATAGTCTGATACTTGGCGACTATCACCTGGATGATCAATTCCTAAACGACAACGTAAAAAGTCTTTACTACCGGTTTGGGCAATAATATCACGCAAGCCATTATGACCACCATGACCACCTCCACATTTTAAACGTGCGGTGCCAACAGGTAAATCTAACTCATCGTGAATAACAAGCGTGTTCGCTAGGGGAATTTTAAAAAATTTGCTTAATGCTGCTACAGATTGACCACTTCGGTTCATAAAAACCAGCGGTTTTAGCAGAAATAATGTGTGTTCTGAACTTTGGCACCGAGCCAACTGCCCATGAAACTTCTTATCAACAGAAAATGTTGCATTCATTTCATGGGCCAGTTGGTCCAGCCACCAAAACCCGACATTGTGCCGAGTTTGTTCGTATTGAGGACCTGGATTACCTAATCCGGCGATTAACCAATTGGCCATATTATACCCGTTATCATTCTAGGTACAGGTTTAGAGCACATATAATGGATGGGCTAGCAAGGCATAATACTGATGTAATAGTTATTCTATTGCTCAGTATTATCACGCCGCCAGCACATTCAGTATAAGTACTATAAACCTGCATTTTGATTGGTCACGGGTATAGAATCCTCAGTGCAACTGCACTTATTCTTCAGTTGCTGCTTCTTCGTCTTCAGTTGCTGCTGTTTCGTCTTCATCTTCATCAGATACAACACGAGGCTCATGAATACTTACAATAGCTTGGTCATATGAAGAACGTTCGCCTTCAGCAAGCTCTTCATCTTCAGCATGAGCTAGAGCTGTTAATTGAACACCTTCTGGCAATGTAATTTCTGTTAAATGGATACTTCCATTTAACTCAACTGCAGCCACATCAACTTCAATGAACTCAGGTAGATCTTTTGGTAAACATGTTACTTCAACATCTGACATTAAGTGAGAAACCAAACCACCGGCTTTAACACCAGGAGATAGCTCTTCGTTAAGGAAGTGAACAGGAATGTGCATTGTTAACGCATGGTCGTTACTAATGCGTAAGAAATCAGCATGCATAATTCTTACATCACTCGCAGGGTGACGTTGTAAGTCTTTCAATACTGCTTGATGTTTTTCACCATCAACAATAACAGTCAAGATATGAGCGTAAAAAGCATCTTCTTGTAAATGACGAAGGAATACGTTGTGATTCAATGTCAATGAGATAGGTGCTTTGTTATCACCATAAATAATAGCTGGGATACTTCCTGCATGACGTAGGCGGCGGCTCGCACCTTTCCCCGCGTCAGTACGTAGTTCAGCTTGAACTTCAAATAAATTTTCCATTTTCTTCTCCAAAAATCATGAACAAAATACACTTTTGCCCATTAAAAATGCCACCTAATTAGGTGGCGCTTTGCTTGTTCTTGCGACCAGAACAAACAATTAAAAGGCTATATTGTTAACAATACAGCCTTAATTTTCATTTCTATATGCTGACATAATCAGATCAGCCTATAGTTTTAATCCATATATAAAGAACTCACTGATTCTTCATTACTAATTCGGTACATAGCTTCTGCCAGCATTTCAGCAATACTTAGCGGTCTAATTTTTTTGCATGCTGCTGCATTGGCTTGCAATGGAATCGTATCCGTTACCACTAACTCATCTAATACGGAGTTATTGATATTCTCGACTGCTGCCCCAGATAAAACAGGATGAGTACAATAAGCCACTACTTTAATGGCGCCATGTTCTTTTAATGCGGCGGCGGCGGCACATAATGTACCGGCGGTATCAACCATATCATCAATAAGCACACAGGTTCGGCCAGCAACATCACCGATAATATTCATCACCTTAGCTACATTGGCTTTTGGTCGACGCTTATCGATAATCGCCAATTCAACATCTAAATGTTTGGCTAGTGCTCTTGCGCGTACCACACCACCAATATCAGGTGATACTACGACTAAATCTTTATATTTATGCTTCCATACATCACCCAATAAAACCGGCGAAGCGTAAACATTATCAACAGGACAATCAAAGAAACCTTGAATCTGATCGGCATGTAAATCAACAGTTAAAATGCGATCTGCACCTACACCCGTCAACATATTAGCGACTACTTTGGCAGTGATAGCAACACGGGCTGAGCGAGGACGGCGATCTTGGCGTGAATAGCCAAAATAAGGCACTACTAATGTAATTCGTTTTGCAGATGCGCGACGAATGGCATCGGTCATTACCATCAATTCCATCAGATTGTCATTGGCTGGCATGCTGGTAGGCTGAACAATAAAGACGTCTTTGCCACGTACATTATCGAGGATTTCAACCATGATTTCACCATCGCTGAATTTTTCAACTGTGGCTTTACCAAGGGGAACATTAAGAAAGCGGGTGATACTCTTGGCCAAAATGCGATTAGCATTGCCTGAAAATACCATCATACGGCTATCAGCAGTACGCTCTTGTAACTGTAGGAGTCTATTTCTGGTCACGATGGAAGCGGAGGCTCTGATTAGAAAAAAAAAAGTGGCTGGGGTACCAGGATTCGAACCTGGGGATGCAAGGATCAAAACCTTGTGCCTTACCGCTTGGCGATACCCCAACAAAAAAACTCATTTTAACATCTTTGCAGAAATTCTTGCTTCTTTATTTTAAAAACTTTAAAGAATCAATCGTTATAAAGTGGTGAAGAATTACATCCCTTAGCAATAAACCCTTGCCAATCACTTGGCAGCTTACTTATTACCTGCTGCGCTTCTACTTGACTATTAAAGCCAGCGAAAACACATGCTCCTGTGCCAGTCATTCTTGGTTTAGCATAACTTGCCAACCAATCTAATGCCTCAGCAACAGGCGGATATCTTCTTCGAACTACTTGTTCACAAACATTTCTGCCTTCCCCCGAAAGGAAGCCGCGTATTGTCATGGTTTTGCAATCTCGTGTCAACTCCGGCACCGAAAATATTTCAGCGGTTGAAACATGGACTTGAGGAACGAGTACGATATACCAAGGTTCATCAGGATTAATAGAGGTCACTTTTTCACCCACCCCTTCAGCCCATGCTGCATGGCCATGAATGAATATAGGTACATCTGCGCCTAGACTGAGGCCTATTTTTGCCAATTCATCTTTTGATAACTGGCACTGCCACAACTCATTTAATGCCACTAGCGTCGTCGCAGCATTAGAACTACCACCACCTAATCCACCGCCCATCGGTAATACTTTCTTGAGCGAAATTAGTACGCCTTGTGGGGTATTAGTAAAAAGCTGCAAGGCCTTTGCCGCACGAACAATTAAATTACTATCGTGCTCAACACCCTCAATTGCCGTGACTAATTTAATTTCCGCCGCTTGCGTAGGCTCAAATGTTAATGTGTCGCTGTAGTCGAGAAATTGAAAAGCTGTTTGCAAATTATGATAACCATCACTACGTTGACCGGTTATATGTAAGAACAAATTGATTTTTGCAGGAGAGAGCCACTCTTTCATTACAAGCTAGACCATTTTCTAATAATGAGTTTCACACTCAAGTCTGGGTGAGTAATGAATATTTTAGCGGGCATGGCACTGCCGTTAAAAGGAGCATAACGACGATATTCAATATCCCAGTCACCTTGTATTAAATGCGTAATACGACCTTCATCATCATGCTCAACTAATGTCAGCTCTTTTTCAGCATAAGGCATGCCTTTAATCCAGTCTCGTAAAGCACTGATGGGTAAGGTCCAACCCAAGGTGCTCATGATTAACTCTTCAGGCGTTGCTGCACTGAACTGCTGACCATCATCCATCGTCAGAATAACGTTGCGTTCATCTCCATCTAAAGTCATACCACCTTGAGCAAAAGGCCCTTCTAGCTTGATATGGTAATCGGTTTTATTCTCTTGCCACCACAAGCCGACATTCCAGCCTTCTTTCCCTTGAATAATTACCGTACGGCCGCGAATCTCCCAACGTTCTAAACTCGCCAATGTGTGTTGGTGAGCATCAAATAAAGTATCAGGACTCACTGTCGGCTTAGTTTGCCATACGGGTGTACATGCTGATGTCATCGCCAAAAGAAAAAATATAACGCTACGTTTCACCATCATACTCATTGACCAAACCGTCTCAATGTTTCATTTAATAAGCGATTATCTTTATCCTTTTTACCCGCCTCATTCCACACTCGTTTTGCCTCTGCTTGTTTGTTCTGCATCCATAATACTTCACCTAAATGCACTAAAAACTCAGGGTCACTTTGAATCGCAATTGCCTGTCTTAAATAAAGCTCAGCCTTATTTAAATCATCCATTCGAAAATAAACCCAACCTAAGCTATCTAAGTAAAAAGGCTCGTCAGGCGTAATTTCAAGGGCACGTTGAATTAATACTAATGCTTCTGTATGACGGTTAGTACGATCGGTTAGGGTGTAACCTAATGCATTCAAAATCACTGAGTTATTGGGTTCCATCTGTAAAATTTTATTTAAATCATCTTCAAATAGGGCCAAACGATCAAGGGACTCAGCCACCATCGCACGCCCATATAACAGCTCAAGGTGCTCAGGAAACTCAAGCAATGCATCGGTATATAATTGTAATGCAGCTTGATTTTGATCATTCTCTCTCAGGAAGCTACCTTCAAAAATATAATATTGCGCCGCTTGGGCTGGATGCTCTTTGCGTAATAGCTTCAAATGTAAGCGTGCTTTCTCTAACTCACCATTTTTAGTTAATAATCTGATATAACGTGTTTGTGCAGCTTCAAACCGGCCGCTTCCTTGAGGAACCGAAGCAAACCAAACTAATGCACCATCAATATCTTTTTCAAGTTCTAATGCTAAACCCATAAAATAAGACGCTTGGTGGCCTAAAGTCTCTTTCGATAACAATTGACTGAAATAGCCCTTAGCCGCACTGCCATCTTTTTCCTCAAGCGCTAATAAACCGAGTGCAAAAATAACCTCTTCATTATCTGGAGAAACCTTAGATAGCTGTTCAAATATCTTACGGGCCTCAGCTACCTGACCGTTTTCACCCAATAATTTTCCATAGGCGAAAAGTACTTCATGACTAGCATCTTTATTATTGGCTAACGGTGCGAGTAATTTAATAGCTTGCTTACCTTGATTACTCCGCTGCAATATTTCAGACTTCAATATCAACGCATTTTCTCGTGTAGGCTCTAATTTTAAGACCTTATTAACTTCCACTAAAGCTAAACTATACTGTTTATAAAACTCAGCTAATTGCGCATGAATAAGCACCGCATCACTCTGATTTTTCTTATACAGTTCAATCGATGTTAATACCTTCAATGCTTGCTCAGGATTGGCTCCTTCACTTAAGTTATCCGCCGCTTGCGCTAAAATTTGTTTTGCAATTTCAGGTGCTAATGTTACCGCCTTATTAATCGATCTAATAACCGCATTAAAATCGGCTTGTTTGATCAAAAATGGCAGTTGTATCAAATAAATATCAGCATTATCAGGGTCCACATCTAACCAGCGCGTTAAGGCGCGATTAATCCGCACACTATCACGGGTAAAATGAGCCACTTGTGTCGACCTTCTCGCGAGGAGGGGAGATGAAACCGAATTGCTCGCTTTATTATAAAGTTCGGTCGCTAGAGAAATTTCACCTCGTTGACCTGCAATCTCCGCCATCAACACGTAATAAACTAACTCGGGCGTTAGCGGTAGCGTTTCAACATCAATTTTCTCTACTTCTTGCTCTACTGGCGCTTGAATCACTTCTGTAGTAGAAGCTATCTCTTTCTGTACGGGGGCTGTAGCCGCACAAGCGACTAATAAGCATGCGCTGCTAAACATAAAACTGCAGCGTACAAAAGTAGATATTTTTTTAAAGCGTAACTGTAATAAATCCATAATAAAACGACCTAGCCGACTGATTTTGTTAGAATGGCACATTATCTTTAGCCACACTAAACTAATAATAAAGAATTAATTTTAACTGTAGAGTTTACCAGCATTTTTAAGTCGATTCCCTCCAAATAAGCCATGAAATTTGTTACTTATGGCATAAATCACAATACTGCACCCGTCGACGTTCGGGAACGGTTTGCATTTAATGCAGAGCATTTGCCCTCTGCACTGGCTTCGTTACATCAATGGCCGGGGGTGATTGAGGCGGTGATTATCTCCACCTGTAACCGCACAGAAATTTATTGCCACATCGACGCAGACTATGACCATGGAATCGAGCTTTGGTTGCATCAATTCCATAATCAAGCTGCTGGAGCACTTGATCCGTTTATTTATCGACATACTGACCAACACGTTGTTCATCATTTATTCCGCGTAGCATGCGGCCTAGACTCCATGGTGTTAGGTGAACCGCAGATTCTTGGGCAAATAAAAACCGCCTATAGCCAAGCACTTAATGCCAATACCTTAGGTAAAAACCTTGGCCGCTTATTTCAAAACGCTTTTACCGTTGCCAAACAAGTTCGAACCGATACAGCCATTGGTAGCAGCCCAGTGTCAATTGCATTTGCTGCAGTCAGTTTAGCTAAAAATATCTTTTCTAGTTTAGCTGACTCCACTGCACTACTTATCGGCGCAGGAGAAACCATTGAGCTAGCCGCTAGACATCTACAAGATAACGGTATTGGCCGGATTATTATTGCCAACCGTACTATTGAACGTGCCCATGCTCTCGCAGAAAAAATAAATGGTTATGCTATTAGTCTAAGTGAAATGCCGGCCCACCTTGCCGAAGCTGACATTGTCATGAGCTCAACGGCTAGCCAATTACCTATCTTAGGCAAGGGAACCGTTGAACGTGCTTTAAAACAACGTAAACGCCGACCTATTTTTATGGTCGATATTGCGGTTCCTCGTGATATTGAACCCGAAGTCGCTTCACTCGAAGATATCTACCTTTATTGCGTTGATGACTTACACGATATCATTGAAGAAAACCTGCAATCTCGCCGCGATGCGGCAGAACARGCAGAAGAAATAATTGATACTCAAGTAGAACAATTTCTTGCTTGGCTTCGCACGCAAGATGCTGTCCCAGTAATAAAGGCTATACGAGAGAGAGCAGAAGAAGAGAGTAACGACTTACTTGAAAAGCATTTAAAACAACTTGAGCAAGGTGTTCCGGCAGAAACAGTACTTAATGAACTTGCCCGCTCACTAACCAAAAAATTATTACATGAACCCAGTCGACAACTACGTCAGTCTGGTATTGAAACTGATAACAATCTGATTGAAGCGGCGCGTAGTCTCTTCAATATCAAGGACTAAGCTGTGAAAGAATCGATAAAAAACAAACTAGAAACTCTGGTCGAGCGACATGAAGAGATTGCAGGCCTACTAGCTCAGCCTGAAACCATGGCCGATCAAAATAAATTTCGTGAACTCTCACAGGAATATGCCCAACTTGAACCTGTAGTCAATAATTTCATGCAATACAAGCAGTGCCTTGAAGCAAGTGATGATGCAAAAGTCATGATGAAAGAAGATGACAAAGAAATGCGTGATATGGCAAAAGAAGAACTTGCCGAAGCTCGGAAAAATGAAGAAAAATTCGAGCTCATCTTACAAAAATTATTACTGCCGAAAGATCCTAATGATCAACGTAACTTATTCTTAGAAGTGCGTGCGGGTACCGGTGGTGATGAAGCGGCTTTATTTGCCGGTGATTTATACCGTATGTATACACGCTATGCCGAGAGCCGTCGTTGGACCGTTGAACCCATCTCGATGCAAGAAAGCGAACATGGTGGTTAYAAAGAAGTGGTTATTCGTATTATTGGTGATGGTGCTTATTCTCGCTTGAAATTTGAATCAGGTGGTCACCGCGTACAACGTGTGCCTGAAACAGAGTCACAAGGCCGTATTCATACTTCAGCTTGTACTGTGGCAATAATGCCTGAAGCAGATGAGGTGGATCAAATTGTAATCAATCCTTCCGATCTTCGAGTTGATACCTTCCGCGCCTCGGGTGCCGGGGGACAGCATGTCAATAAAACAGATTCGGCTATTCGCTTAACCCATCTTCCAACCGGTATTGTAGTGGAATGTCAGGATCAACGATCTCAACATAAAAACCGGGCTCAAGCGATGTCGGTATTACAAGCGCGTATTATGTCTGAGAAACAAGAAAAGATTGATTCTGAACAGGCAGAAACTCGAAAACTACAAGTCGGTACTGGTGACCGAAGTGAACGTATCCGTACTTACAACTTCCCTCAAGGCCGTCTAACTGATCACCGTATTAACCTCACCTTGTATAAGTTAGCCGAAATTATGTCAGGTGAACTAGAGCAAGTAATCGAGCCTTTAATCAATGAGCATCAAGCCGAGCAATTAACATCTCTAGCCAGTAGTGACTAAACTCCTCTGCGATACTCCTACCTAAATAGGCGGGAATATCGCAGCTGAATACCGGGATAAATAGAGTCAGCTACGACAGTACTTATCCCGAACTTCAGTTATTTCAATAAATACCAGGCTGCAGCACTCACCACAACAACAGTAAGTACAATCAAGCCTAAGCCAATAGATTTACCTTTTTCTGTTTGAGCTGCTACTTCATCTTCACGCATAACATCAGCCGCACAAGGTCGACCATTTTTATCTTCTGACACCATGTAAGTAACTACTTGGCCAATAGCGGGTTTTTTCTGTCTATTTGCAAATGCTTTGATGTGGATAAACATTTGCTTCTCTTCACCTTCTTGTTCGATGAAACCAAAGCCCTTCTTTGTGTTCCAAAATTTTATCTTTCCCTGCAATCTTTTATTGTTCATTATTGTTTCCATGATTTATTTACATTAATGGCTCTGCTCACTCACTGAGCCAGTCACGAGGTTTGAGAAATCGTTGATATAACTCATCCTCAGGACAACCGTTCTCTGGTTGCCAATTATATTGCCACTTAACTAACGGGGGTAATGACATTAAAATAGACTCTGTTCGGCCCCCCGACTGAAGACCAAATAAAGTACCGCGGTCATACACTAGATTAAACTCAACATACCGGCCGCGACGGTATAGTTGAAAGTCTCGTTCTCGTTCACCGTAAGGTGTATCTTTGCGTCGTTCTACAATCGGTAAATACGCTTTGGTATAACTATCACCAATTGCTTTCATGATATCAAAACAGTAGTCAAAACCACCTTGATTCAAATCATCAAAGAATAAACCGCCAACACCACGTGTTTCATTACGATGGGTTAAAAAGAAATATTCATCACAGGCTTTTTTATAGTCAGCATAAACTGTTTCCCCAAAAGGGTCACAGGCATCCTTAGCCGTTTGATGCCATTCAATCACATCTTCTTCAACGCCATAATAAGGCGTTAAATCATAGCCTCCACCAAACCACCAAACGGGTTCTTCACCCTCTTTTTCAGCGATAAAGAAACGGACATTGGCATGAGATGTGGGCACATGAGGGTTATGAGGGTGAATGACTAATGACACACCCAAAGCCTCAAAGCTACGCCCTGCCAACTCTGGCCTAAGCGCGGTAGCAGAAGCAGGCAAACTGTCCCCTGTTACCTGAGAAAAATTAACCCCACCTTGCTCAAAAACAGCACCATTAGTCAGTACACGGGTTCGGCCACCACCGCCCCCCGAACCTTCTCGTTGCCATTTATCTTCAACAAAGGTTTGGCTGCCATCTGCTTGTTCAATTTGCTGACAAATACGATCTTGTAATGCTAATAAATAGTCTCTTACTGCATTAATATCAGGTGCGCTCATCGTATTTTTTCTCCTGTTTGAGCATTACGTATTACTGTCGGCTGGGCCGAACCCACACAGGATCCAGACAATACGGTGGTCACTTCAGGAAGCTGCCACCTAACTTGCTTAACCGTTGTGGCTGCTCGTAAACCGGTAATGTTTGCACTGGTCGAAATAATAGCGCCACCAAAGGCTCGACATAATTCTACTGTTTGCGTATGTGCTGTGACTCGTACTGCAATCGTATCATGCTGGCCGGTTACATTGTCTGAAACGTGAGTGCTTACTGGCAAAACCCACGTTTCAGGGCCTGGCCATGACTTTTCAAGTAACTGCAATGTTTTAGCAGGAAGAGTAGCAATAAAATCTTGTAATTGATTAAAATCAGCAGCAATAATAATTAGCCCTTTCTGCCAATCRCGCTGCTTAATTGTTAATAATTTTTGCACAGCGTGTTCATTCCAAGGGTCACAACCTAAACCGTACACAGCCTCAGTAGGGTAAGCAATAACCTCGCCCTGTTTTAGCGCCTTAACCGCTTGGCGTATCTTCCAATTAGATTTCATAAGCCTAATAGTAAAATAACAATATCGCTGCTAAGCAATATTGTTATTTTCTGTCCTTATCCTAGCAAATAACGTCAAAATCAGCCTCTTTGGCGCTTTTTAGTCATCATTTCTTCAATTACCGGTGCTAAAATAACTTCGATTGCCAAGCCCATTTTAACGGCTGGAACCACTAAGTTATTAGGCCGAGACATGAATGAATCTTTCAACATGCTCAAGTAATAAGGGAAATCTGCCATTTTAGGCTCTTTAAAGCGAATAACCACTAAGCTCTCATCAGGCGTAGGAATCTCACGCATAACGAATGGGTTTGATGTATCGATTAACGGTACTCGTTGAAAGTTGATATGAGTACGTGAAAACTGTGGCGTAATGTGATTAATATAATCAGGCATACGTTTTAAAATGATATCAACCACCGCTTCTGACGAGTAACCACGGTTAGAACAATCACGTTTAATTTTTTGGATCCACTCAAGATTGATAACCGGAACCACACCAATCAATAGATCAACAAACTGTGCAATATTAAAATCATCAGTTACCGCGCCGCCATGCAGACCTTCATAGAACAGTAAATCTGTATTGCCATCAATTTCTTCCCAAGAGGTAAATGTACCCGCTGGTTGATTAAATTGAACACCCTCAGCATCACTATGAATATAAAATCTACGTTCGCCTTTGCCTGTTTCGGAGTAATTCTGAAATAAACTCTCTAAACCATCTAAACAATTACCATCTGGGCCAAAGTGAGTTAGGATTTTTCCCTCTTCATTGGCCTTTTCAACTGCCTCACGCATTCCTGCACGATCATATTTATGGAAACTATCACCTTCAACTATGACAGGCTTAATTCCACCACGACGAAAAATATCTTCAAAAGCATGTTTAACAGTGGATGTTCCAGCACCTGATGAACCAGTTACTGCAATAATTGGATGGGCTACAGACATCAGCCAGACTCCTAAATCTTACGTTAAAATTATTTGCGCTGTTCTCTTTCGATAGCACGATATGCAATATCAGTACGATAGTATTTATCATCCCAATCAATCGCATCAATTGCCTTATAAGCTTTGCTTTGTGCTTGCTCAACGGTATGACCTAATGCTGTCGCACATAAAACACGACCGCCCGATGTTACGACTTTACCGTCTTTCATCGCCGTACCGGCATGGAATACTTTAGCATCATCACTATCCGCTTTATCTAAGCCGCTAATGATGTCGCCTTTTCGATACGCTTCCGGATAACCACCCGCCGCTAATACCACTCCTACGGCAGCACGAGGGTCCCATTGTGCTTCAACGGTATTTAACTTGTTATCTAATGCTGCTTCACACAGTTCAATTAGATCAGACTGCAAACGCATCATAATAGGTTGTGTTTCAGGGTCACCAAAACGACAGTTATATTCAACAACACGAGGATCGCCCTCAGGTGAAATCATCACGCCAGCATATAAAAATCCAGTGTAAGGTCGGCCATCTTCAGCCATTCCTTCTACTGTTGGCTCAATCACATCTGCCATGATCTTATTGAATACTTCATCGGTCACCACAGGTGCAGGTGAATAAGCACCCATTCCGCCGGTATTAGGACCTAAATCGCCGTTATCTCGTGCTTTATGATCTTGTGATGTTGCCAACGGAAGAATATTTTCACCATCCACCATGACGATAAAACTAGCTTCTTCACCAGTCATAAACTCTTCAATCACTACGCGATGACCCGCTTCACCAAAGGCATTGCCTGACAACATGTCTTCAACCGCATCAATCGCTTGTTGCTCGGTCATGGCGACAATAACGCCTTTACCAGCCGCTAAGCCATCTGCTTTAATAACAATCGGTGCGCCTTGCTGTTTAATATAAGCAATGGCACCAGCAGTTTCAGTAAATGTTTGGTAATCAGCCGTCGGAATATTATGACGAGCAAGAAAGTCTTTAGTGAAGCTTTTTGATGCTTCTAACTGGGCAGCCTCTTTTGATGGGCCAAAACAACGTAAACCCGCCTCTTCAAATGCATCAACCACACCTAATACTAAGGGCACTTCAGGGCCGACAACCGTTAATCCAATGTCATTCTCTTTAGCAAAGTTAACCAAACCCTCAATATCTTCAGCATCAATAGCTACATTCTCGATATTTTCTTCACTCATGCTACCTGGATTACCTGGAGCAACATAAACTTGCTCACATCGTGGTGATTGAATCAATTTCCATGCTAAAGCATGTTCACGACCACCACCACCAATGACTAAAACCTTCATAAAAAACACCAAACTAAATCAATATAATCGGCATATGATACCGCAGATAGAGTAATAACTAAATTATAGCCTCGTCGCGGCCTTCTAGCGGGGCAAGCAACATCATTTTAAGTTGCAATCCGTCCTTATTTTCTTTATCGTCATTAAACCCCTTACTTCTTTATGGATAAGCTAAATGGAAGATCTAAAAACATCTGAGGCATGGCGTGTATTTCGCATTCAAGCAGAGCTAATTGATGGCATTGAAACCCTAAATGATTTAGGCCCTGCCATCTCCATATTTGGCAGTGCTCGCTTAGAAGAATCATCCCCTTATTACCAAGATGCAATGAAGGTTGCCCGCAAACTATCACAAGCTAAGTTTTCTATTATTAGCGGCGGTGGCCCTAGTATTATGGAAGCCGCCAATAAAGGTGCTTTTCAACAAGGCGGCCAATCTATCGGCTTAAACATCGCATTACCACTTGAGCAATCACCCAACACCTCACAAGATATTAGCCTGACATTTCGCTATTTCTTTGTACGTAAACTAATGTTTGTTAAATACTCGATTGGCTATGTTGTATTCCCTGGCGGTTTTGGCACACTTGATGAGTTTTTCGAAGCCTTAACCCTCATCCAAACAAAGAAAATAAAACACTTCCCTATCATCTTATTTGGCTCTTCATTTTGGGCCGGACTGATCGATTGGCTGAAAGAACAGGTACTTGAATTAGGCTGTATATCAAAAGAAGATTTAGACTTATTTTACATTGTCGACTCTGTTGATGAAATCTTGCCGATTATTCAAAATCACTATGAATACCTGCAAGAACACCCAGAAAAAGGCCATCGTTTTAGGGTTTAATGATCTATATCAATAAAACACGAGATTGCCGCCGCTTGTTCACTTAGGCAACATACAATGCGCTCTCAGCCTTACTCGCTAGGAGCGCAATCTCGTGGAACATACAGCTCAGTTTGATCTGGACCTGATAAAACGTTACGACACCGCCGGGCCACGTTATACCTCCTATCCCACCGCACTCGAGTTTAACGATCAATTCAATAAAACCAGCTATCTAGAGCAAGTTGAGCTATCAAATAAAAGAGGCGGACCTTTATCGTTATATTTCCATCTACCGTTCTGTGACACCGTCTGCTTTTATTGTGGCTGCAATAAAATCATCACCAAAAACCGTAAACATGCTGAACCTTACCTAGCCAATCTACATAAAGAAGTTGCCTTACAAGCAGCCTTGTTCGATTCAAGCAGACAAGTCGATCAATTACATTGGGGTGGCGGAACACCTACATTCATCAGTCATGACCAAATGCGTGAACTTATGGCGGTCACCCACCAGCACTTTAATTTAGCAGATGATGACAATGGTGAGTTTTCAATTGAAATTGATCCCCGTGAAGCCGATGCCGAAACAATCAAAGTATTACGTGAAATAGGCTTCAACCGTATTAGCTTAGGCGTGCAAGACTTTAACCCTATCGTACAAAAAGCCGTCAACCGCATTCAAAGCGAAGAAGAAACCTTTGTCGTCATTGATGAAGCACGTAAACAAGGCTTTCGTTCGGTCAGTATCGATTTAATTTATGGCCTTCCGTTTCAAACGCCTACCAGCTTTGCTGAAACACTGACCAAGATAATTAACGTATCACCCGACCGTATCTCGGTATTTAACTATGCTCACATGCCTGAACGCTTTAAAGTTCAACGGCAGATGAATAGTGAAGATATACCTCTAGCTACAGTTAAACTCGCCATACTGCAACAAACTATTGAACAACTCACAGCCGCAGGCTATGTGTATATCGGCATGGATCACTTTGCCAAACCAAGTGATGACCTAACCATTGCCCAACAAGAAAATAGACTCCACCGTAACTTTCAAGGTTATTCAACTCATTCAGAATGCGACCTTATCGGACTAGGCATTACCTCGATTGGTCGCATTGCTGACTCATACAGTCAAAACCAACGCACTCTAGCAGAGTATGCCGAAAGCCTAGATAAAAACGAACTACCCTTACTTCGAGGGCTAACGCTCAATGCTGATGATAAAATACGCCGTGCCGTCATCACCGAACTAATCTGTCATTTCTATTTAGATACACGTGCTATCGAGCAAACACTCAATATCGACTTCTATGATTATTTTGCTGATGTGATTCCACGCCTAAAACAATTTTCAACGGATGGCCTACTAACTTACAATCAAAATAACATCAGCGTATTACCTGCTGGCTACCTACTTATTCGTAATATTTGCATGGCATTTGATCGCTATAGCCAACAAAAAGTTACCCCGCATTTTTCAAAATTGATTTAGGCCTTATGTTCAACCATTTTGATCGCTCTAAACATAGCACATTGACGAAAGACATCCATATCAGGTTCAACCTTGTTATTAGCGGCCACTCGTAATGCTAGTCTTAACAGCATTTTAATATCGCGAGGCGTTATGCTCTCAAAGGTTTCTAATAGTTTCGGCAACAAGGTTTCAGATAGGGTATAGCCATATTGCTCCGCTAACACTTGCCAAATTTTAGGTGCGTCAGCTTTTGTCGGGGCTTCATAATTTATGATGGCAGCACAACGAGAAATAATCGCCTCATCAATATCATCAGGGCGATTGGTGGTCATAAATAACAAACCATTAAAATATTCCATGGTGCGTAAAAACTCAGCGACAATGGCATTTTGTTCAATATTATCGTTTCTTCTCACGATAAATACATCAGCTTCATCCAATAACAACACACAATCCCAACGTTCACTGCGTGAAAATACTATTCTTAGATTTTCTTCGATATCTTTAGCTGTAGTACCTAACGATCCTGAATGAAGCAGATATAAAGGTCGCTGAATAATTTCAGAATAGACCTCTGCTGTTAATGTTTTACCCACACCCGGAATACCTTTGCACAAGATGACATTACCCGCTGTTTTGCCATCAATAATATCGCCACTAAATGCCTCAACATTAGTGGTCAATACATCAAGTAAGTCACGGTGACTCTTCGGTAAAATCAATTTATCTTTTAATGATTTATCATATTTATAAGGCGTTAAATAATCAGCATGAAGCCAAATATAATCATGTGTGGTTAAATTAAACGCCCGAACTAACGACCATTCAGGCAGAGCTAATAGTTTTTCTTGGTCATCGGCTAAACATGACTCTCTAAACTGCTGATGTGTTTTAACATCTCTAGCTGACATATCGTTAATCACTTTAACATCAACAAAAGAGCCATTCGGTACTCGGTTATCTTGACTCCTATAGATATTACCTTTGGCTACAAATTGTTCTGAGAACTGATCTTTAATTAACTGACAATATCGATTATGGCTTGCTTCATATTCAGCTTTAAGCTCGGGAGTTTCTTTAAAGACGCCTTTTAATTCCAGCGCATCAACAATTCTGTTTTGAACCACATCACCCGGATAAAATGAGACATACTCATGCTCAAAGCCATAATAGCCTCGGTCTGGATTAGGTGAAACATGGCAGACATGCAGCAAGGTAGATTCTGAAAAATGCTCTGTCGATTTTTTATAGCTAATATGGGTAACAAGCACAGGATATAACTTGTCATCTTGCTTCTTGAAATAGAGCCAACCATCAATCAGCTTATCTTTTAAATAGGCTTCGAGTACCGATGAAAAGGCTTTAAAGTTGGGAATAACCGCATCAAACTGGCCATTCCTAGCAAGGAAAATCGCATCAAGCGCACTGACTGATTTAGCATCATCTAAGCTGGTAGCCACAGCAGCCATATCTTGTAAGGCATCAAGCGATAACTGACTCGGTTCAACTTCAATATCTGTAGAGGCTAGATAGCTGTTACGATTTTCTTCATCACGAACCACCTTATCTCGATATGCTTTTAATTCAACATGCGTGGTCGCTTTAATAAAATCGTGAGAAACAACAAAAGACACGGTAAATCCTCTTTAATTAACTGGAGTAGTTGCACATAGATACAAAGGATTTAACTTACCAACAAACCCCGCAAGTTGCAATTCAAGAGGAAAAGCTTATCTTCGTCCATGACTCAATCGCTACAAAGCAATCAAGCTCACTCCTATTAGCTCCTAGATATAAGAGAAGATTACGCGATTTTATTATGCTCGATTCACTGCGCGCTGTTCTAGAGCCTTTATTCTTGCTTCAATAGGCGGATGAGATGAAAATAAGGCCATAATCCCGCCTTTATCATTAATGCCAAATGCAGCCATTTGCTCAGGTAATACTTCAGGCTCAACCTGCCCAAGACGTTTAAGCGCGTTTATCATATTTTGATGACCCGCTAAGTCTGCACCACCAGTATCGGCAATAAATTCACGTTTTCGTGAGAAATACATCACTATTGTGGATGCAAGTATCGATAAAACAACCTGAGCCACCATTACCGTAACAAAATAGCCTATCCCATGACCTTGATTATTTTTTAAGATTACACGGTCTACAATATGACCCACAATCCGCGATAAAAAGACGACAAAAGTATTAACAACACCTTGAATTAACGCCAGTGTTACCATGTCTCCATTGGCAATATGGCTCATCTCATGTCCAACTACCGCTTCAATTTCGCCTTGCGACATTTCATTTAATAATCCCTGAGAAACGGCCATAAGCGCATTGTTTTTACTCGCCCCTGTTGCAAAGGCATTCATCCCAGCTGAGGGGAAAATAGCTACTTCTGGCATTTTTATACCAACAATCTTTGCCTGTTTTTCAACGGTGCTTACTAACCATTTATCCATATTACTTACTGGGTTTGTAATGACAACTGCACCCGTCATACGTTTTGCCATCCATTTTGAAATGAGCAGTGAAATAAGTGACCCACCAAAACCTATAACGCCTGAGAATATGACTAATGCCTGAATATTAAGGTCAGATCCATTTTCAGCTAATATACTATCAACGCCCAGTAGCCTTAATGTAATACTTAATACCGCCATAATGGCAATATTTGTCATAATAAATAACATAATTCGTTTCATCATTTTCCTCACTTCAGATTCAATGTTTGTTCAATATGAATCTAATGCTGTATTAATATAGGCAAGAATGCCACAGTTTGTAATTAGGATAATTATACAGCTCTCCCTGCCTGAACAACGATTCGATTATATCGAAGTGTTTTACAACCGCAAATATAGACATTCATATCTGAGCTAAATAGTAGAATAGCATCAGACGCTGTCGATTTTAACTTTCTCACGATAAGCCGCTGACTTTCTGTCTCCACCCTTACTTAGCGGGCTGATCCGCCGGTTTAATTGTA